>JBNGCR010000184.1:0-11140 GCA_050045915.1 Limnospira sp.
GGTCTACTGGGCAACAAGGAGAGGGAAATCACCAGAAATCTCAAACCGAGAAGCCCGACTACTAAAAGACCAGAAAGGCAAATGCAAATGGTGCGGGCAGCATTTCACTATAGAAGACCAATTGGAAACCGACCACATCATCCCTAGATGCCTCGGCGGAAAGGATGATTACAAGAACCTCCAATTGCTGCACCGCCACTGTCACGATGCTAAGACTGCCATAGATGGTAGTCAAAGCAAGAGTCGTACTCATGACAACGAGACGGCTGAACTAGGAGCCGTGTGAGGTGAAAGTCTCATGCACGGTTTTGAATGGGAGGGGGAGATGGTAACATCTCTCTCGACCCCTAATAAATTGGGAATGAGCCAAACTGAACTGAGTGGGTATGGAACCGGGAGATAGGGTTTTGCCGTCGAGGGGCGATGAAGCGGGCGCGATCGCACCCCCGCCACACTTTATCATCATCGGCACCCAAAAAGGGGGGACCAATTCCCTGTATCAATATCTCTGCCAACATCCCCGGATTCTCCCGGCGACGGGTAAAGAAATCCACTTTTTCACCCTCCACTACGATCGCGGCTGGGACTGGTACCGATCGCAATTTCCCCCGGCCGCGGACGGACACCTGCTGAGTGGGGAGGGGTCCCCCTACTATTTATTCCATCCCCAGGTTCCCCGCCGCCTCTACGAAGGGTGTCCCGGAGTGAAATTGATCGTGTTGTTGAGAGATCCCGTCGATCGCGCCATTTCTCACTATTATTGGGAAGTCGGCCTGGGATGCGAACCGCTGTCGATCAAGGAGGCGATCGCAGCCGAACCCGAACGGCTGCTCTTGGAAACGGAAAAACTCCTCGCCGACCCGACCTATTACAGTTTCAACCACCAAAACTATACTTATTTATCCCGGGGCATTTATGTAGATCAGTTGCGGCGGTGGATGTCCGTCTTTCCCCGGGAACAGTTCCTCATCCTCCGCAGCGAGGATCTGTATGGCGATCCGGAAACCGCCGTCCGTCAAGTCTTCGAGTTTCTGGAGCTACCTGAGTACCACCTCAACCATTACAATCGCTACAATGCGGGCAACTATTCCCCCGTCCCGGAACCGATCCGCCGACAGTTGCGGGACTATTTCCGTCCCCACAACCGCCGGTTGGCGCAATTTCTCGGCTGGGATCTGGGTTGGGATGAGTCCGGACCCGAAAATGACAGCGTACCCCCACAGGAGGTCAAGCAGGCAGCGGTGAGCGAGAGTATCAAAATTGACTACGAAGGAGCTTGGGACGAATACGCCCAAAATTGGACCAGTGCGAGTCCGGATTTCGTCCACATCGGGGACGAGTGGATCGGCAAGGCAGCGGGGGCGGCGAATTCCCGGGCCGAATACGAGGCGATCATCGAAGATCGGTTTATCGCCCCTTACATCCAGAAACACCACGCGGTGTTAGAAATAGGAATTGGAGGGGGGCGGACGGCGGCCATGCTGCTCAAATATTGCGATCGCCTGGTGTGCGCGGATATTTCCAGTCGGATGTTGGAGGCGACGCGATCGCGACTCGGAGAAGAACGGGTCCGCTATGTCAAACTCGACGGCCTCACCCTCGACGGCATCGAACCGCAATCTTTGGACGTGTGTTTTTGCTACGATACGATGGTTCACCTGGAACCCCGGGATATTTTCAACTACCTGACCCGCATCCCCCCGCTGTTGAAGGGCGATCGGCTCTGTCTGTTTCACCACACCGACACCCTCAGCAACCTCGGCTGGCAGAAATTCCTCGCCGATTGGGATCGAAACCTGCTTGGACGCCGCCAGGGAACCGCCTTTTCGGTGATGACGGATAGTCTGATGGAAAAATTTCTCACCCATCTCGGCTACGAAATTTTGGAAAAAGACAGCCAAACCGTCCCGAGGGACTGCGTGTGGATCTGCCGCGCCCCTTCCCCCTGATGTCGATCGCCCAATTTCTGGTTCACCATGCGAGCATTATTCCTACACCCCAACTTTCCAGCCCAATACCGGCACATCATCACCGCCCTCGGCGCAGACCCCAACAACCAAATTGTTTTCGGAACCAAAAACGAGCGCCCCGAGTGGAACATCCCCGGCGTCACCAAAGCCCTGTTCAAGCCCACCCGCAACCCGAGTGGGGAAACACACCAATATGTCCGGGGTTTGGAAAGTGCCGTCATCTACGGTCAGGCGGTGTACCGGATGGCCGAACAACTGAAAGCCAAGGGCTTCGTCCCCGATATCATCTGCGGCCATTCCGGCTGGGGTCCGACGCTATTTGTCAAGGAAGCCTTTCCAGATTCGCCCCTGTTCTGCTATTTTGAATGGTTTTACCGCTCGAAAGGGTCGGACGCGGATTTCGACCCCGCCGATCCCCTGACCGTGGACGACATGGCCCGGATTCGGGTCAAGAATTCTCCGATCCTGATCGATCTATACTCTTGTGATTGGGGGATTTCGCCGACCGAGTGGCAGCGATCGCAGTTTCCTGCGGAACTGCAATCGAAGATTTCCGTCATTCATGACGGCGTGGATACCTCCTACTTCAAACCCGACCCGACGGCAAAGTTGACCCTGCCCAATTTGGACTTGAGTGGGGTGGATGAGATCGTCACTTACGTCGCCCGCGGCATGGAACCCTATCGGGGTTTTCCAGAATTCATCGAAGCGGTGGCGTATATACAGGAGAGGAGGCCCAACTGCCACGCGATCGTTGTCGGTTCGGAGCGAGTTTGCTACGGTAAATCTCTGCCGGACGGCGTGAGTTACAAGCAAAAAATGCTCGAACAGTTCCCCCTGGATCTGTCCCGCATTCACTTTGTCGGCCCGTTACCTTACGGCCAATACCTGAAAGTGATCCAAGCCTCCGACGTCCACATCTATTTAACTCGACCCTTTGTCCTGTCCTGGTCTATGATAGAGACGCTTTCCACAGGTTGCCTCGTCGTCGGTTCCGACACCGCCCCCGTCCGGGAGGTGATTCAGGACGGCTACAATGGCTTGTTGGTGGATTTCTTTTCCCCCAAGCAAATCGCCGATCGCGTTGACGAGGTACTCGATCACCCGAACCGGATGGCTGAATTGCGCGATCGCGCCCGCCAGACGGTTTTGGAGCGTTACGATCTCTCCAAGTTGTTGTCGGAACAACTGCAGTTGATTGAGGAAATCGCCCGGGGAGGTCGGCCGAGTGCCACCCGGTCGTCGCCGGCGGTCGTCGCCTGAGCGATCGCGATCGCCAGACAACCGGAGTCTATACCAATGGAGGCTTCGGGGATCGAACTCCCCGGAATTTGTCCCTTTCGACCGCCGAGATTCTGTTTCTTGTTTCTCCCGCTCGGGGGATGAAATCCGACAGATCGCCCCGATAAAATCGAGGCTCAACCTGTCACTTTGGAGGGGCGTTGGCATCAATTGAATGCGGTTAAAACGGAGGGGAGTCCCCATGAGAAATCACCGTTCTCGGACGGCCCTTCTCAACGGCTTCCGGCTTTTTTCAAGCCCGAAGCGATCGGACTGAGAGCCGAAAAGGAACCCGAGATTAAGATGTTCCGTCTAAACCTCATGGGTATCCAAATCAATCTTTAAGAGTAGTGATTAGAAGACGATTCAGGGAAACGCGATCGCAGAACCGATGATCATAGACCCCAGAGATCCGAAACGGTCTTACAGACATCGCCGGCGGGCGTGTGGGCAAGGGACTAGACTTGCTGAGGCTAAAAAGGTTAAACTACTGCCGAACAAACTCTGGTGTTTCAGGCAGTGTCTGTCGTCCCAACGGCTCAAGAACATCATTGCGGAGGAGTGAAACAAAATGACATCCGGAACAGGTCCAACCATTCTTACCAACGGTCCTGATTCATATAATCAGGACGCACCTTTTGCCCCCAAGCCAGATACCATCCTGGGGATCGGAGGAAATGACACCATCACCACTTCCACCCTGGGCGGAAGTCTGGTTTACGGAGATAGCCTCATCGGCAGCGACATCAGCGGCAACGACCTCCTCACCGCCCAAGGTGAAGGCGATACCATATTTGCCGGCCCCGGAAACGACTCCCTACAAGGTCGCGCCAGCGGAGTGGCCCTCGTCGGCGAAGACGGTCGCGATACCCTGTCGTCGGATCTCTCCGCGACCCTCTACGGAGGAGCCGGAAGAGATTTCGTTATCGGTGTCGCAGCCAGAAACTATCTATTCGGGAATCAGGACGAAGACACCATTTTGGGTGGCTTGCAGGGTGGCGATTCGATGTACGGGGGCAAGGGAGACGACCAACTCGGCTTCTACAACGCTTCCGGTGTGAGCAACATTGGCATCGTCGTCCCCCCGGCCGTTGGGGGCGCAAACCAAGGCAACAACTTCGTCAGCGGTAACATCGGTAATGACACGATCGTCGGGGTCAACACCGGAGATAGCCTCTACGGCGGTCAGGACAATGATTCCATTGTGGCCGTGGGAAGTTTGTCCTACAACTCCGGGGATTTGGGCAACGATACCCTATGGGCTCAAAACCCGAGCGATCGCCTCAGCGCCTTTAACACGGACACCGCCCTGGTCGGTTTGACCCAAGTGACACTGATCGGCGGCGGTGGGGATGACTCCATCCGGGGTGCGATCGGTCAATTTGGAGACGGCCAAAACCTCCTCGACGGTGGAGAGGGCAACGATACCATCCTCAGTTTCGCGGCTCAGGATTCCGTGGTCGGCGGTGGCGGGGATGACTTGCTTTCCACCAACACCTCCAGCGACTTGACCACCCAAGGCATTTTCAGTTCCTTGGAAGGCTTTGCGGGAGGCAGCACCTTAGACGGCGGTTTCGGTAACGATACCCTCGTCGCCGCCTTTTCCTCCGACTCCCTGTTCGGCGGCGAAGGCAATGACAGCCTGTTCGGGTTCTTCAGCATCATGGACGGGGGCCCAGGCAACGATACCCTCGACGGCAGCGGTTTCGTCCGCACGTCTACTGTACCCCTCACGGTCAGCCTGTTCGGCGGAACCGGTGCCGACTTCATTATCGGTGCGAGCGCCACGGCTCTCAGCAACGTCCTCGACGGCGGCGCTGGCAACGATACCATCGTCTTCGGAAGCACCAGCGATACCCTCCTGTCCGCCAGCGCCAATATGCTCGGCAATGACAGCATCTCCGGCGGCAGCTTCGATGTCGGCTTTACGATCCTGGATACCCTGGGGAACAACACCGTTGTGGGTAGCGACGGCAACGACTTCGTCCGGACGGGTTCTGGCAACGACTTCCTCGTGGGGGGTACAATTGCAGATGGTTTTGTTGGCGGTGGCGCCGGCGATGATACCTTGATTGCCGGAGGGGGGAATGACTTCCTGTTCGGCGGTACCGGAACGGATACCCTCAACGGCGAAGCTGGTGACGATACCCTCCAAGGTGGTTTCGATTCAGATGTACTCGTGGGTGGCGACGGTCAAGACCGGTTCTTGTACCAGTTCAAGGCGGCGATTACCGGAACGGCAACTGACCTCATTACCGACTTCAATGCAGAGGATAACGACTTGCTCGTGTTCAGCCGGGATGCCGCGGCGGGCGGGTTTGGCTTTGAGCTAGTTGGGGGGGTTCCTGCCAGCGAACTCGGACCGAACCAGTTGGTTCTCGTCCCGACGGGCTTCTACGGTGATGGCGATGCCAACATCAATACCCCCCTGCTGGCTTACGAACAAGCAACTGGAACGCTGAAGTACGATGCCAACGGCAGCGGCACCGGAGGAGTTTCCACGGTCGCCCGATTTGTTGAGTTGGAAGACGGCAGCTTCCCGCGCCTCAACAGCAGTGACTTTTTGATCATCTGATCGTTGGTTAATCGATGTCGGGTCACTCGGGGCAATTGAAAAATTGTTCTGGGTGTCCGAAGGTCACAATTGGAAGTCAATCTCCCAATTGATAGTGAATCAAAAACCCAGATCGAATATCTGGGTTTTTTTGTTATAGCAGTGCGCGTTCGTCTGTTGAGAGTTTCCTTCCCGGCGTGTAACCACGCCAGCGCTCGTTGCTATATCATGCAGATTTTTTTAAATTGAAATCGCCACTTTTTGATCGGTAGCCTGACTCGCTTCGTTGACCGCCTCCCGCGCCCAGCGATCGCTTTCCAAAATGTCCTCCAATGTGGGATTTTGGCAGTTATCTGTCCGGTGGCGATCGCACACCTTTTCGATCATCTTCGGAATCTCTAAAAATCCAATTTTTTCATCTAAAAATAACGCCACCGCCTGCTCGTTCGCCGCATTCAAAACCGCCGGCATTGTCCCCCCTGCCCGTCCAGCGGCGTAGGCCAACTGCATACAGGGATATTTGCGATCGTCCGGGGCTTTAAAGGTCAAACTGCCCGCTTTCACCAAATCCAGTGGTTCCCAATTCGTATCAATTCGCTCCGGCCAAGACATCGCGTAAAGCAGGGGCAGCCGCATATCCGGCCATCCCAACTGCGCCAAAACCGAGGTATCTTGCAACTCGATTAAAGAGTGAATGATACTCTGGGGGTGGATGACAATTTCGATCGCGTCGTAGTCCACACCGAACAGAAAATGGGCTTCGATCACCTCCAACCCCTTATTCATCATCGTGGCGGAATCCACCGTAATTTTCCGCCCCATCGACCAGTTCGGATGGGTGATGGCGTCGGCCACCGTCACTTCCGGCAACTTTTCCACCGGCCAATCCCGGAACGCCCCCCCGGAAGCGGTGAGGACGATCCGCCGCAATCCGCCGTTGGGAACCCCCTGCAAACATTGGAAAATTGCCGAATGTTCGGAGTCGGCCGGCAGCAGTTTGACACCGTATTTCTCGATCAGGGGATTGACCACCGGCCCGCCGGCGATCAAGGTTTCCTTATTCGCCAGGGCGATATCTTTCCCCGCCTCGATCGCGGCGATGGTGGGCAGCAACCCCGCACAGCCGACGATCCCGGTCACGACGGCCTCCGAGTCCCCGTAGCGGGCGACTTCCGCCACGCCGGACTCCCCTGCCAAAACCACGGGTTGGGGGTCCAGATCCGCGATCGCCTCCCGCAATTCCGGGAGTTTCGCCTCGTCGCAGATCGCCACAATTTCCGGGCGAAACTGCCGCACCTGTTCGGCGAGGAGGGCAACATTGCTGCGGGTAGCCAACCCGACCACTCTAAACCGATCCGGGTGGTGGGCGACAATATCGAGGGTTTGAGTCCCGATGGAACCCGTCGAACCGAGAAGTGTGATTGCTTTCATATTTTCTTTAGCTTGTTTTTTCCACGATACAATAGTCCGTCCCGCGATCCCAGTCGGTCGGGAATCGGGAGTCGAGAATCGAGAGTTGGGGGGGCGAATGGCGGCGAACCCCGACAATTTCAACCCCACCCGACACCCTACACGCCAAACTGTTACGATGAGGGGCGATATCAATTGCAGTTGGCTACACCCGGAATGGAAACGTCCCCAGAATCTGCGACTTCTCAGCCGAAATCGAAGGTGGCGATCGCTTCTCCTGCCCTGTTGTGGATGATGGGGGGCGCGATCGCGATCTTTTTGATAACCAGCAGTCTCCGCCATTATATGTTCCAATCCACCGGCTTCGATTTGGGCATTTACGATCAAGTCACCTATTTGATGAGTCAGGGACAGCCGCCCATCTCCTCCATTCTCGGCTTCCACCACATGGGAAATCACGCCGCCTGGTCCGTGTATCCCCTCGGATTGCTATATCGCATCTATCCCAGCGTTTACTGGCTGCTGGTAGTCCAGGCGATTTCCCTGGCGGCGGGGGCCTGGCCGACCTGGAGTTTGGCGCGGCGGGCCGGATTGGACGATCGCACGTCTCTGGGAATGGCGGCGGCTTATTTACTGTATCCCGTCGTTTTCAATATCAATTTGTTCGATTTTCACCCGGAAGTCATGGCCCTTCCCGCTTTATTGGCGGCAATTTTGGCGGCGCGACGGCAAAAAATCTTCGGGTTCTGCGCGGCGATTTTGTGGGTGTTGGGCTGCAAGGCGGTGTTATCTCTGACCATTATCGCCCTGGGAATTTGGCTATTATTATTTGAAAAACGGCGGGGGTGCGGCGCGATCGCATTAATGGCGGGATCGGCCTGGTTTGTCATCGTCACCCAACTCATTATCCCCCAATTTAGCGGTGAGGAAGTGGCGGGTGTCTGGCGTTACACCTACCTGGGAAATTCTGTTATTGAAATCTTGATTAATTTGTTTCTGAAACCCCAGTTGGTTTTGGGGAAATTGTTCTCCCTGGAAACCCTGGATTATTTATTCGTCCTCGCCTTGCCCGTCCTCTGGTGGCTGTCGCCGCGCCACCTGACACCGTTAATTCCCGCCCTCCCCACTTTACTCGTCAACAGCCTCTCCGAAGTCTCCTTTCAACGCAGCCTCGCTTACCAATATTCCATCCCCGTGATTCCATTTTTACTGTTGGCGGCGATCGCGAGTTTGGCCGGAAACGGAAACACCCTCTGGGGCGGTTTGAATCACCTTTGGCAAAAGTTGCGAAATACCGGAAATTTTCCCCTTTCTCTCCCCAAGGCGATCGTGCTTTGGTCTTTATTGATTTTTATGTTATATGGAAAATACGGGCGATTTTGGGTTTATTCCCAACGCCTCGATACCTGGCAGGCGACGCGGGAAGCCGTGGCGATCGTTCCACCTCAAACTGCCGTTTTGACGGATAATTATCTCGCCCCCCACCTCACCCACCGCCGGGTCCTCAAACTCTTGAGTCAGGTGTCCGCCGACGGAGATTTGGGAGAATTTGATACCGTCATTTTAAACCGACGTCATCCCTGGCCGGACACGGTGGAAACGGGGGAAGCGATCGCCCGGCGGTTGGCAACCGACCCCGAATTTCAAACGGTTTATCAACGGGATGACGCGATCGTTTTCCAACGTCTTGATGTTCGCGAAGTCTCTTCAGAGTAAAATTGCCGACCAATGATCAGGCCTGCCGATCTACCGAGTCAAAAGGTGTCTGTTTCCGAATTAAAACGGTTACCACTTCACCCCGTCGCCCTCATGGTCGCGATCGCATTTTTCGTTTTATTTGCCGCCAGCAGCCTCCGGCACATTTTATTTCAGTCTACCGCCTTCGAGTTGGGAATTTACGACCAGGTGGTTTATCTGATCGGCCGGGGTGAACCGCCGATCTCTTCTTTTCTCAACATTCATCACATGGGAAATCACGCGGCTTGGGCGGTGTATCCCCTGGGGATTTTATACTGGATTTATCCGTCGGTTTACTGGCTATTTTTAGTGCAGGCAATTTCCCTGGCGGTGGGGGCTTGGCCGACTTGGTGTTTGGCGCGGCAGGCGGGTTTGGATCGGCGGGTTTCCGTGGCGGTGGCGGCGACTTATTTGTTGTATCCCGTCGTTTTCAATATCAATTTATTCGACTTTCACCCGGAAGTCATGGCCCTCCCCGCTTTGTTGGCGGCAATTGGGGCGGCGCGGTGCGATCGCACCCTCTGGTTTACCATTGCAATTATTTGGATTTTGGGCTGCAAAGATGCCCTGGCTTTGACGGTTATCGGGATGGGGTTTTGGCTGTATTTTTTTGAGAAAAAACGTCGCTGTGGCGCGATCGCGCTGTTTTTGGGTGCGGCTTGGTTCGCGATCGCCGTCGGTGTCATTATTCCCCATTTCAAAGAAGGTGGCGGGCCGGGTGGAGTCGGTCGCTACACTTATTTGGGAGACTCGATCCCCGAAATTATAATTAATTTAGTCTTCAAACCGAAACGGGTATTAGAACGGGTCTTTTCTCCGGATTCTTTGGAATATCTCGCCCTCGTCTTTTCTCCGGTGATTTTTTGGCTGTCCCCCCGCCACCTCAGCCCTTTAGTTGCCACCGTGCCGGTGTTGGCCAAAAATATGTTATCTGATATTCAAGCCCAGCGGGATTTGATCCACCAATATTCGGTTCCCATCGTGCCTTTTTTGATGGTCGCAATAATTGCAACTTTGGCGGAAGGAAAGGGCTATTTGGGAAAGTATCTGTGGGTTTGGTTCTGGCGCGATCGCTCGATCCAATGTATCGGAAGTTTCAATTATAACCTGCACAAATTAATCGTTGTTTGGTCGCTGATCGGGTTTGTTTCTCTGGCAAAATTCGGCTATTTTTGGTCGATTTATTTGGAGGAAATTGACACTTGGTCGGCCAGTGGAAATGCGGTAGCCCGGGTGTACCCAGACGGCAGCGTTCTCACCACCGCCAATCTCGCCCCCCACCTCACCCACCGAAGGGCGATCGAGTTCACTAATTCTGACGCGAAAATTCCCGATTTGACCCAATTTGACCAGGTGTTATTAAATCTCCGCCATCCGGGTTGGAGAAGCAGCCGCGAATTTGCAAATTTTTTATTTGAAAATCTCCAAAATAGTGACGACTTTGAAATTCAATATTCACAAGATGACGTGTATTTGTTCAAGAAAATTTATTAAAATGGATGGATATTAAAATGGATGTTACGCTGTCTTTAACGAGTATCGTCGCCATGTTTGTGACCATGCTGGCCCTCGCCGCGATCCCGAGTGCGAGCGTCTTGGCGGTATCAGCGCGATCGGTCTCCTCCGGGTTGATTCACGGCATCCTCACCGCCGCCGGAGTCGTCGCGGGCGACATCATTTTTATTTTACTGGCGATCGGCGGTCTGGCGGTACTCGTTGAAGCGACAGGCGATCTGTTCGTGTTCGTGAAATATTTCGCCTGTGGCTATCTGATCTGGCTGGGGGTGAAACTGTGGAGAACTCAAGGGAAATCCCGAACCGTTGAGGGTATCCGGGATGCTTCTTTATTCTCCAGTTTCTTGGCGGGACTTCTGATTACCTTAGCCGACCAAAAAGCCGTCTTTTTTTACCTTGGTTTTTTCCCGGCATTTTTCGACCTGGACGCGGCGAGTGCTCTCGATATTGCGATCGTGATTTGGGTCGCAGTTTTGACGGTCGGCGGGACGAAGATTGCTTATGCGATCGCCGCCAGTCGGGCCGGATTGTATTTCAGCCCGAAATTGGGCGTTCTCCTCAACAAAATCGCCGGAAGCCTGATGATCGGCGCGGCGGTTTTGATGCTATTCCTGCGTTGAATGGACTCCCCTCTCCCAGAATTGGGAGAGGGGTCGGGGGAGAGGGCGAGAGC
>JBNGCR010000185.1:0-11133 GCA_050045915.1 Limnospira sp.
GGGGAGCCATCAATCTTCCAGTTCCCCCCAAAATTGGGGGGTTAGGGGGGCTTGATTTCCAGGTCAATCAAGACGCCCTCGGCTGCAACTGTTGAGGCATCGGTGTCTGTGGCTGTCCCAACCCGTCCGTGAGGGCGTAACTCGCCGCCAGCAGCCGCAGCCACAAGCCCGGATAGCGGGGTTCCAGCCAGGGTTGAAAACGGCGGGCGAGGGGGGGAACCCAGCCCAACAGCCAACTAACGAACGCCAGCCAAGTAAAGGTGAAATAACTGCCCACCCAGCGAACCACCTCTCCGGGACTGATAAAGTCCAAAATCCACAATAACAGGCGTGGATTGGTTCGCGCCGCTTTCAGGGCGAGGCGGTTGAAGGTCCACCAATCCACCCGATCTTTGATGAAGGTATCCGCCACGTCCTGGGGTTCGGTGGCGAGGATGCCGAAAAAGGTGTTCAGGATGGAATTGATGCGTTGGGGGGGCAGGTGGCGTCCGGTGGGAACCATCATGCCTTTTGAGAATAGCCAGGTGACGGCGACGTTGCTTTGGTAGGCGCGAATTTGGTTCAGGTAATTTGCCCTCAATAAATCGTGTTTGAGGGCGGTATTTAACAAGTCCGTCAGGCGGGACAGATTGCGGACTAGCGATCCGAATCCCGTGAAGACTAACGGAGATTGTAAAGAGGCCGCATCCCCGATCGCGATCAGGCGATCGTAGGCAACGCGACGATCGCGATCCCCAAAACTGAAGTGTCCGGGAATGTAGCCAAATGTCGCTTTTTTCCACACCAATTGATCCATATCGCAGCGACGATATTCAGGCAGGATGGTAAAGAAATCCTCGTACATCTCCAGCAGCGAACCGGGATTTTTTAGATTAATTTGGTGATAGTGGAACAGGTAAAACGTCAGTTCGTTTCCGGCGCCGGGAAACAGTTCCCAAATCAACTGACGCCCCCGGGAAATATCCCCGTGGCTGTTGAGGACATCCCCATAGGTGGAATCCCAAACCCCCGCTTCAAAACCGCCCTCGATCACCGCCCCCACCGTGGGACAGACGCTATCGAACGCCCGCCCGCCGTTGAGTTGCCAAGCGATCGGAGAAGCCGTCCCCATCGCATCCACCAACAACCGTCCGGTGGCAATTTTTTCCGATTGACTGGGCAGGTGGGTGGCTTTAACCGTGACGCGATCGCCCCCGATATCCGCCCGGACAAACTCCGTTTCGTCCCAGATGTCTCCCCCCGCCTGTCGCAATTTTTCCCCGCACAGAAACAGCAATTTCTCGGCGTTGAGCGCCACATTCAACACCGTCGGCGTGTGCAGGATTTCTGCCTTAGCGATCGCGGGATTGTTGGCATCAAAAAACTTGTGGAATCCGTCCTTATATTCCCGGGCGATAAAACTTTCAACTTCCGCCCCGGTAAACAATCCCAAATCGATCAAACTTTGCAATTCGCTGCGGGAAATATTCCATTCCCGGTTCATACGGCCGAAGGGGAGGCGTTCCATCAACAACACCCGATACCCCAACCGAGCCATGACAGCAGCGTGGATGACCCCCAACGCCCCGCCCACATAAATTAAATCGTAATTGGGGCGATCGCCGTCCATGTTCGCCTCAGTATCTTTGAAAATCACCTGTTTCGGCGTCTGCGGATTTCTCACCCCCTCCCGCCAGCGTTTTTCCCACCAATAAACCCGCGTCAGGTCGTATTCCCCATTGGGGATTTTTTGGAAATATTTGACGGTCTGGGGATAGTCGGCGGCGAGGGCTGCAAAAATAGATTGCCGCGACAAATCGATCGCCGGCGGTTCCGGATACTGATAAGGAAACTGTTCCCTCAACTCGGTTTCGAGTCGCTTTAGAACCCGGTTTTCCTCGGCACTCGGGGGGGTTCCCATCCGAAACGCTTTCAGATAAGTGGTCCGCTGCAAGGACCAGACGAAAACGGAGAGTTCGCCCGTCCCCGGGGGAAATTGCAGGCGAAACCCGTCCGGGGTGGTGATTTTCGTCCCCTCTCCGGGTTCAAACGTCTGCTGCAACCAGGTACAAACGCGCCGTGTATCGGGGGTTGGAATTTCCAGATAGAGAAGCTCTTTCATGTCACTCGTTATCAGTCGTACCTCAGTTGCGGCTCACCTTCTTAAGAATTGCACACTTTACTAAGCATAAGGGAAAGCGGACGGGCTCGACCAGAATTTGATGGCGATCGCCCCTCAACTGGCACTTTCCCCGCCGGACGGCTACCATAACTGAAAAAATCGAAACGCAGGATACCATGACAGAACATCTCGACATCGCGGAAATCCTCCGCCAACAGCGACAGTTTTTTGCCACGGGCCAGACCCGGGAGGTGGACTTCCGGCTGGCCCAACTGCGGCGACTCAAACAGGCGATCGCGGATTTTGAAGGGCCGATTCTGGAGGCGGTTCGGGCCGACTTGCGGCGTCCGGAGTTGGAGGCCACATTTGAGCTCTCCTGTTTGGCCGAAATCAATTATGCCCTCAAACACCTGAAAGGCTGGGTGAAACCGAAGCGGGTTTCCGGTTCTCCTGCACAGTTTCCGGCCTCTAGCAAGGTGTATCCCGAACCCTTGGGTGTGGCGTTGATTATCGGGCCGTGGAATTATCCGTTTCAACTGATTATCTCTCCGTTGGTGGGTGCGATCGCGGCTGGAAATTGTGCCCTCCTCAAACCCTCGGAATTGGCGCCCCACACCTCGAAAGTGGTGGCGGATCTAATTAGTAAAACCTTCGATCGCCACTACATCGCCACCGTCGAAGGTGGCGTAGAAGTCAGCCAAAAACTATTGGCGGAACGGTTCGATCGCATCTTCTTTACCGGGGGAACCCGGATCGGCAAAATCGTCATGGAAGCCGCCGCCAAACATCTCACCCCCGTGACGTTGGAATTAGGGGGGAAAAGTCCCTGTATCGTCGATGCAGATATTCAGTTGGAATATACGGCGAAGCGGATTATTTGGGGCAAGTGTATCAACGCCGGACAGACCTGTATCGCCCCAGATTATCTGTTGGTCGATCGCGCCATCAAATCCGATCTGATCGGCGCGATGAAGGGGGCGATCAAGACGTTTTTCGGTTCCCAACCGCAAAACAGCCCGGACTATGCCAGAATTATCAATCAACACCATTTCGGCCGGTTGGCGGAATTTTTGAAAGATGGAAATCTGATCGTCGGCGGCGAGGCGGATGCGGGCGATCGCTACATCGCCCCGACCCTCATCGATGGGGTATCCTGGGAGTCTCCGGTCATGCAAGATGAAATTTTCGGGCCGATCCTTCCTATCTTAGAATATGAGGATCTCGGGGATGCGATCGCACAAATTAACGCCCGACCCAAACCTCTCGCCCTTTACCTGTTTTCCCGCGATAAAAAGAAACAAAAACGCATCCTGCAAGAAACCTCATCCGGGGGAGTCGGTTTGAACGAAACGGTCATGCACGTCGGCAGTCCCAGCCTGCCCTTCGGCGGCGTCGGGGAAAGCGGCATGGGCCGTTATCACGGCAAGGCGAGTTTCGACACTTTTTCCCATTACAAGAGTGTTTTGAAGCAGACTTTTCTCTTCGATATACCCCTGCGATACGCCCCCTATCAAGGCAAAGTTGATTGGATGAAATTCGCGATTAAAAAGTGAGGGGCGCGGGAAAATTGTCCGGGATTTGGGGTTGACAAATTCCCGGACTTGACCTATCCTTTAATCATGGGGGTCTGTGCCGACATATATATATATCTTTCTCCCATCATATCGCCCGAAAAAAACTAGAGATACAGAGGGCGCAGAGGATAATTTTTCCCAAGCGCCGAGCCGCGATCGCCGTTGGTGAGAATCGATAACCGAGAGGTTCCCACAGCCAGCCAGTAGAAACCCATTTCAACTTCCCGTTTTCATCCGCACCGGGGGAAGGTTGCCATTCAGACTCGGATAGGGAACCGGGTCAGGTTTAAGAACTTCCAAATTCAACCGATAGCCGACATTGCGGACCGTTTGGACGAGGCTGGGTTGGCGGGGGTCAGTTTCCACCTTTTTTCGCAAGGATAAAACGTGGGTGTCGATGGTGCGAGGATTGTCGATGGAGTCCGGCCAAGCGCGACGCAACAGTTCCGAACGGGTCAACGGTTCCCCCCCCGCCTGAGCCAAAACATACAATAAACTGTACTCTTGGGGAGTCAATTCGATCAGCAATCCCTGCAAGCGGACGCGGCGCTGCACCAAATCAATTTTGAGTACCCCATAATCCAAATGAGTCGGGGGGGCCAACGTGCGGTTGCGGCGCATGAGGGATTCGGTACGAGCCAAAAACTCCTGCATTCCGAACGGTTTGGTCAGATAATCATCGGCCCCCGCCCTCAAACCGCGCACGATATCCGCCTCGCTTTTCCGGGCCGAAAGCATCAACACCAAAGCCTGCCGTTGCTGTTGCAGCCACTGACAAAACTCCAAACTTTTGCCGTCCGGCAATTCCGCATCAAGGACGACCAAATTGGGCTGATTGTTGAAAAACACCTCTCTAGCATGATGAAGGTCTGCGGATTGAAAGACCGAATAACCGACGTGCTGAAGGTGCCAACCCAAAAGCGATCGCAGATGTGGATTTCCTTCAATGATTGAAATACAAGCAGATCCCACTAGTGCCAGCTTCCCTTATCAATAATTAAACTCAAGGTTAACAGAGCCGGAGTCATGATTTTGTAACTCCTGTTACCCCGTGTCAACCTGGCGATCGGGTCTTTTCCCGAACCGTTTCGGGAGTCGCGGTAAAATGGAAAGTGAAGGGCACACAGCTCAGTTTACCCTCGGGATTGCCAACCGACGGGGAGCGAGTCCGCCCCCGGTTCAAATCGGGCATCGCGGCCCGAACTCCGACCCCGGAGGAGATCCGCCGTCATTTTTGGGGTGCAAGTTGCCAACGGCCAACGAGTCGGAGATCACCTGAACGGTTTGCGATCGGCCCGGGGAAACCTATTCTTAGGAGCGAGGGTCTGTTAAATCAGAAGAAATTCGCTAGAATGCCAAAAATCCATCTCGTCGAGGTGTAGAAAACGAAAGAAAACATAAAGCGAAAATCGAGCTTCCTCCCTTCCCCTCCCCTGATCGGCTCACAATTTAGAGATGACTTGAGGTTCCCACCATGTTACAGAACGCACTCACCATCCGGCACTATCAAAAACTCACGGATTCCCTCGTCGAACTGTGGAATCGCGGCTACCGCCACGACGAGCTTAGGATGTTCGTCGATGGCTACATCGCCGCCCTCAGACACGCCAGCGTCCTCGAACCCTTCCAGATTCACCGCTTGGAGGAAGAGACGTTTCGGTACATTCACGACCCGTCCAACTTTGAGATGCCCCTCCCCCAGCCAGAAGTAGACTACTATTAGACAAAAACGAACCCAGCCGCAACTGGCTGGGTTCGTTGGTCAGCGGTGCAAAAAGTTTGGGGACAGCCTAGGACGCGAGGGCGACTTCGAGCATTTGTTGCAATTCACCCTTCTGGTACAACTCGATCATCACGTCCGACCCCCCGACAAATTCCCCGTTGATGTAAACTTGGGGGATGGTCGGCCAGTTAGAATAATCCTTGATGCCCTGACGAATTTCGGAATCTTCCAAAACGTCAAGGGTTTCAAACGGAACCCCCATGCTGTTGAGAATTTGAACCACGTTGTTGGAAAATCCGCACATGGGCATCAACTTCGTTCCCTTCATGAAAACGAAGATTTTGTTATCTTTAATGAGCTTTTCAATTTTGGCTTGCGTTTCAGAAGTCATAATGGCGTGTTCGGTTGAGTTGACGAAATTCTAGGTCAGCAATTCGGTGCAATGTTCGACTGGGGCGAGGGATCTCAAGCGGCTTGATTCACTTTTTCCCACTCTTGGGGCGTATAGGTTTTGAGGGCCAGGGCGTGGATCGCCTCGGTCGCCATCGCTTCCTTAACCGCTTTATATACCATTTGATGCTGTTTGACCAGGGTTTGCCCCTCGAAGGCGGGGGAAACGACGATCGCCTGCAAGTGGTCGCCACCGCCGAGATCTTCGACTTTGACGAAGGCTTCGGGCAACTCGGATTGAATCATCGCCTCGACTTGATCGAGAGTGACCATAGATTTCCTTCTCTAAAACTGCGTCTCCCCATTTTGACATACTCCTTGAAGATGGGGAGTAGGGAATAGGGAATAGGGAATAGGGAATAGGGAATAGAAAGTGGAGGACGCTTCTGGAACCCCTGGGCCTCCGGTCGCCCCTGTACCCCTGAGCCTCCCTGTCCCCGATCTTTTCGGATTTTGGATATTATTGCGGATTGGAAGACGTGGATTGTTCCGGCGTGGCGCTCCCTGGTAAGGGCGTGCTGACAAAGCCCAATTCGAGTAACTGTTGGTAAGCTTTTTTGCCGAGATCTCGGGTCGGGGCTTGGGAGCGGATGATTTGAACCAACAGCGGAACCGCCAATTCCGGCTGGTTTTGGGCGCGGTGAACCAGGGCGAGTTGGTAGGTGGCGTTGTCCCGCAGTTGGGCGGTGTCCCGGGCGCGATTGCGGTGTTCGTCGGCGATGCGGTTGTCGATGCCCGAAAAACTGGTAGCCAACTGTTGATAAAAATTGGAGAGTTGGTTGAAAATTTGTCGGGCTTCTTGCAGTTTTTCCGCCGCCAGCCCATAATTTTCGTCGGCGATCGCTTCGCTGGCCTCCGCCAACAGTCGCTCCCCCCCCTGAACGCTCAAAAAACTACTTTCGAGACTCAGCGGGCGCATATCTTGGGGGTTGGTCGGCCCCGGGGCAGGAGTCACTTCCAGGGGGCTTTCCAATTCGGACTCTTCGCCCATTTCGTCGAGATTCGACGAGTCTTGTGCGAAAACCGAGCCGGCACCCAGGAGGGTAAAAACCGTCAAGACGGATGCCGACAAACTGACAATCATTCGGGGAGAGCGGGCAGTTCCAGGGGACAGCATAATGGTGTAGAAGTTGCGCGATCGCGAAACGAAAGGTCATTGAACTTCACGGATCTTATCATTCCTTGGCCCAAATTGAAGACTGCGCCCTCAATTCAAGGTGGTTTAAGTTCCCTACACCCCACACCCCACACCCCACACCGGGCGCGCGGCGCTATAGTTTTTAGGGGATCGGGGATCGTCTGCACCGCATCAATCCCCAAAACCATCCCGATCGCATCTGTTCAGGTGGTGAATGAGAGAATTTAGACCAGCGAGGATTACGACAAGATGACATCACCAGTCAACCCATCCGGCATCTTGGCACAAGAGTACCAGGGCATCGGCGTTCCAGAGGAAAGCATCGACAGCATTTTGCAGCGGGGGGGCGAGGAACTTCCCATCCAAAAAGTCCCCGATCGCTTCACGGTGAGACTCTCACCCACAGCCAGCCCAGGCCAACAACCGGGGCAAAAACCGGGCGGCCAATTCGATCCCGTCGTCGCCGTCGGCGACGACTTGGGGAACCTGCCCATCCACATCAAAAACACCGCCTACGTTCCGCCTGGACTCAGTGAGGTTCAGGTAGAATCCACCCAACTCGACGAAGCGATGGAACTGGCCCGCCAATCCGACCGCATCACATTCGCCAGCCACGTCTACCGGGTCGAAAACGACCCCGGGATGGTATTGTATCTGACCAACCAAATCACCATCCAGTTCGATGAGAGCGTCGAGGCCTCCACCCGCGACGCGATCGCTTCGACCCAGGGACTGCGGTTACTCAAACCCGTCGATGGCATCCCCAACACCTTCGTCTACGAATTGGGCGATCGCAGCGCCGAAAACCCGATCAAAATCTCCAACCGCCTGACCTGGAATCCGGAAGTTCTCACAGCCGAACCCAACATCATCGTCAAAAGCCAATCCTACTACCGGCCCAGTGACCCCCTCTACAACCGCCAGTGGTATCTCCACAACGGCGGTGGCAATGGCATAGCCGCCGACTCCCACATCTCCGTCGAAGGTGCCTGGGACATCACCCGCGGCACCCGCTCCGTCGTCGTCGCCATCACTGACGACTCCGTAGACATCAACCATATCGACTTCCGAGGATTGGGCAAAATCGTCGCCCCCCTCGACCTTAAAGGCCAGGATCGCCTCCCCCTGCCCGAGGCTCCCTCCGACAACCACGGCACCGCCTGTGCCGGAGTCGCCGTCGCCGAAGAAAACGGCAAGGGCATCGTGGGAGTCGCCCCGGGCTGCGCCCTGATGCCGATCCGCACCACCGGCTATCTCGACGACGAGTCGGTAGAAAAGATTTTCGACTGGGCCATCGATCGCGGTGCCTCCGTGATCTCCTGCAGTTGGGGGGCCAGCGCCGTCTACTTCCCCCTCTCCCTGCGCCAGCGGGCCGTTATCACCAAAGCCGCCACCCGGGGCCGCAACGGTCGCGGGTGCGTCATCGTCTTCGCCGCCGGTAACGCCAACCGCCCCATCAACGGCACCCTTAACGAAAGTGGCTGGCCCAACAATGTCATCAAAGGCCGGACGAGATGGCTGGCCGGATTTGCCGTCCATCCGGACGTGATCGCCGTTTCCGCCTCCACCAGCCTCAACAAAAAATCCGCCTACAGCAATTGGGGTACCGGAATTTCCGTCTGTGCCCCCAGTAACAACGCGCCCCCCGGAATGTGGCTCCAAGAAACGGGGTACATCGGCACCCCCCCCCGCATCACTGCCCCTCTACAGGGATTGGGCATCTTCACCACCGACCGCGTCGGCGCCGCGGGCTACGACCACGAGGACTTCACCCCCCACTTCGGTGGCACCTCCAGCGCCACCCCTGTCGTCGCCGGGGTTGCCGCCTTGGTGCTCTCCGTCAACCCCCAATTGAGCGCCCAGGAGGTGCGCCGCATCATCGAACAAACCGCCGACAAAATGACCGACCCGGACCCTGATCCTCAGTTGGGCATCCGCATGGGTACCTACGATCGCAACGGTTACTCTCAGTGGTTCGGTTACGGCCGAGTGAACGCCGAAAAAGCCGTGAAAATGGCGAAAAGCAAACAGGCGACCCGTCAACAAGTTTCCCGCCGGGTGGAGCGATCGAACCATCAAACGTTGACCATCCCGGATAATCATATCGAAGGGGTTAGCAGCCGCATTTCCATTTCCGACACCAGCCCGATTCTCGATATCCAAGTCAGCGTCGAGATCGAACACGAATTCTTGGGCGATGTGGAAATCCACCTGGTCGAACCCGGCGGCAAGGCGGTACTGCTGCAAAACCGCACCCTCGGCCGCAGCACGTCCCTGAAAACCACCTACACCCTCCAGACCACCCCCTACCTGCGGGAGTTGCTCGACCTTTCCCCCCAAGGAACCTGGCGGTTGACGGCGATCGACCGGGCCCCCGAGCACACCGGAAAGCTGAAGGGGTGGAAGTTGGATCTGGGTCTTTAGGGCACAGATGCGGAGGGGCGGAGGGGCGGAGGGAGCGGAGGAAGCCCAGAAACGGGTGGAACATCCGCACCGCTTGGGAATCAATTCCCAAGGGCGCAAGCCTTGCGCCCCTACGAGCAGAAATCATCTGAAGATGATTGGGGAGTTTGTACGGGTGTGACTGAGTATAGCGATCGACAAGGTGGTTAGCTAGGACAGTCTATGTCCAACTGAGTCCACTTGAGTGGACTTTTGCTGTGAGCCTTGAAATTCATTTCAAGGCGGGTCTCAAATTGGCAGATCTATCTTATATCAAATCCGGTTGAATGCCAGGAACAAAACGGGTCGGATATCGAGACCGCTTGGGAATCAATTCCCCGAGGGCGCAAGCCTTGCGCCCCTACCAGCTCAAATCATCTGAAGATGATTGGGGAGGTTTAGGAGGGGATAACCGGATTTGATATTAACCGTTCTGGCGGTTGCTATATAAGCTCGCCTCCCCCGCCTCCTCCGCCTCCTCTGCCTGTCCCGCCCCTACTCCCAATAAGCGCGGATCATCGCCTGCGTCCCCTGTATCTCCCCCTCGCCGCCGTCCAGGTCGCGGACGATTTTGAAGAGGCGATCGGCCAGTTCCACTCCCGGCAAATCTCGGGACAGGGCCTCCTGAACCAACCGCAAATCTTTGACCATGTGGCGGATCATGAAACCGGGGGCGAAATCCCCGTCCGCCACCTTTTCTCCCAAATTCGACAGGGCCCAGGAGCCCGCCGCGCCGGTGCCGCACACTTCCACGACCAACTGCGGGTCGATACCCTGGCGTTCGGCCAGCAGCATCGCCTCGCACACCCCCACCAGCGTGAGGGAACACAGGATTTGATTGCACAGTTTCACCCCCTGACCGCTGCCGCTCGGCCCGCAGTGGCGGATGTTTTTGCCCATCGTCTCGAACAGGGGTTTGCAGGTTTCAAAGGCGTCCGCTTCTCCCCCCACCATGATCGTCAGCGTGCCGTTTTTCGCGCCGACATCTCCCCCGGAAATGGGGGCGTCCAAAAAATGAATTTTCCGAGATTTCAGGGCTTCCGCGATGGGGGCGACGGCGGCCGGTCCGATGGTGCTGAAGTCTACGACGATCGCCCCCGGTTTGGCAAATTCGGCGATACCGCCCGGCCCGAGGATGACTTCTTCCACGTCGGGGACGTCTCCCACGCAGGTGCAGATCACTTCCGCCTCGGCGACGGCATCCCGGATGCTGTTCGCGATTTCGGCGCCCCCCTCCCGGGCGATCGCGACCCCGGGGCGATCGGGGGTGCGGTTCCACGCCCTGACATCGTAACCCCCCCGGGCTAGATTGGCCGCCATGTGGCCCCCCATCACGCCGAGTCCCAAAAATGCGGTTTTCATCATTTCGATGCTGCGCTGAACGACGCGATCGATTTTAGTGCAGATTCCAACATTTGGATAATCGCCCCGACATTCGCCAATTTCGGACGGGATATGTAGGGCAATGATAGAATTAAAGAATATGAGAAATCCACCGAAGTGCCGAGGAGATCTGATAATGACCGATGAAAATAACGAGAATTCCCAAAATCCCCAATCCGACCCGGACACCCCGCAAACTGAATCCGAAACTGAATCCGAAAAGGCGATCGCGAAAGCTTTCATGGTGAGTATGTCTTGGGCGATGGCGGGTTTGTCCGACAAATCCAAATCCGAAGCGGGCGATCGCGAATCCAAAGATTAA
>JBNGCR010000186.1:0-10985 GCA_050045915.1 Limnospira sp.
AAGAGTCGTACTCATGACAACGAGACGACTGAACTAGGAGCCGTGTGAGGTGAAAGTCTCATGCACGGTTCTGAATGGGAGGGGGAGATGGTAACATCTCTCTCGACCCCTAATAGCTACCCGAACTGATATTCAAATTCACGATCGCACACCCGATATGACAGTATCCGTATCTGCCGCAACCCGCACCATCCGCATCGGTTCGCGCAAAAGTCAACTCGCCCTCGTCCAAACCTACTGGGTCCAGGAACAGCTCCAGCAGCGCTTCCCGGACATCAAGTTCGAGGTTCACACCATGTCCACCCAAGGCGACAAGATCCTCGATGTCGCCCTAGCCAAAATTGGGGACAAGGGACTGTTCACCAAAGAATTGGAAGTGGGGATGCTCAGTCGCGAAACCGACATCGCGGTGCACTCCCTCAAAGATCTGCCCACCCAACTCCCCGAAGGGTTGATGCTCGGGTGCGTCACGGAACGGGAAGATCCGGCGGACGCGGTAGTGTTTCACGAAAAAAATCGGGGCAAACAACTCGACACCTTGCCGGCGGGGGCGATTATCGGCACGTCTTCCCTGCGCCGTCTCGCCCAATTGCGGCACCATTACCCCCATTTAGAATTTAAAGATGTTCGGGGCAACCTCAACACCCGACTGCAAAAACTGGATGAAGGTCAGTATGATGCGCTGATCCTGGCCGTGGCGGGGCTCAGACGGCTGGGAATGGGCGATCGCATCGGCCAGGTCATCCCGTCGGATATCTCGCTGCACGCCGTCGGACAGGGCGCGCTGGGGATCGAGTGTCGGGAAGGAGACACGGAAATTCTGGACGTGATCAAAGCCCTGGAACATACCCCCACCGCCCAGCGGTGCCACGCCGAACGGGCCTTTTTGCGGGAGTTGGAAGGGGGATGTCAGGTTCCCATCGGCGTGAATACAGTTGTTGAAAGCGATCGCCTGACTCTGACCGGGATGGTTGCCAGCTTGGACGGAAAGCGGCTGATCAAAGATTCCGTCGCCGGAGCCGCCGCAGAGGCCGAACAGTTGGGCATCCAACTGGCCCACAAACTCAAAGACCAGGGAGCCCAAGAGATTTTGACCGAAATCTTTGCCGAAATCAATCGCGGTTAGCGGTAAGCGAGGGTGTGAAGTGTGGGGAGATTTGATAACGGACGTTGAACTGAATGGTCAATCGTCAATTATCAATTGTCAATTATCAATTATCAATTCATATCATGACAACATCTCGCGATTCCTTTCACACCGCCCTCGAATTTACCCTCAAGTGGGAGGGGGGTGTCGGACACCCGGAAGACCTGGGGGGTGTGGTAAATTACGGCATCACCCAGGCGACTTACGACACCTATTTAGAGAATCAGGGGAAACCGTCGAAGTCGGTCAAGGAGATCTCCAAGCTGGAAGTGGAGGAGGTGTACTATACGATGTACTGGCAACCCTGCAAAGCGGATTTGATGGCGTTGCCTCTGGCGGTGGTGCAGTTCGATACGGCGGTCAATTTTAGCGTCCGCGCCAGTATTGAATTTTTGCAGGAAATTTTGGGGGGGTTGACGGTGGACGGGAAATTCGGCCCGAAAACCCAAGCGGCCCTGGAACAAAAGAATAATCTGGACACGGCGCAACGTTACGGTCAAGCCCGGATGGATTACCGCTACAAGCGGGTTGAGGCGAACCCCGACCAGGAATTGTTTCTGGAGGGGTGGTTGAGGCGCGATCGCGATCTGTTGAGCTATGCCACCCAGTTGGGGGGCGGAACGCCCCCGCCCCCCCCGTCGCCCCCGGAAGATCCCGGTTCCCTCACCCAACCGGAAATCCTCGACAAACTCCAGCAGGCGATCGCATTGTTGCAGGAAGTGGCGGCGAGTCTGAAGAATAATTGATAATTGATAATTGATAATTAACAATTATTTTTCTTTCCCCCCGACTCCCGACTCCCGACTCCCGACTCCCGACCTAAATTTCGTCGAAGTCCGACTTGCAGACGGCCAAGATGCGGTGATCGGTTTCGCCGAGGGGTTCGATCACGTAAAATCCTTCCAAGCCCACTTCCAGGTCGGCCCCGCCTTGCTGGGCGGCTAGGATCGAGGCGCGATCGTAGTTGATGCTGTAGGCGTGGGTTTCTTGGCTGTAGCTGTCCACGATGTTGAGGGCCAGGTGATTTCCCCGCGATCGCCCCGTGAAACAGTCGAAGGAGGAACGGGGCATATAAAAGGCGCCGACGAGTCGTTCCTGGTTGACTTCAAACACCATGTAAGCCTGTCCGAGTTGTTCCGGTTCGGCAGACTGTCCGTACAGGTAGACTCCATCTCGAAACCGGGGGGTCGGCGTTTCGGCGCGATTCTCCTGCGGAGATGCTGCGCGATCGCCCGCCGGGACGGAGGCGGACTCAGGGATCATTTGGGCGCGGACGGCCGGAGGAGTCCAACTGTGGTTCCAACCGCCCAGACCCACCAGGATTAAAAAAACTTGAAAAATGGGTTTGGGGTGGACTCCGACTCCTGCGGCCGATAGAACAGAATGAAAAAATTGATGTAACATTTTTGAGGATCTCATGAAAGCATCACCGGCTGGATTAGAAAAAATCGGTTCTAGATCATCTGAGTGGGATTGATGCGAATTCCAACATACAATAAGATTTGTGGGGGCGAGCCTCTGCGCTTGCCATTGTTGGCGTGCATGACTTCTCCTTGTGGGTTAACAGTTAGATGGACAGTGAACTCTGCCAGAAACCTGAAAATAGTACGGCCTCCACAGGTATGATGACGGTACGCATCTCGATCTAAGGGAACGCAAAATACAATTATGCGAATTTTATTTGTAGCTGCCGAAGCGGCTCCTCTGGCTAAAGTAGGAGGTATGGGGGATGTCGTCGGGGCTTTACCCCAGGTGTTGCGGGCGATGGGACACGATGTCCGCGTCTTTATGCCCTACTACGGTTTCTTGCCAGACAAACTCAAAATTCCGAAGGAACCGATCTGGTGGGGAAACGCCATGTATCAGAAGTTCGCCGTCTTCGAGACGACGTTGCCCAAGACAGATGTTCCGTTATATCTGTTCGGACATCCCTCCTTCATGCCCCGACGAATTTATTACGGAGAAGATGAGGACTGGCGGTTCACCCTATTTGCCAACGGTGCGGCCGAATTTTGTTGGAATTATTGGAAGCCCCAAATCGTCCACTGCCACGACTGGCACACGGGGATGATTCCCGTCTGGATGAAAGAAACCCCCGATATGGGGACAGTCTTCACCATTCATAATTTAGCGTATCAAGGGCCTTGGCGCTGGTTTTTGGAACGCATCACCTGGTGTCCTTGGTATATGGAAGGTCACAACGTCATGGCTGCGGCGGTTCAATTTGCTGATCGCGTCACCACCGTTTCCCCGACCTATGCCAACCAAATTCAGACGGCGAGTTATGGAGAAAACCTCGAAGGGTTGCTCTCCTACATCGGCGGCAAGATGTCGGGTATTCTCAACGGCATCGACACGATGGCCTACAACCCGGAAACCGATCGCTATATCGTCGAAAATTTCAACGCCGACACGGTCGAAAAGCGCAAGACCAACAAAGTCGCCCTCCAGGAGGAATTGGGGCTCGAAGTCAACTCCGGCTCGTTCCTGATCGGGATGGTGACTCGACTCGTTGAGCAGAAAGGACTGGATCTGGTGATTCAAATTATGGATCAGCTTCTGTCCTTCACTGACACCCAGTTTATCATGTTGGGAACGGGCGATCGCTACTACGAAACCCAAATGTGGCAGATGGCTTCCCGCCATCCGGGGCGCATGAGTACCCAAATTCTGTTCAACGATGCCCTCTCGCGGCGCATTTATTCGGGGTGCGACGCTCTGGTCATGCCGAGCCGTTTTGAACCCTGCGGGATCAGCCAAATGCTGGCGATGCGGTATGGCTGCATTCCCATCGTGCGGCAGAC
The DNA here is from genome assembly GCA_050045915.1 of Limnospira sp. Taxonomy (GTDB): domain Bacteria; phylum Cyanobacteriota; class Cyanobacteriia; order Cyanobacteriales; family Microcoleaceae; genus Limnospira. The sequence goes on from JBNGCR010000186.1 coordinate 3,952, forward strand.
GGGCGGTTTGGTCGATACGGTCTTCCACAATGATCCGGTCAACGAAGTTGGGACGGGCTACTGTTTCGACCGCTACGAACCCCTCGATTTCTTCACCTCGATGGTGAGGGCGTCCGAGGCATTCCGCTATAAAGATCACTGGCGACGGCTACAGCAGCGGGCCATGCAGCAAAACTTTAGCTGGGAAAATTCGGCCCGGGAATATCTCAAAATTTACGAGCAAGTGCTGGCCAACTACCCCTCCCAACCCACCCCAGTTCAATCCGAACCCGGTATTACGGTGTAAACCGACTCCCCATTGGGAGAAAATGAGATGCTGCGGGCGAAATAGCGATCGCCCGCAGCATTTTTTGATCGGGGAGTCAGGAGTCGAACGTTATTTTATTTGGAAATAAAGTGAACCCAGAAGTCTCCGTCCGGCATACAAACGCGGCGGATTAAAGAATAGGAATATGTCAAATAAGCCCCGCTCAAATCGGTGCGATAGCCGCGGTCAAACCACTCTCCATAGGGGTCGTGGACGATCAGACCCTTTTGATTGTAACCCACCACGGGCATGATGTGGCCGAAGGAGGTAAAGTAACCGTGGATCACCGTCGGTTTTCCTTCGTTGAGCCAAGCTTTGATATCGTCGATGCTGCCGTTGGCGGTGAAGTAATCCTGACAGCCGTAGTCCCGGACGATCCGGGCCAGATCGTAGGGGCTGTGGCGGCTGTAGCCGCGATCTAGAGCATATTGGTACAACTCATCCTCAAATTGTCCGTAACCCTTCCGACGGCTGGCACCAAAGTAACTCAGACACATGGCTATCGAGGTGACGTTGCAGGCTCCCGTCGGATTGTACCAGTTGTCCACCTGGGAGAAATAGGGAAAGCCCGATAACTTAACTTCTTTGGGAAAATTGGGGGGATAAACCAAGTTTTTTCCCTGGTAAATTTCGCCGTGTTTTTCGTAAATATACCAGACCGATCGCTCTTCAAATGTCTCACTCCTCAAGGCGACCCGGATGTGGTTTCGCACGGGATCAAAGGCCAGAAGTTTGAATTCTCTGACCGCCCGAACCCCGTATTTTTCGGATTCGTCAAGTTCGCTGGAAGAGACGGGACGCTGCTTTAAAATTGTATCCTTCGTCACCCGCAGGATCGGGGTGTCGCCGGGAATGTCTTCGGGCTTCGTTTCGATCAGTTTCTCAGCCGTCACTACCCCCAAAAAGCCCGACTCGTTGCAGTCGAGCAATACTTGAAACCGATGCAGGGCTGCCGTAGATTTCGGGCCAAACTTGCCATCAACAGGAGGATCGAGTAAATCGAAGCTGACCAACAGGGTTTGAATTTGGCGGGTCAATTCTTCGTCTTCCGCGATCGCTCTGACATCGTACCGTTCCTTGGTTTTCAATATATCCTGTAGCTTCATTGTAGGTCTTTTATTGTGGGATATTGGATCGAGGGATTCTCGACGGCATCGAACCTGCAAGTTCTGAACTGTCCGGGAAAGGAACGCCGTTCGATGCCATCACCTACACCGGTCCATTCGCCCCTTCAGGACTGAATCACATCATTAAAGCATAATGTGCGATTTCTGACGAGGGGATCGCACCCCCCAACTTTTAATTCAATCTCGATCGCCGTCACAGTTCCAGCCATTCTCATCCGTTGAATCCCACCGAATGCCCCTCCCCAAACCCGGGGAAGGGCAACCGTTATCCCAGCAATTTTTATCCCCGTTTTAGAACTGATAAGAATTGAAAACTCGGATGTCGCCATTGTTTTGAAATCCCAGGACTTCAAAGGATTCTCGGCGATCGCCCACTTCCATGCCGGGAGTCCCGATGGGCATTCCGGGCACCGCAATTCCCGCCAGGTCGGGTTTCTGGGCGATCAACTTTTGGATATCTTCCGCCGGAACGTGTCCCTCGACCAGATAACCGCCAATTTCCGCCGCGTGGCAGGATCTCAGTTGCCCCGGCAGATTGTGTTGTTGCCGGACCGCCTGAATTTCGGCTTCGGGTTTGACAATATCTGTCACCTGAAAGTTATTTTCCTTCATGTGTTCGACCCATCCTTCACAACAGCCGCAGGTGGGCGTCCGGTAGACGGTGATCTGGGCAACTTCGGCGGCAATTGCTGACGCCTCCGGGCCGGGTTGTATCGCTTGATCGACGGTTTGCTGGAGTGCGAAATGATTGGCGATTCCATATCCGCCCCCGACAATTCCGGTGGCGATCGCCCCGGCAAATAAAACCGTTTTCCAGTTCAAAAATTGAGATTGAAACATGATCTAAATTTAATTCCAATGACTGATTGACATTTGATAATCGAAACACTCGGAGCGTCAAGCTCGGATCTCCAAATTTCCCATCATCCCCAAATCCTCGTGGTCGAGAATGTGACAATGGTACACCGTTTTGCCCGCAAAATCTCGAAACGCCATCCGAATTTTTGCCGTCTCCCCCGGCTTGACCGAAACCACATCTTTCCAAGCCCGAAACGGTTCCGGCTTGCCATTTCGACTCACCACTTGAAAGGCGTTTCCGTGGACGTGAAAGGGATGATCCATCATTCCCGTATTGATGATTTCCCAATCTTCAACGGTATCGAGCTGCACCCGAGTATCAATCCGTCCGGGTTCATAGGATTGACCGTTAAATAAAAATGCCATTCCCTGCCCCCTAATCATACCGTGATTCATCCGAAAACGGCGAACCTGTTGGGGCTCTGGCAAGGGTTGAATGGGAATGAGTTGTGCGGGCAAAGGCATCGAACTTTTGGCATCATAACTCACGGTGGCGAGAACTTGAGGAGCATCATTGGCGGGAGCGTTTCCCATCATACCACCCCCCATCATACCCATGCCAACCCGCTGATAGGGCAAGTTTAGCAAACGGTAACGGCCGGGTTCTTGATCGCCCCGAATTAACACTTCCGCCCGTTCTCCGGGTGCCAGCAACAGTTCTGGCAATTCCACGGCTTCGGCCAGAGAAGCGCCGTCGGTTGCAATCAGATGAAACGGATGATTTTCCAATGATAAGCGATAAAACCTTGACGGAGAAGCGTTGAGAATTCGCAGCCGCAAAAGTTGCTCCGACGACATCAAAATATCGGGGGCATTTTTGCCGTTGACGGTCGTCAAATTTCCTTCCCGTCCGGTCATAATTGAAAGTTGTTGTTCTGGGAGTAACTTTCCCTGCCGATCCAGGGCAAAATCTTGCAGGACGAGAAACTGTTCAGACGCGGCTTTTATTTCCGGGATTTCATCCAGTTCTCCCCGCACCACAAATAACCCCGCCAAACCGCCGAATAACTGTTCGGCAACCCGGCCGTGTAGGTGGGGATGATACCAAAACAGTCCGCCGGGATGGTCGGAATTTAAGGTAAATTCGTAGGTCAAATTTTCCTCGGGGGGGATGTGTAAAAAGACATTATCCGCATTGCCGGTAATGGGAATGTGGAGTCCGTGATAGTGGATGTTGGTGGGTTGGGGGAGGCGGTTGCTAAAATGAATCCGAACGGTGTCCCCGGGCCGCACTTCCAAACGCGGGCCGGGAATTTGTCCGTTGTAGGTCATCAATTGAGCCGATCGCCCTCCCACATTGACAGAATGGTAACGGGCGTCTAGATTGAATTCTAGTAACCCTCCGGAACTCCGATACAGTGGAGTCGAGGCGATCGCGGATTTTGCATCCGTGGAGTCGCGACTCGAACGGAATAGGCCGTGGGCCGCCAGTGCCGTTCCGAGACTCGCGGCTCCCAAAGCCAGAAATTTTCGGCGATCGAGTTTGACCATCCTTTTTTCGCAGTGTTGGCAGTGATACATCGAGTTTAGACTCTCCATTTAACTGGAGGGTCAAGGTTTTTCTCAAAGATCGCGATCGCACTTCCGAGTTTCCCCAAATGCTTTGAGAGCAGAAGGTCTGAGGTCGATGACCGATTCGGGTCGTTTCCGCCGTCCGAGACAGTCGATAACCGGGACGATCAAACCCCTCGAAAAATTCTCCGGAACCCTGGCGATCGCAACTCAAATTTTTTTTCTGATTCGAGAGTCATTTGGCGCACAAACTGTGATAAGATACTCTCAGAAGTTCGATAAAAATCTGGGGACTTAATTATGGCTAGTGCCATCACTTTCGCACTCGGAAACCTAGCCGATCGCGCGGTTTATGTGGGGTTTGCGGGGGAAGGTGCGATCGACATCTACACCTTCAACCACCCCGCCGCGGGACGCTTGAATTGTTCCCTGGAGGGGTTCGGCGCCGGGTTGGAAGTCCGGTTGAAAAATAAAGACGGCCGCACCCTCGATCGCCGGACGGTGAGCGGCAACCAGTCGGAAGCGATCGGCTTCGATATTCCCGCCGGTTTTTACGCCCTTGAAATTGCCTCGACGGGGGGCAGTACGACCTACCAACTGACGGTCGAACAGGATCAGAATAATATCGTTACCAAAAATAGCGATCGGAATCCAAAATCAAATTTTTACAATTATAGAAATTCAGAAAAACAGCCCCCAAGATTTTCCCGATCCAGATCCCAATTTGCCCCCGCCAGATGTCGGGATTGCGATCGTCAACTCAATGATATTTTGTGGGGAAAGAAACAGCAAATTTTGGGCTTCTGTTCCCCCCATTCACTCTCAAACTGTCCGCCTCCGATACAAAGTCGCGAACTCATTTCTCCCCAGCCAAGGGGACATCCCGATTAAACCCCCTTAAATCCCACGCTCCGATCCGGATTTTCGGCCGATTGTGCCGGAATTGCGGCTACAGAATCGCCCGGTTTGACGCGGTGCGGTTGCGGTGTCGGGGGTTGAGAAATGCCAATTTGGTTGAGGATAATTCCGACAATAATAATGGCACCGCCGATATATTGGGCGGCGGTGGGAACCTCTCCCAAAATTAAATAAGCCGCCAAAACTCCGGCGACGGGCGAGAAGGAATTAGCCAGGGAAACCTCCGAGGCATCCGATCGCTTCAGCCCCATAAACCAGAAAAATTGACCGCCAACGACGATAACCGCACTGTAAAGGAACATCCACTGCCAAACCAAGGGGGCAAAAACATCAGTAAAATGCTGTAACCCGAACAGGTAAATAACCAGCACCAAAAAGATGACCGTCCCCAGGGCGGTTCGGTAGAGGCTGAAAAATCCCAGGGAAACATTGCCGAGGCTGATTTTGCTGACGATGGTTCCGAAAGCCGCCGCGATCGCGCCCACCAGAGTCATCAATTCCCCGATGCCCACCTGAAATCCGCCCGCCATCATTCCCGATCCCGTCGTTTGGGGAATCAGAAAAATGGCCGCGACACCCAGAAACGAAACGATCGCCCCGGCAACCACCCAGCGGTTGACCCGTTCGTGCAGCAGCCAAATGGATAGCGCTAAAGTCAGGGGGGGTTCGATGCGTCCGATCAGGATGACATTGTTGACCATCGTCCGTTCTAACGCCCCAAAAAAGAGGGCGGGGGCGAGGGCACCCGAAAGGAAGGCGACGGCTGTCAATCCCAGCCAATCTTTTTTGGAAAATTGCCGGATAACCGGCCAACTCACCTCCCGATAATTCAGAAGCATCAAGATAATAAATGCCCAAATATTGCCCACCAGCAAAACATTGCAAAATGAGATCGAATTTCGACCGTCGATCGGATATTGCGCCCCCAGTTCCGTGAGTTTGCGCGTCACCGAATTGGCGGCGGCAAAAATGAGAATTGCGAGGAGTAAATAACCCCGTCCTGGAATCGAATTAAGAACTTTCATGTCGCCGTCCTAAATCGTGATGAATTGAGAAATTGTAGGGGCGAATGGCATTCGCCCACCCAGACTTTTCGCAACAGCAGCGGCCAAGTACCCGCGCGAATCAACGATAATTTTGAGGATAACAGGTCGTGAAATCCGACGATTTTGATTTAAAAGCGATCGCCCAATTAGCCCGATGTGCCTTGGGCTGCATTCACCGGGAATATCCCCGAGTCCATCCCTATCAGTTGGAAAAGGAGGCGGATCTGATGTCTCCCCGGCAACTGAACCCGGCATTTTACGGGTGCTTGGATTGGCATTCCGCCGTCCACAGCCATTGGATGCTGGTGCGCCTGCTGCGGTGGTTTCCGGATGCCCTCTTCGCGGATGAGGCGCGGGAGGCGATCGCGCAAAACCTGACCCCAGAGGCGATCGCGGTAGAGGTTAATTATCTCAAAGATCGGCCCCGGTTTGAATGTCCCTACGGTTTGGCTTGGTTGCTGCAATTGCGGGCGGAATGTTCGGAGTGGGACGAGCTTTTGGGACGGCAATGGGCGGAGATTTTGCACCCTTTAGAAATTGTCGCCGTCAATAACTTGCGACAGTGGTTGTTGGATTTAGAATATCCTAACCGAAGTGGCCTCCACATGCAAACGGCTTTCGCCCTGGGTTTGATGTGGGATTGGGCGATTTCTACTCAAAATTCGGATTTTTCCGCTTTGATCAAAACCCGTGCAAAAGGTTTTTATGAAAGCGATCGCGACTATCCTTTACACCTCGAACCCCTCGGCTGCGACTTCCTCTCCCCGACGCTGGCGGAAGCGGATCTGATGCGGCGGTTTTTAACAGCAGAAGAATTCGCCATTTGGCTGCGAGATTTTCTTCCCTATCTCCCCGAAATACCCGATGATATCGACTGGCTGCATCCGGTGATTCCCAGCAATCCCACGGACTATCAAGAAGCCCACTTCGACGGCCTCAACCTCAGCCGCGCCTGGATGTTGGAGGGAATTTTCGCCGGACTTCCCCCCGACGATCCGCGCATTTCCAGCCTCAAAAAAGTGGCGATCGTCCACCGTCGCGTCGGGTTGGAACCGGTGTCTTTGTGCGATTATGCGGGCAGTCATTGGGTGGGGAGTTTTGCGGTGTATTTGTTGACGGGACGGGGACTGGGGATGAAACCACAGAGGCACAGAGGACACGGAGAGGAAGGCGATCGCGATTGATTGATGATGAACCCGTGTACTTCACTAACTCGAAAATTGCTATCATTCACCCCATCAACCGAGATCGCGATCGCCCGCCAAT
>JBNGCR010000187.1:0-10867 GCA_050045915.1 Limnospira sp.
GAGGCGGAGGAGGCGGAGGAGGCGGAGGAGGCGGAGGAGGCGGAGGAGGCGGAGGCAGAAATAATGTTTTCGGTTGCCCCTCTCTATCGCTTCATCAACCACGGCTGTGGATTGGCAATCATCGACACCAGCCCACTTAAGACTTGGTTGTAGAGGTGATAGAGTTCCCGACCAATTTCCGGATTGAGATAGTTGCATTTGACTGCAAACTCTATCCATGTTTGGGTTTCAGCCGCCTCGGCTTCACAATCATTCAGCTTGGCTACAAAAGCCACCTCATATCGACGCTTCCGCCACGCCTCAGCTAAGTTGGCACACACCGACCGAGACGATCGCCGAATCTGATTGGTCAGCGAATAGCGTTCTTCAACTGGAAACGACTTAGACTCCTCAAAAATCCGCATCGCCGCCTCAAACGCCATCTTATAAATCCCCAATTCCCGATGATCTCGAATCACTATCCTACTCCTCCGCTTCCTTGCTTCCTCCGCTCCCTCCGCCCCCCCTGCCCCCCCTGCCCCCAAATTCTCCTATCCCAAGCAGGCGGCCAAATCTTCCTCGGGAGTGGTGATGGGTTGGAGGTGGTATTTCTCCGAAAGCAACGCGAAGACATTGGGGGAAATGAACGCGGGGAGGGTGGGTCCGAGGCGGATGTCTTTGATACCCAGATAGAGGAGGGTGAGTAGGACTGCCACGGCCTTTTGTTCGTACCAGGATAAAATCATCGACAACGGCAGTTCGTTCACGTCCATCTCGAAGGCCTGGGCGAGTCCCAGGGCGATCTGGATGGCGGAGTAGGCGTCGTTGCACTGTCCCACGTCCATGAGGCGGGGGATGCTGCCGATTTCGCCCATTTCCTTGTCGAAGAAGCGGAATTTTCCGCAGGCGAGGGTGAGGACGACGCAATCTTCGGGTACCTGGTCCACGAAGTTGGTGTAGTAGTTGCGATCGGGTTTGGCGCCGTCGCAGCCGCCGACGAGGAAGAAGTGCCGGATTTTGCCCTGTTGGACTGCTTCGATGATGCGATCGGCGACATTTAGCACTGCATTCCGGGCGAAGCCGGTTTTCACCTGGCGGGGCTCCCCGTCTTCGGCGAATCCCGGCATGGCCAGGGCTTTTTGGATGACGGGGGTGAAGTCGGGGATGTCGTCCGCCACATCTTCGAGGTAGGCGATCTCGGGATATCCCACCGGGCCGATGCTGAACAGTTTGTCCTCATAGTTTTCGTGGGGCGGCATCAGGCAGTTGGTCGTCACCACGATGGGGCCGGGGAATTTGGCAAAATCTTTGGTTTGGTTCTGCCATGCGGTCCCATAATGACCATATAAATGGGGGTAGGTCTGTTTGAGGATGGGGTAGCCGTGGGCGGGGAGGAGTTCCCCGTGGGTGTAGACGTTGATGCCGGTGTTGGCGGTCTGTTTGAGGAGGGCTTCGAGTTGTTTGATGTCGTGGCCGGAGACTAAAATGGCTTTCCCGGCCTTGGCGTTCAGGGGGACGACGGTGGGGGTGGGGTGGCCGTAGTGGTTGGTGTGGCCGGCGTCGAGGAGTTCCATCGCCCGCAGGTTCATTTCCCCGACTTTCAGGGCCAGATTGACCCAGTCTTCCAACCCCAGATCGGGGTTTTCCAGGGCAGCCAGGGCTTCGTGGCAGAAGGTGTAGACGCGATCGTCCTCCTGGCCGAGTTCTTGGGCGTGGAAGGCGTAGGACGCCAGCCCCTTGATGCCGTAGAGGGTGGTGAGTTTGAGGGAGAAAATATCGACGTTGTCGCTGGATTCGGCGATGAAGTCGCGGGAAATTTCTTCTCCCTGGGCGACCAAACTTTCCGTCCAGTCGGGCTGGTATTGGACGGCGGGGGACCAGGCGATCGCGGTATTGCCAGCCTCCTCCACCCGGGCTTTGAGGTTTTCCCGCAGTGCGATCGCCTCCCGGATGTAGGTATAAAAGCGTTTGCGATTGAAGTTGACGTTCGTCATGGTGGCGAACATCGACTCGCAGGTAAACACGTCCACATCGCGGGTGTCGATGCCCAGTTCCTTGGCTTTCAGGGCGACGGGGGCGATGCCCCGCAGGCAGTAAATCAGCAGATCCTGGACGGCGTTGACGTCGGGTCCCTTACCGCAGGCGCCCCACTGGTGGCAACCCTGGCCGCTGGCGGTTTGTTCGCATTGTTCGCAAAACATCAATGATTTCTCCGAGTGACTTCTAAATATTGGGGTGAAATGAATTAACGGGCCGCAACTTTACCTTTGGGGGTTTGGATCAACTCCATATATTCCTCCGGGAAATAGTGCAGGGTGCTGGTGACGGGGTTGGGGGCCGTCTGTCCCAGACCGCAGAGGCTGGTGGCTTTCACCATGTCGCACAACTGCTTGAGTTTTTCCAAATCGCCGTTGGTGGCCTGTTTGTTGAGGAGTTTGGTGAGCAACTGGTACATCTGCACGGTCCCGGCCCGGCAGGGGATGCACTTGCCGCAGGTTTCCCCCCGGCAGAATTCCATGTAGAATTGGGCGACCTGCACCATGCTGGTGTTTTCGTCCATCACTACCATGCCGCCGGACCCCATCATCGACCCCAACTTGGCGAGGGATTCGTAATCAACGGGGGTATCGAGCAAGTCGGCGGGGATGCACCCCCCCGAGGGTCCGCCCGTCTGGACGGCCTTGACTTTCAAGCCGCCGGGGATGCCGCCGCCCATCTCCTCGACGATCTCCCGCAGGGTGATGCCCATCGGCACTTCGATCAGCCCATTGTTGCGGATTTTGCCCGTCAGGGAGAAGATTTTGGTGCCCTTGCTCTTTTCGGTGCCGATGCCGGCGTACCAGTCGGCGCCGTTGCGGATGATGGGGGCGATGTTGCCGAGGGTCTCCACGTTGTTAATCAAGGTGGGGCGGTCCCACAGGCCGGAGACGGCTGGGTAGGGGGGGCGAGGTCGAGGTACGCCCCGTCCGCCGCCGATGGAGGCGATGAGGGCGGTTTCTTCGCCGCAGACGAAGGCTCCGGCGCCGACGCGGATATCGATGCTGAAGTCCACGGGGGAACCCAAGATTTGGGCGCCCAAGAAGCCCTGGCGTTTGGCTTGCTGGATGGCTTTTTGTAGGCGGGTGATGGCGAGGGGATATTCGGCCCGGACGTAGATGTAGCCTTGGGTGGCGCCGACGGCATAACCGGCGATCGCCATTCCTTCCAAAATCCGGTGGGGGTCGCTCTCCAATACGCTGCGGTCCATGAACGCCCCGGGGTCGCCCTCGTCGGCGTTGCAGATCACGTATTTCTGGCCCTCGGGCATCTTGGCGACGGTGGCCCACTTCAGGCCGGTGGGGTAGCCGGCGCCACCGCGTCCCCGCAACCCGGACTGGGTGATTTCGGCCACCACCTCGTCCGGCGTCATCTCATAAATGGCGTGGTAAAGGGCTTGGTAGCCGCCCACAGCCAGGTATTCGCCGATTTTCTCGGGGTCGATCTTGCCGCTGAACTCCCGGACGATCTTCAACTGGCGGCTGAAGAAGGGGTGGTCGGGGTCGCCCCGGACGGCTTTGGCTTCCCCGCCGTTGAGGGCTTCGATGATGGAGGGGGCGTCTTCGGGGGTAACTTTTTCGTAGTGGATGCCCTCGGGTTCGACTTCCACCATCGGGCCGCGGCCGCAAAATCCCATGCAGCCGACGCCGACGACCTGCACCCGATCTTCGAGTCCGGCTGCTTTCAGGGCTTTTTCCATTTCTTTTTTGATGTCGAGGGACTCGGACGCCTGACATCCGGTGGAGGTGCAGCAGTGGACGCGGATGCTTTTGTGGGAGTTGCGTTCTTTTTCGGCGAGTTCGAGTAGTTCACTCAATTCCATATTTTGGATCTCCTCTCTCGGTGGTTGGATGGGGCGGGGGGCTAACTGGGGTCGCCCTGCCACTGTTTCAGGCGTTCGACGGCGGCTTCGGGGCTCTGCTGGCCGGCTACTTTGCCGTCGAAGACCGCCGCCGGGGCGATGCCGCAGGCGCCGATACAGCGGGCGGTGACGATGGAAACCTGTCCGTCGGAGGTGGTTTCCCCGGATTTGATGCCCGCCGTCGCTTCCAGGGCTTCGAGCACTTCCCCACTGCCCTTGACGTAGCAGGCGGTGCCGAGGCAGACGACGCAGGTGTGGGCGCCGCTGGGTTTGAGGGAAAACAGGTGGTAGAAGGTGGCGACGCCGTAGACCTGACTCAGGGGGAGTTGCAGCTTTCGGGCGACGTACATGAGGACATCTTCTTCGAGGTATCCGAAGGCTTCTTGGGCTTTGTGGAGCACTTCGATCAGGGCATCCTGGCGGAACTGGCTGCGTTTCATGGTGATGTCGAGGACTTTGAAACGCTTGTCACCGCTGGGGTGTCCGGAGGCGGCTTTGGTTTTCCCGGCTTTCGGGGCGGTTTCGGTCGGAGATTGCATGGCGACTTTGCGGTAATTTCTACACGGTTTCAACCCGATCGCGGCGATCGCGGCGACAGCCGGTTTGACCGATCGCCGTCGTTCTCGATGGGGTCGATATTTGCTCTTGATGACAAATCTCGGCTTCGGGGGAAAATTCCATTGTTTGACCCATCCCCAAAGCAACTGTAGGGTTGTTTATCTCCAAATCTTTTGGGACTTGAACGAATCCAAAATTCTGTTCTAAATATTAAGTATAAAGGAAAGCCCGGGAAAAAAGTCTTAAAATAATTCAAAGAATTTCACGCCCGATCGCGGCGTTCCCCAGCGGACGGCTGAGGGGTCGGGTCGGGATTTCGGGGCTGACGGTCCCGCAATAAGAATTGTAAACCGACGGATGGTATTTTTATGTGTCTCGCCGTGCCCGGAAAATTACTCAGTCTCTCCGGAGAAGACCCGCTGCTGAGGACGGGTCGCGTCAGTTTTGGCGGTGTCGTCAAAGTCGTGAACCTGGCTTATGTGCCGGAAGCCGAGGTGGGGGACTACGTTTTAGTCCATGTCGGCTTTGCCCTCAGCCGGGTGGACGAGGAGGATGCCTTACAAACCTTGGCAGATTTACAACAGATGGTGAAATTCGGTTAAAAAGTGTTAAGACCCGATTTCGGTTTTCGCGAATTTATTAGATGATTGAAAGTGTAAGGCAGGAGGCAGTCAGATCGAACCCGATCCTTAACAAAGATTTAACCATTGGAGTCTGACCGAACGCAAAAGACCGGTCGAATCGGACAACCAACGCAGCAAGAATATTGGTGTCAAAGTATGGGGAAATGATGAGTCAATTTTTTGTCGGTTAAACTACAGAATTTGTGCGATCGCGGGGGCCAAGATAGAACCAGAGTTCGCCCAACCCAAAAAACGGCCGATATCGCGACACAATCACTGTTTTTTGAACCGGTCAACAGAGTAAAGCAACCCGAGGATTATTTCAGCATGAATACAAGACAATATACGACCCTGGACGGGAATGAAGCGGTCGCCCGCGTCGCCTTCCCGCTCAACGAAGTCATCGCCATTTATCCGATCACCCCCTCTTCTCCGATGGGGGAATGGGCCGATGCCTGGATGTCTGAAGGGCAGCCGAACCTGTGGGGAACGGTGCCGTCGGTGGTAGAAATGCAGAGCGAAGGTGGCGCGGCCGGTGCCGTCCACGGTTCCCTACAAGGCGGCGCCCTGACGACGACCTTCACCGCCTCCCAGGGATTATTACTAATGATCCCCAACCTGTACAAAATCGCCGGGGAACTGACCTGCGCCGTCCTCCACGTCGCCGCCCGTTCCGTGGCTGCCCAGGCCCTGTCCATCTTCGGGGATCACAGCGACGTCATGGCGATCCGGGCCACCGGCTGCGCCCTGCTGTGTTCAGCCTCGGTTCAGGAAGCCCAGGATTTGGCCCTGGTCGCCCACGCCAGCACCCTGAAGGCCCGGGTGCCCTTCGTCCACTTCTTCGACGGGTTCCGCACCTCCCACGAAGTGCAGAAAATCGAACTCCTCGAACGCAGCGACCTGCGGGCGATGATCGACGACGAGGACGTTTACGCCCACCGCGCCCGGGGACTCACCCCCGATCGCCCCGTATTGCGTGGCACCGCCCAAAACCCGGATGTCTTCTTCCAGGCCCGGGAAAGCGTCAACCCCTTCTACAACACCTGTCCGGAAATCGTCCAGAACGCGATGGACAAATTCGCCGAACTGACGGGACGGGAATACAAACTCTTCCAATACCACGGCGCCCCCGACGCCGATCGCGTGGTAATTTTAATGGGTTCCGGCTGCGAAACCGCCCACGAAACCGTCGATTACCTGACCGGACAGGGCGAAAAAGTCGGTGTGCTGAAAGTGCGCCTGTACCGGCCCTGGGACGCCGGAGCCTTCCTGGGTGCCCTGCCCGAAACCGTGAAAGCGATCGCCGTTTTGGACCGCACCAAGGAACCCGGGGCGAGCGGCGAACCCCTCTACTTAGATGTCGTCACCTCCATCAGCGAATCCTGGTCAGGCCCGACCCCCAAAATCGTCGGCGGACGCTACGGGCTCTCCTCCAAAGAATTCAACCCGGCGATGGTGAAGGCCGTCTTCGACAACCTCAGCCAAGACAAACCCAAAAACCACTTCACCATCGGCATCAACGACGACCTCACCCAGACCTCCCTCCCCTTCGACCCGGGCTTCTCCACCGAGCCGGACAGCGTCATCCGCGCCATGTTCTACGGCCTGGGATCGGACGGCACCGTGGGCGCCAACAAAAACTCCATCAAGATCATCGGCAACGATACCGCCAACTACGCCCAGGGCTATTTTGTCTATGACTCCAAAAAATCCGGCGCCGTCACCGTCTCCCACCTGCGCTTCGGACCCGATCCGATCCGCTCCACCTATTTGATCAACCAGGCCAACTTCGTGGGTTGCCACCAGTGGACGTTCCTGGAAAAACTCAGCGTCCTGGACGGAGCCGCCGACGGGGCCACCTTCCTGCTCAACAGCCCCTACGGACCCGATGAGGTGTGGAGTCGCCTGCCGATCGAAATTCAAGAACCCATCGTCCGCAAGGGTCTGAAAGTCTACGTCATCGACGCCAACAAAGTGGCCCGGGACAGCGGCATGGGCAACCGCATCAACACCGTCATGCAGGTGTGCTTCTTCGCCCTGGCCGGGGTACTGCCGCGGGATGAAGCGATCGCGAAAATCAAGAAAGCGATCGAAAAGACCTACGGCAAGAAAGGGGCGGAAATCGTCCGCATGAACCTGCAGGCCGTGGACAACACCCTCGAAAACCTGTTCGAGGTCAACGTCGGGGAAGTCAACAGCGACGTCCGCATGGTGCCCCCCGTCCCGGCGATCGCCCCCGATTTCGTGCGGGAAGTCGAAGGCATGATGCTCTCCCGCCAGGGCGACCAACTGTCAGTGAGCCAACTGCCCTGCGACGGCACCTACCCCACCGGCACCTCCAAATGGGAGAAACGCAACGTCGCCCAGGAAATCCCCGTCTGGGACCCGGATGTGTGCGTCCAGTGCGGCAAGTGCATTATGGTCTGTCCCCACGCCGTCATTCGCGGTAAGGCCTACGACGAAGGCGCCCTGGAAAACGCCCCGGAAACATTTAAATCAACGGCCGTCAAAGATAAGGCTTTCTCCGGGCAGAAATTCACCATCCAGGTGTCCCCGGAAGACTGCACCGGCTGTGGCGTGTGCGTGGATGTCTGTCCCGCCAAGAACAAATCCATGCCCTCCAAGAAGGCGATCAACATGGAATACCAGCCGCCGCTGCGGACTCAAGAGCGGGAAAACTGGGATTATTTCCTGAATTTGCCCAACCCCGATCGCCGCAATTTGCGATCGGACCTGATCAAGCAGCAGCAGTGGCAGGAGCCCCTGTTCGAGTTCTCCGGTGCCTGTGCCGGCTGCGGGGAAACCCCCTACATCAAACTGGCGACCCAACTGTTCGGCGATCGCATGATCGTCGCCAACGCCACGGGTTGCTCCTCCATCTACGGCGGCAACCTGCCCACCACCCCCTGGGCGCAAAACGCCGACGGCCGCGGCCCGGCCTGGTCGAATAGCTTATTTGAAGATAACGCCGAATTCGGCCTCGGCTTCCGCCTGTCCATCGACAAGCACACCGGCTTCGCGTCGGAACTGCTGCAAAAACTGGGATCGACTGTGGGCGACGAACTGGTGGCGAAAATCGTCAACAACCCGCAAAAATCCGAGGCGGACATCTGGGAACAGCGGGAACTCGTCGAACAGGTGAAACAAAAACTGCAAGGGTCTGACGACCCCGACGCCAAACAGTTGCTCAGTGTCGCCGATTACCTGGTTAAAAAATCCGTCTGGATCGTCGGCGGGGACGGCTGGGCCTACGATATCGGCTACGGCGGTTTGGATCACGTCATCGCCAGCGGCCGCAACGTCAACATCCTGGTGATGGATACGGAGGTCTACTCCAACACCGGCGGCCAGTCCTCCAAGGCGACGCCACGGGGTGCGGTGGCCAAGTTCGCGGCCGGCGGCAAACCGTCGCCCAAGAAGGACTTGGGTTTGATCGCTATGACCTACGGCAACGTCTACGTCGGCTGCGTGGCGATGGGGGCGCGGGATGAACACACCCTGAAGGTGTTCCTGGAGGCGGAGGCCTACGACGGACCGTCCCTGATCATCGCCTACAGCCATTGCATCGCCCACGGGATCAATATGGCGACGGCGATGAGCCACCAGAAGGCGATCGTCGAAAGCGGGCGCTGGCTGCTGTACCGCTACAATCCCGAATTGAAGGAGCAAGGCAAGAACCCGCTGCTGTTGGATTCGCGATCGCCTAAGAAAACCATCGAAAAATCCATGTACGCGGAAAACCGCTTCAAGATGCTCACCAAAACCAAGCCCATCGACGCCAAACGGCTGCTCAAGGAGGCTCAGGAGGACGTGGACACCCGCTGGCAGATGTACCAATACCTGGCGAACCGCCCCCTAGACGGCAACGGTAACGGCCAAGGCACGCCGGCCGAAGCCGAGGGCGAAAGCCAATCGACTCCGACCAGCTAAACGAAGCGGGGGGGAGTGAGGGAGTCGGGAGTCGGTATTAGGGAGTCGGGATTTAGAGGGGCCGTTTCTTTCGGAACTTCCTCTGCTTCCTCCGCTTACCGAAGCCTCCTCTACCTCCTCAGCTTCCCCCACACCCGACATCCTAATTTTCACGAGGACTAAGATCATGGATTTGAGTACGACTTATTTGGGATTGAACTTGCGGACTCCCATCGTCCCGTCCGCGGCTGCGGCTTTGTCGGAGGATGTGGACAACATCCGGCGCATGGAGGACGCCGGCGCCGCCGCGGTGGTGCTGCACTCGCTGTTTGAGGAACAACTGCTGCGGGAAAAATTTGAACTGCACCACCATTTGGAGTACGGAACGAATAGCTTCGCGGAGGCGCTGACCTATTTTCCCGAACCGGACGAATTTCACGTTGGGCCGGAACTGTATTTGGAACATATCCGCGCGGCTAAGGCGGCGGTGAATATTCCGATTATCGCCAGTTTGAACGGTTTTTCCTCCGGGGGTTGGGTGGAATATTCCCAACTGATGCAGGAAGCGGGGGCCGACGCGATCGAGTTGAACATCTACTACGTCCCCACGGATTTCGATATGAGCGGGGCCCAGGTCGAGGAAAACTATCTCACTACCCTGCGGGAAGTGAAGGCGGAAGTCACGATCCCCGTCACGATGAAGCTGAGTCCGTTTTTCAGCAACATGGCGAATATGGCGAAGCGGTTGGATGAAGCCGGCGTGGACGGATTGGCCCTGTTCAACCGCTTCCTGCAGCCGGATATCAATCCGGAGGAACTGGAAGTTGAGGCGGGTTCGGTACTCAGTGCTCCGTCCGATATGCGTCTCCCGATGCGCTGGATCGCGATTTTGTACGGCCGCATCGATGCAGACCTGGCGGCGACGAGCGGCATCCAGCGGGGCCACGACGCCATCAAGATGTTGATGGCGGGGGCGAAAGTCACCCACGTCTGTTCGGCTTTGCTGCGGCACGGCATCGGCTACATCCGGGTGATGGAGGAGGACATCAAGCGCTGGATGGAAGAATACGAGTACGAGTCGGTCAAACAGATGCAGGGTTCGATGTCCCAGCGCCACTGTGACGATGAGTCTGCCTACGAACGGGCGCAGTACATGAAGGCGATCACGTCCTACGAACCGGAGCACAGCTTGTTCTAGATGTTGTGGAGGGGGACGGTGGCTGAATCGTCCCTACCGTTCGACTGATTTTGTTGCCCCCCGTCCGGCCGACGGGTGGGGGGCTTGGGGCTGGAATGGGATATTGGAGGGGATTTCGGACTTCTGCAGGGGCGATTCGGGGGTGATATCACAGGTGAGGCTGTATCAAAATCACACATCGTTTGCGTGAAAATGCAGATACTTGACAAGGTATACAGTCGTTAAAACTCCGTATTTTTACTATGATTTGTATTCGTGATGTAGTCCAAAACGCGATCGCCACGGGCTTTTTGAGCTTGGAGGCGGAAAACCTACTCAGGGAAATGTTGAAAACCACCCAACATGACGGGGAGGCCCTCGATGCGTTCGCCAACCTTCAAGTCGCCGCGATGGCCGGAAAAGTCCGGCAGGAGTCTCGCGAATTGTTGCGTTCTCGATGATTTGCCGGCTGATGGGTATCGTCGGAGAGACATCGCCCGGAATAAAACCCATACAATCGTAAAAATACGGTTGTATTTCCGAGGACTTATAGCGCTGCGATCAGGGAATGGGGAATGGGAAACTGAAATCACCTTGAAATAAGGGTTTCGATGTTTATTGCTGAATTTAAACTGCTAATACACGGGCGCTCATTGTTATAATATTTGATATCATGTCCGCTTAAACAGTTATGATTCCTGGGTGCCATCTTCTGAAGCGGCT
>JBNGCR010000188.1:122-10859 GCA_050045915.1 Limnospira sp.
ACAGTTGGGGGATTTAGGGGGCCAAGTCCCCCACAGTTGGGGGATTTAGGGGGCCAAGTCCCCCACAGTTGGGGGATTTAGGGGGCCGAGTCCCCCACAGTTGGGGGATTTAGGGGGCCAAGTCCCCCAAAGTTGGGGGATTTAGGGGGCCTGAGATGCTCAAGTCCCCTCTGAAAACCGCGATCGCTGTGCTACCCTGATGAGAAGATCAACCCGACCCGTTCAAACCCAGTCACACAGCCTCAATGGTTCACATCAAGCGCGTGGAACTGACCAACTTCAAATCCTTCGGTGGCACGACGGACATTCCGCTGCTGCCGGGGTTTACGGTCGTATCCGGGCCGAACGGATCGGGCAAATCCAACATCCTCGACGCCCTGCTGTTCGCCCTCGGTTTGTCCTCCTCCAAGGGGATGCGGGCCGAACGCCTCCCCGATCTGGTCAACAACGCCCAAAGCCGGAAATCCACCGTCGAAACCCGCGTCACCGTGACGTTTGACCTGTCGGACCTGGTGGTGGGGGAACCGGACTACGGGGAGAACGGCAACGGCGGCAACGGAAATGGGGCGATCGCGGCGGATACTGAAATTGACGATACCGAAAATAGCGGAGATTCCCACACCGAAACCGACTCCGAGGAAGAGGAAGAGGGCGATCGCTTCATCCTCCCCACCGACGAATGGAGCGTGACGCGGAAACTGCGGGTGACGAAACAGGGCACCTACACCTCCACCTATTATATGAACGGGGAACCCTGCACCCAAACCGAACTGCACGAACAACTCAATAATTTGCGGATCTACCCCGAAGGCTACAACGTCGTCTTGCAGGGGGACGTCACCGGCATCATCACCATGAAAGCCCGGGAACGGCGGGAGATCATCGACGAACTGGCCGGGGTGGCCCAATTCGATCGCAAAATCGTCCTGGCCCGGGAAAAACTCGATACCGTCAAAGAGCGGGAAGAACGGAGTCGCATCGTCGAACAGGAATTGATCGCCCAGCGCGATCGCTTGGCCAAAGACCGCGCCAAAGCCGAAAAATACCAACAATTGCGGGCGGAATTTCAGGAAAAAAGCCAGTGGGAGGCCGTCCTGAATTATCAGACGTTGCAAAATCAAGTCTGGCGCCTGCGGGAACAGATCGAGGCGGGCGATCGCTCCTATACTGATTTAACCGAACAACTGCAACAGCGGCAAACTGAAATTACCCGAGCCACCACCGAACTGGAGGCCCTCAACGCCCGAGTCAAGGCGATGGGGGAGGAGGAATTGCTGAATTTGCAATCCACCCTGGCGACAGAAGAGGCCGAACGCAACCAACTGCAACAGCGGCGGCGGGAACTGGAAACGGCCGCACAGCAGGTGACGGGGCAGATCCGGGAGACGGAGGCGGAAGTGCGGCAGCACCGGGAAACTTTAGCCAATTTGGAACGGCAGAAAACCGAGGAATTGGCGTTACAGGAACGGCGGCGGGGCGATCGCGACGGGGCCCAAACCCTGCTGAACCGCACCCGGGAAACGGCCGAACAGGTGGCGTCCCAGGCGGAAACCTGGATGGTGCAGCAGACGGAACTGCACCGCAAAATCGAAACCCTGCAAAAAAGCCTCGACCCCCAGCGCACCGAACGGGCGCGACTGCGGGAGCGGTCCGAACAGTTGCAGCGGCAAAATTTGGAGCGGGAAGAGGCTCTAACCGGCCTGCGGCGGGAACTGACGAGCAAACAGCAGGAGTTGAAAACGGCGATCGCGACCCGGGACGCGGCGGCAACCCAGGCGGACGCCTTGGGGCGCACCGTGGCGGCGGTGGAGGACGAGTTGCAATTGCAGCAGGAAACCCAGGCCCGGTTGTTAGAAGAACAGCGGGAGCGGCAGCGCAAACTCGATCGCCTGGAAGCCCAACAGCAGGCCCAGCAAGAGGCGACGGGGACCAACGCCACCCAAACAATCAAAAAGGCGAGTTTGGAGGGTGTGTGCGGCCTGGTGTGCCAGTTGGGGCGGGTGGAACCTCAATATCAACTGGCCTTGGAAATTGCCGCCGGGGGCCGGATGGGACATCTGGTGGTGGAAAATGACCGGGTGGCGGCGGAAGCGATCGAACTGCTGAAACGGCAGAGGGGGGGGCGGGCGACGTTTCTGCCCCTGAATAAAATTCGCCCCGGGCGGGGGGGACTGCCCAATTTCGCCACGATGCGATCGCTCGAAGGGATGATCGATCTGGCGGTGAATTTGATCGAGTGCGATCCGCGTTATAACGATATTTTCGCCTACGTTTTCGGCGGTACGCTGGTATTTAATACCCTGGAAAATGCCCGCCGCCATCTGGGACAGTACCGGATGGTGACGCTGGACGGGGAACTGTTGGAGGCCAGCGGCGCGATGACGGGGGGAAGTGCCGGTTCGCGATCGACCCTGCACTTCGGCACGGTGGACGACGAGGTGAGCGCGGAGGCCCGGGCGATCGCGGCTTTGAAGGAGCGGTTGTCGGAGATCGAGCGGATTTTGACCCGCTGCACCCAGGCGATCGCGGAGGGAGCCCAGGAGGCCAAGGCGCGATCGCAGGAACTCATCGACGCCCGACAGAATTTGCGGGACGCCCAGCAGCGGGTATCCCAACTGGAAGGGATCATCGTCAACCTCACCACCCAGACGGAACAGGTGCGATCGCAACTTGAAGCCGGGAGTGCAGAATTTCGGCAGGCGGCGGAACGGCTGACAACCCTGGAAACCACCATCCCCAGCCAGGAAAAGGAACTGGAGCGCGATCGCGACACCCTCGCCCAACTTGAAGCCGCCCACAGTCACAGCGAATGGCAGCAGACCCAGGCCGTCCTCCGCGGCCAGGAAGCGGACTTACAGGCCAAGGAAGCCGCCCTGGCGGCAGTCGATCGCCACCTGATCGAACTCGACACCCAGCAGCAGCGGTTGCAGGAAAAATTGCAGGGCGACGATCGCCGATTGGCAGAATATCGCCAACAGCAAGACACCCTCACCCACCAATTGGCAGATATTCGCACCCGCCTCGCGGCGGTAGCCGAACAGATCGCCAAAACCCGCGCCTCGATGGCCGAAGTCGAGGAACGGCTGGGGGAGGAGAAAATACAGCGCGATCGGGCCGAAGCCGATTTGCGGGAAATGCACCTGGCCAAACAGCAGCTCGAATGGCAGATCCAGAAATTGCAGGAAACCCAGCAGGGGCGGCGGGAACAACTGGCGATCAAACAGGAACAGTTGGAAACCCAAAAGGCCGAACTCCCCGATCCCCTGCCCTCGGTGCCGAAAAATACCGACCTGGCGGCGGTGCAGCGGGACATCAAATCCCTGCAAAAGCGCATGGAAGCCCTCGAACCGGTGAATATGCTGGCTCTGGAGGAGTACGAGCGCACCCAGGCCCGCCTGGACGAGTTGAGCCAGAAGTTGGCGACATTGGAGGGGGAGCGGACGGAATTGCTGCTGCGGATCGAGAATTTCACCACCCTGCGGCGGCGGGCGTTCCAGGAGGCCTTCGACGCGGTGAACGAGAATTTCCAAACCATTTTCGCCACCCTTTCGGAGGGGGACGGCTATCTGGAAATCGACGATCCGGAGGAGCCCTTCAGCAGCGGGTTGAATTTGATCGCCCACCCGAAGGGGAAACCCGTGCAGCGGTTGGCGTCTATGTCCGGGGGGGAAAAGTCCCTGACGGCCCTAAGTTTCATTTTCGCCCTGCAGCGCTACCGCCCGTCGCCGTTCTACGCCTTCGACGAGGTGGATATGTTCCTCGACGGGGCAAATGTGGAACGATTAGCTAAAATGATAAAACAACAAGCAGAGCAAGCTCAGTTTATTGTGGTCAGCTTGCGCCGGCCGATGATGGAAGCATCAGAGCGCACGATCGGGGTCACTCAAGCTAGGGGAGCCTATACTCAGGTTCTCGGCATTAAGCTATAGTAACCCCCAACCCAACCAATTCGTCGGGACTGTTCCCGGATCGGATTGTAAAGTAATATGTATGTCTAATTTGGAATTAGATTCTGCCTAGCATGACATCTGAACATATCCGCCAACGTTCCGATCTTCTCGGTACTCAAGTTATTACCCGCGACAGAGGCAAGCGGCTGGGAGTGGTCAGCCAGTTGTGGGTCGATGTAGACCGGCGAGAAATCGTCGCGATCGGGTTAAGAGACAATTTTCTGGCCGTGACCGGACTGCCCAAATATATGTATCTCAACAGAGTCTGTGAGATCGGCGACGTGATCTTGGTGGATGACGAGCGGGTTCTTGAAGATGACGTTGATATTGAAGGGTACAGCGATTTAATCAACAGCGAAGTGATCACGGAGACGGGGGAACCCCTCGGCCGGGTGCGGGGCTTCCGGTTCGATACCCGAGACGGGAGATTGGAGTCGCTGATCATTGCCTCCCTCGGCTTTCCACAAATTCCCGACCAGGTGATCAGCACCTACGAACTGTCCATCGATGCGATCGTCAGCAGCGGCCCGAACCGGCTGATCGTGTTCGAGGGGTCCGAGGATCAGTTGCAACAACTGACGGTGGGCGTCCTGGAGCGTTTGGGCCTCGGCGAAGCCCCCTGGGAGAAGGAAGAGGAGGGGATGTACTACCCGCCGACGGTCAAACCCGCCAACCAGTTGGGCACCGGTGTCACCCAGGCGGCGCCCCAGCAGCAGTACCGCACCCCGGAACCGGTGGAGGAGGCCTGGGAGGAGCAGGAAACCTGGGAAGAACCCATCGCCGCCCCGGTGGTGCAGCAACCGGAGCCGGTTTACGACGATTATGAGGATGACAACTGGGGAGACGCGGAGCGGGACGAGTACGAAGAGGCGGAATACGTCCCCGTAGAACCGCCCCGCCAGGAGCGGCTGTACGCCCGGGAATATGAGTATGAATATGAAGACGACGTGGAGTCGGATGCCTGGGCGGACGACGAGACGCCCCGACCTTACAAGGCGCCGCGGGTGAACATCCCCGAGAAGAAGAAGATGCCGGAGTATGAAGAGGAAACCGGTGGCTATTGATTGATTGATTGGGAAACCCGGTTTCTGTTTGGGAAGCCGGGTTTTTTTCATGAGGCGATTTGGAAGATTTCACCACTCCAGGCACTCCAGGACAAGGAGAATTGATTGGTTTTCGCCAACATCTGTAGTGTTTTCAAGAATCAATTCCGGAGGGCGCAAGCCAGGAACCCCTACCCGCTCAAATCATCGGTCGATGATTGGGGAGGTTTAGGAGGGGATAACCGGATTTGATATAACAACATTTGAACGATGCCACGATAATTTTAACATAACAAAAGGGAACGCACCATACGGCCTACACGGCGGACACAAAAATGTAGGGGCGAATGGCATTCGCCCTCCGGCAATTTTCCTTTTTGCGATCGCCTCAAGAACACCACAATCGATCGCAATAAACAGCCCGGTATCAATTTTTCGGGTGGGGGGGCAAGCCAGGGGCCCCTACAGAGTATATTTTTTAGAACTTCAGTCCGGCCGTACTCGCCAAAATCGAGTCGGCTTTTTCGATGCCCTCCCGGACCGACGCCGCGCAGGTTTCCAGGGCGTGCCGTTCATCGTCGGTGAGGGGCAATTCCAACACCCGTTCCACGCCGCGGCAACCCAGCCAGCAAGGGACACCCAAGAAGATGTCTTTCATCCCGTATTCGCCCTGGAGATAGGCGGAGGTGGGCAGCAGGCGGCGGCGGTTGAGCAAGATCGATTCGACCATCATCCGAATTGAAGAAGCGGGGGCGTAGTAGGCGCCGCCCGTCTTCAGGAGCCCGACAATTTCGGCGCCGCCGTTGCGGGTGCGATCGATGAGTCGGTGGATGGTGGCTTCGTCGAGTAATTCGGTGATGGGGATGCCGTTGACGGTGGAGTAGCGGGGGAGGGGAACCATCAGGTCGCCGTGGCTTCCCATGACGGTGGCGCTGACGTCGGCGACGGAGACGTTTAATTCCATCGCGATGAAGGTTTGGAACCGGGCGGAGTCCAATACCCCGGCCATGCCCATGATGCGGAAGGGGGCGAGTTTCGTCACCTGCCATGCGATGTAGGTCATCACGTCTAGGGGGTTGGTGACGATCAAAAATACGGCGTCGGGGGAGTAGGCCATCGCTTCGGCGGCGGCTTTGGCGACGATGGGGGCGTTGGTTTCGATCAGGTCGCTGCGACTCATGCCGGGGGTGCGGGGCCGTCCGGCGGTGATGACGACGACATCCGATCCGGCGGTGTCGGCGTAGTCGTTGGTGCCCTGAATTTTGCGATCGTGGCCTTCGACCGATCCGGCTTGCATCAGGTCGAGGGCGACGCCCTGCGGCAACCCTTCCACGACGTCGAGGAGGACGACGTTGGCCACGTTACTTTCCGCGATGCGCTGGGCGAGGGTGCCGCCGACTTTTCCGGCGCCGATGATGGAAACGCGGGTGGGGTGGCAGGAAGGAGGGAAAAATAGGCTAGTCATCTTTGTGTACCGAATGTGAGGACAGCGCCAGATGAGAAGCGATGGGGAAAGGGGGAAGGTGGATTTCCCCCCGTCCGCCCATTGATTTGACTGTAACCCGGTACTCCTGGCTCCTTCTGGGCCCGAAAATCTCCTATTTGGCGTCTTCCAACTGGTCGATCCGCAGCCACATGGCGGGGGTCGGAACTCGGCCAAATTTGACGAAGGCGTAGTCTCCTTTGGTGTCCATGACTTCCCCTTTGGTTTCAAATAGGTAGGGGGGAAGCCGGGAGTCGCTGGCGGCCACTTCTAGGCTGTTTTCTAGCTTTTCCCGGACGACGTGAACAAAACTTCCTTTTTTGACGGTCATGGTTGTTTGGATGAATTGGGTTAATTAATCTATCCAGAATTGTAAGGGCTTGTTACTTTGAAGTGAAGGATTGAGGAGTGATGGGTTGGGTAATCGATCGCCGAGATTGCAGTCTGAAGTCCGGGTGAGGGACGGACAGCGATAGGTGCGCTATCGCGAATCGCCGACGGTTTGGGCTTCCCATCTTGACAATCAACATTTTACCGCCCCCGGTTCCCCCACCTGGCCACCCGAACATTTATCTTAACACTCTCTCAGATTACGATGCGATCGCCGGATTGTCCCGTTGCAAGTGGAGCAATTGGCCGGTTTTGGGATTAAAATGCGATCGCCGCGCCCCCAAACCCCTAATTCTGGGGGCTTTGATGCGATCGCCGCGCCCCCAAACCCCCAATTCTGGGGGCTTTGATGCGATCGCCGCATTCTCCCGTTGCATATAGCGATCGGAAACCATTTGTAAGTAGTCGCGCCCCCAAACCCCCAATTCTGGGGGCTTTGAGCCGACAATTTTTCACGAATCATTTCACATTGCCATATCGGACAATTGGCCGGTTTTCAGATCGAATCCGGTTGAATATCCGCACCGCTTGGGAATCAATTCCCAAGCTAACAGCCAAAATCATCTGAAGATGATTGGGGAGTTGGTGCGGTTAAAAACTGGATCTGATGTCAGATCAATTACGACGCGATCGCATTGTCCCACTGCAAATAGGGCAGTTGTGCGGCCGTGGCGCGAACTTTGTCCGCGTTGGCGACCAGTTGGCCGCAGTTGTCCCAACTGCCGTTTATGAACGCCTGCCGCGATCCTTCGTTCATTTTGACGTCGATCGCAATATCCCCGCAGCAGACCTGCATTGCCCCGAGATCCAGCACCATTTCCGCCTGTGGATCGGCTTCTAACGCCGCCTGCAACCGCTTCACGGCGTCCGGTTCGGCCGTCACGCAGGGAACCCCCATCGCGCCGCAATTGCCCAAAAAGATTTCGGCGAAACTCTCCCCGACGATCGCCTGAATGCCCCATTTTGCCAACGCTTGGGGGGCGTGTTCGCGGGAGGACCCGCAGCCGAAGTTGTGGTTGACGACCAGAATATTCGCCCCTTGATATTGGGGGAGATCGAAGGGGTGACTTCCGTTTAATTGTTTGCGATCGTCGGCAAACGCCTGTTCCCCTAAACCGTCGAAGGTGACGCAGCGCAAAAACCGCGCCGGAATGATGCGATCGGTGTCGATATCCCCGCCGACGAGGGGAATGCCTTTGCCGGAAACTGTTTGAATTTGACTCATGGGGAAAGTGAAAAATGAAAAGTGAAAAGTGAAAAGTGAAAATAGCGGTTTTCGATCCGATGAGATATGGATGATCCCCCTAAATCCCCCTTAAAAAGGGGGACTTTGATCTCAGACCGCAGCTCGCCAATTTGAAAAACGTTGTAGGGAATGAGTCGGGAAATTGACAATTTTGACCGATCGATTGTCCCTACACCCCACACCCTAATTAAATTAACTCGCGGACGTCTGCGACGGTGCCGTTGATGGCGGCGGCGACGACCATTGCGGGACTCATCAGTAGGGTGCGTCCGGTGGCCGAACCTTGGCGACCTTTGAAGTTGCGGTTGGAGGAGGAGGCGCTGATCTGGTTGCCCTGCAATTTGTCCGGGTTCATGGCCAGACACATGGAACAGCCAGCCTCCCGCCACTCGAAACCGGCGTCTTGGAAGATGCGATCGAGGCCTTCGGCTTCTGCCGCTTTTTTGACCCGTTCCGAACCGGGGACGACGAAGGCTTTCACACCCTCGGCGACTTTCCGGCCTTGGGCGAATTTTGCGGCCTCCCGCAGGTCACTCAACCGTCCGTTGGTGCAACTGCCGATGAAGCAGACGTCCACTTTGGTGCCACGGATGGGGGTTCCGGGGGTGAATTCCATGTAGCTGTAGGCTTCCTGGGCGATCGCCCTCCGGCAGGTGTCCGGGGTCGGGGATGGCCTCGTCCACGCCGATGCCCTGGCCGGGGGTGATACCCCAGGTAACGGTGGGGGGAATCTCGGCGGCGTCGAAGGTGATGACATCATCGTAAACCGCATCGGTGTCGCTGCGGATCTGGTCCCACCAGGCGATCGCTTTTTCCCAATTTTCCCCTTTGGGGGCGAAATCCCGGTCTTTCAAATAGTCGTAAGTCACCGCGTCGGGGTTGACGTAGCCGCAGCGGGCGCCCCCTTCGATGGACATATTGCAGATGGTCATCCGTTCTTCCATCGACATGGCTTCGATGGTGGTCCCGGCGTATTCGTAGGCGTAGCCGACGCCGCCTTTCACCCCCAGTTTGCGGATGATGTGGAGGACGACATCTTTGGCGTAGACCCCCGGGCGCAGTTGGCCGTTGACTTCGATGCGACGGACTTTCAGTTTCGACAGGGCCAGGGTTTGGGAGGCGAGGACGTCCCGGACTTGGGAGGTGCCGATGCCGAAGGCGATCGCGCCGAAAGCCCCGTGGGTGGAGGTGTGGGAGTCTCCGCAGGCGATCGTCATCCCCGGTTGGGTCAACCCCTGTTCCGGGGCGATGACGTGGACGATGCCCTGGTTGCCGGAACCGATATTGTAGAACCGGATGCCGTGTTCGGCGCAGCTTTGTTCCAGGGCCCGCATCATCTCTTCGGCGAGGACGTCGGCGAAGGGACGGGCTTGGTTTTCCGTGGGGACGATATGATCGACCGTGGCGACGGTGCGATCGGGGAAGAGGACGTTTAGGTTGCGATCGCGCAACATGGCGAAGGCTTGGGGACTCGTCACCTCGTGGATCAGGTGCAGGCCGATGAAGAGTTGCGTCTGACCGGATGGCAGGGTTCCGACGGCGTGCAAGTCCCAAACTTTATCGAATAGTGTTCCTTTGCTCATAAGACCGGGCTGAATCGGCGTATCCAACGCGCTTAAATCTGTTGTCAATTTTACCGTTTTTGGTGCTCCGAGGAAATGGGGGCGATGGAGAATCCTTTGGACTCCGGGCATCCGACTGGACGAAAATGCCTCAATTCCCCTTCCAGCTTCGGGTTGAGCGAGCGATCGCTCTCGAAATATGTTACAATAGAGGAGACAAAAGAGCGCTCTCCCCCCTTGGTTTTGGATAGAGCGCTCAGTCCCCAATATTTTGATCACAAGGGCATAATATCACAATGAGACACCCGACGATCGCCCCTGCAGCGAAAATGCAGTTTGGGGTTTCTCCGTCTCCCCTCGCGGAACCTCAATTCCCCCAAATTACCCCTTTGGTTTCCCGGCCGATTAAAATTGAAACCATCGACAGTATCGGCATCGGCGAGACTCCCCGGCTGGTGTACTCGACCCCTGAAGGTCGCTGGAGTCGCCTGATTTCTAAAGCCGAATTTAACAAAATTTGGTCGCTGTACCTGAAGCTTAAGGGCTTGAAAGATACCCTAATCTTGAAATCGAAAATTAACAAATCCGGCGTTCATTTGCAGACCCAACGGGTGACGATTTGTATCGCACAAGCCGAGGCGAAATCGTTCCTGTCCCGTTACAACCGGGTGGCGATCGCGCCCCTGCAAGTCCGCCTGATTCCCCAAGGGGCGGTGGTTTGGAATGAAAATCGCAGTACCTTATCTTTGGTCAAAGATGGGGAATGCACCTGCGAAGATTGGCGCTACCGCCAGACCATTTGTAAACACCAAATCGCGGCCGAACTGTGCCGATCCCAGTCCCGTTAGTTTCCGATCCGTTTTTGATTTCCCACATCTCTCAAGTTTGGGGAAATGTGGGAATTTTTTTGCCGGTTATTGAGATTTTCGGATCGCTTCCACCAGGGAAGAATAATCGACATCCGCCAAATTCAATTCCGCGATCGCCCGTTCAATTACTAATCGCACCCCCTGCAAACTTTCGGTGTTAAAATTAGACGCGATCGCCTCATTTTGGAATAATT
>JBNGCR010000189.1:0-10855 GCA_050045915.1 Limnospira sp.
GGGCTGGGGGGGTGCGAGGGGGGGACAAAGGGGGGCCGGGGGGGATGGCTCCCCCCTTTGTAAGGGGGGCCGGGGGGGATCGCGATCGATTGGCGGCTACAAACGAATCTGATATTACCCATCTCTTTTTATTGAAAAAAAGGAGAAAAACCATGAAAATTGCATTCACAACAACCGACAATATTCACATCGACGCGCACTTCGGCTGGGCGAAACAGATGGATTTCTACGAAGTCGATACCGGAGGGGCGACGTTCCTGGAAACCGTCCAATTTGGTGGGGATCTCAAAGAGGACGGCAACGAAGATAAACTGGTTCCGAAACTCGCCGCCGTGGAGGGATGTACCCTCGTTTACGTTGCCGCGATCGGGGGCGGTGCCGCCGCCCGACTGCTGAAAAAAAATGTCACCCCCATCAAAGCGAAAACCGAATCGGACACCATTTCCGAAACCCTCGACGAACTGATTCAAACCCTGAACGGGAGTCCGCCCCCTTGGCTGAGAAAGGCCCTGTCTCTGGGGATGAAAAAAGAGGCGGTTTTGAGTTTTGAAGAGGATTAATAATTGTCAATTTGTGATATTATAGAGAGGAGGCAAAACGATGATTCAGGCGAGCGAAAAAGTTCCCAGTCCGGAAGCGATCGCGGAACTGAAAAAGAAAGTCCGGAAGCTCAATACCAAAGCCAGCCAAATAAAAATGGATCTGCACGACATCGCCGAAGGGTTGCCCGAAGACCTGGACAAACTGCCGGAAACGGCGGCTCAAACCTACGAGATATTTTGCGAGTTAGACCGGCTCAAAAAAGAACTGAAAGCATTATAAAAATAACAGTAATTATCCCATCGAAAAGGAGGTGCGAGGAGTGTCAGAACTGACGCCGACGGAACTCGAACGGTACAGCCGACAAATTCAACTCCCCGGTTTCGGCGAAGATGGACAAGCCGCCCTGAAAAATTCCACCGCCTTGGTGACGGGGGTGGGGGGTTTGGGGGGGACCGTCGCCCTGTATTTGGCGATCGCCGGCATCGGCAAATTAATTTTGGTGCGGGGGGGCGACCTGCGCCTCGACGACCTGAACCGCCAGATTTTGATGACGGACGACTGGGTGGGCAAACCCCGGGTTTTCAAAGCCAAGGACACCCTCGCCCAGATCAACCCCCACGTCGAAATCGAGGCCGTCAACGACTACATCACCGCCGAAAACGTCGATGAGTTGGTGCGGCGGGCCGACATCGCCCTCGACTGCGCCCACAACTTCGACGAACGGGACCTCCTCAACGCCGCCTGCGTGGGCCATAACCGGCCGATGGTGGAGGCGGCGATGAACGGGATGGAAGCCTACCTGACCACCGTCATCCCCGGCCAGACCCCCTGTCTGTCCTGCCTGTTCCCGGAAAAACCGGACTGGGACCGCTGGGGATTCGGCGTCGTCGGCGCGGTTCCCGGGACCCTCGCCTGTCTGACGGCCTTGGAGGCGATCAAATTCATCACCGGACTGGGGGAACCATTAAAAGGCCAACTGCTGACGATGGACCTGACGCGGCTGGAGTTCGCCAAACGCCGGCCCTACCACGACCCGAATTGTCCGGTTTGCGGCCACCTGCACCCGAAAAATCTGGATGAAGTCGAGTTGTCATCCCGACTCCTCGTTTGAGGGATGGGATTCGACCCCGAAGTTTTACAGACACCAAACCGACCTTTGTCAACCCAATTTGAGAGGAAAATCGGATCATGACGAAAACTTACAAAGTCCGCCTGATTAAGGGGCGAAAAAATAAGCCTTTAGAATTGGATGTCACCCTGGAAGTTCCCGAAGATACTTATATCTTAGATGCGGCCGAAGAACAGGGGATTGACCTCCCCTCTTCCTGCCGTTCGGGTTCCTGTTCGAGCTGCGTCGGGCGCATTCAAGAAGGGGAAGTTGATCAGGAAGAGCAGTGCTTCTTGGAGGACGAACAAATTGAGAATGGATACGCCCTCCTGTGCGTGAGTTATCCGAAATCGGATTGCACGATCAAAACTCACCAAGAAGCGTTTATGATCTAGTGTCGGAATCAGACACGTCATCCGGTAGGGGGTAAATTTTATTACCCTCTACGGCAATATCAACCACATTTAATGGCAGGAATAGGATGATGATTGAAGAAGAAAGATTTGCGAGGAGGATCAATTTTGATGAACTTCAGATGGGGGACATTTATTAGCAAAGCCGGATTTTGGCTGGCACTCGAAATCTGGCTCAATCTCATCGGATTAGATAATGAAGCCGACTACGGCGAATTCATGCTCGATCAGGAAATGGAACTGGCCAGAAATAGCGATCGCACCGTAAAGGTCTGCAAGCATATGCCCGGATTTTGCCACAAAATCAACGACTTCTGTCCCGCTCATTTTATGATCCACGGTCAACGGGACATCGAGCCGAATATTCACATTTATTTTACGACGTTCCTGAAGCGCTGCCAACGCCTGAAGAATCCTTGCGCGAAAGTTTTTATCATCTCCTCAAATCGTTAATGCTGGGCGGAAATGGGGGGCGATCGCGACGCAAACCGGTTCCATATTCCAGATAGTTAACGGTACAATTAATGACGGTAACTTGAGTTGCCCCATCAAATAATCTATAATAAAATATTACCAGTACGACAGTCATTCACCCGACCTTCCGATTTTTCGGTGGCCCTTCCCTCGCCGAAATGAAATGTCAACCTCAATCATTTAGAACCATGCGTATCGCTCACAATATCACAGAATTGATCGGCCGGACTCCCTTGGTGAGACTGAATCGGATTCCCCAAGCGGAAGGCTGCGTCGGTCAAATTGTGGTCAAGTTAGAAGGGATGAATCCCGCCGCCTCCGTCAAGGATCGGATCGGCGCCCACATGATCGAAACCGCCGAGCGGGAAGGCCTGATTCTGCCCGGTCAAACGACTTTGGTCGAACCCACCTCCGGCAATACCGGAATCGCCCTGGCGATGGTCGCCGCCGCCAAGGGGTATCAACTGATTTTGACTATGCCGGAAAGTATGAGTTTGGAGCGGCGATCGATGCTGCGGGCCTACGGTGCAAAATTGGAACTGACACCCGGTCCCCAGGGCATGAAAGGGGCGATCCAGCGGGCCTACGAACTCCTCGACACGGTTCCCAACGCCTATATGTTGCAGCAGTTCCGCAACCCCGCCAACCCGGAGGTTCACCGCCGCACCACGGCCGAGGAAATTTGGGAGGACACCGACGGACAGGTTGACTTTCTGATCGCCGGAGTCGGGACAGGGGGCACTATCACGGGGGTCGCCGACGTCCTCAAAGAGCGGAAACCGGGATTTAAAGCGATCGCCGTCGAGCCCGTCAGCAGTCCCGTCCTCTCCGGTGGCGAACCGGGTCCCCACAAAATTCAGGGCATCGGCGCCGGGTTCGTCCCGGAAGTCCTCAACGTGGAGCTGATCGACGAGGTGATTACCGTAACCGACGACGAAGCCTTCAGCTACAGCCGCCGCATGGCCCGGGAAGAGGGGTTACTTTCGGGGATTTCTTCGGGTGCGGCCCTGTGTGCCGCGATCGCAGTTGCCCGACGCCCCGAAAATCGCGACAAATTGATCGTGATGATTCAGCCGAGTTACGGTGAACGCTATCTGAGCACCCCCCTATTCCAAGATCTCAACGAGGAACAACAGCCGATTCTCGCCCGGGGGTAGAAGCTCAAACAACCTTGCAGTAAGGAGCATACCGATTTACCCTGGCCAGGGGACATGAAAGCGATCGCCCACATAATTTAACTGTTCTCGCAGTTTGGCATTTTCGGCTTTGTTGCGGGGGGTGGCGGGTTTGAATTGCCAAGCTCCGCACTCTTGGGCGAGGGCTTCCGCCAACTGCCAGCGGTGGTAAAAGGTGCGTCCGGCGACCTGTTTGATGGCATCGATTTGGGCGGGACTGAGATAGCTTTTATCCAAGTCTTCGATGCGGGTAGAGTCGATATAAATTGGATAAACTCTGGCGATCTCAAAAAGCCGTTTTTCTTGCTCTTTGGTCAGGTCAATTCGGGCGTTTACTTCTTCTTTAAAATTGACCCCGCCCGCGATCGTGCGGCTGCTGAGGTCAGAGAGGCGATCGCTCGGAATCCCCACTTCCCGCAACTGTTCTAAAACGGGTTGGGAGAGTCGGTAATTCACATCCTGATACACGGGTTGGTCGAATACGTTCTGCACAATAAACAGCATGAACAGGCTGATGATCGTCGCGATGATCGGCGTGGAAACCCAGCCGGAGGCGATCCCCAACAAAACCCGCCAGCGGATCTGGCGAGCCCCTTTAATTCCCCGCAGCAAACCGATGCCGATCACCGCTCCCACGACGGCTTGGGAACTGGAAACGGGAATTAATGGAATAGTCGGCAAACCCGCATTTGACAACAGGCTTTCCAACTCGGTGGAGGAAAAAATATACAAAACTAAAGAGTGAGCGACCACCACCACGAATGCCGCCACGGGAGATAGGGGCATCAAACTGTTGCCCACCGTCATCATCACCCCTTTTGAGTAGGTGTAAACCCCGACGGCGATCGCAATTCCCCCGACTAAAAACAGTTGTTGGACGGAAGAAATTTCCACCGAACCGATATAAAAATCGGTGAACGGGGAGGAGGAAACAAACACCCCCATCACGTTGCCGATGTTGTTGGCACCGAGGGCGTAGGAACCGAAAGCACCGGCTAAAATTAACCCCCAGCGGGTGTAAAGGTCGAGACTTAAAAGGTGAAGTTGGGCTCGCTCTAGAATCGCCTCGACTAAATGATACAGAAGGGCGGCGAAAATGGCGCCCAAAATGGGACAGGCGACCCAAGTTCCCAGAATTTTGATCAAAGTATCGGTATCGGTAATCGAGCCGCTGAATTGGTTCCAGCCGATAATCGCCCCGACGACGGCCTGGGTGGTGGAGACGGGGAGGCCGATTTTGGTCATCCAAAAAACGGTTAAAGCGGCCGAAAAAGCGGCGGTAAAGGCTCCGGCGATGGTGTTGACGGCGCCGAGTTCTCCCAACCCTCCGGCGGCTCCTGCACCCCCGACAACGGCGCCGATAATCACGAAAACGCTGCAGATGAAGGCGGCGGTTCCGAACCGCACCATCCGGCTACCGACGGCGGTTCCGAAGACGTTGGCGGCATCGTTGGCACCCAAAGACCAGCCCAAAAATAAGCCGCTGGAAAGAAAAATTAAAATTGCGATCGCGTCCATTGTTTCCCCGGTTGTGGCACGTCCGCCACTGGGAAGTTAAAGAAAGGTTAAGACAATGGTTCGGAGAGGATCGGCATCGCGGTTCCCAGACCTCTGATCTGACGGGCGATCGCGCCGAATTTTAACTGTCTCGCGCTCTCTAAAATTAGACTCCCATCTCGGCGCCACAAATTCCCTTAAACCCACTACAATCTTAAATTGTAGCATATTTAACCGTTTCTTAACCTAACCCCGGGGAAAGGTGGCAGAGGGCTAATGCCAGCGCCCCCACAGAGCACACTAATTATTAATTATTAATTATTAATTGTTAATTGTTAATTGTTAATTGTTAATTGTTAATTGTTACATCACTCTTTTGATGGCATAAATCGCCAATTCATCTCCGGCATCTTCCGCCGCATCAGCCAGGGTGTCGATCAGATCTACGCTGTCCCGCAACTGCATTTTGCGATCGAGGGGTAATTCGGAATTGAAGATATTTTTTTTGAGGCGGATGGCGATGCGATCGCTTTCCGTTTCATACACCCGCACCCGATAGAGGTGGTCGCGGACGGCATCGGGGTGGCGGAAAAATGCCCTCGCCGCGATGACGACGGTTTCCACACTTTTCACCGCCATCGCCGTCAATTCTTTGAGGTCTTGGTGGTAGGTTTCGGGAATGTCAGGATGTTCGATAATGATACTTTGATAGGTGTCGCCAAATATGTCGATTAAATAATAAAGATCTTCGAGCAAACTGAGCACATCTCCCCGGGAATCGGGGATCAACATTTCCGTGTAGAGTTCCGATTCGATCGCCCGCCTCAGTTCGTTGCAGCGCCCTTTCACATCCCGCAATTGCTGCATTTTGGCTTCGCAGGCATCCCAAACTTCTTCGCCATCCAGATAGGACGACATCCCCATTTCAAAGTATAGACACCCTTCGGAGATCTTGTCGAGAAATTCGTCGATTTGACCTTCGATAAATTTGGTTTTTCCGAATAGGGGGGCGATGTCTTTTTTCATTTTCTCAAAACCTTCCAAATCGACGGGAATGGATGCGATCGCCATTCTCAAATTGGATGGGGAACCCGGACTCGCTCCACGGGTGAACCGCCGGCGATCGGGAACTCTCGGGATTGAACCATGTCCGAACCGTTCTGGCGGTTGCTCTACAATTGTTCGACCGCAGGTTGAATTTTAAATCAATCCAAAAGCCAGATCTTCCTCATCGACTCCATTTTACAATTTTTGAATTGTGGCTGTCAACCCCATCCATCAGGGACTCGCCGGGGTGCGTTAGGATGATATCGCAAGTATCGCGCTCGTGTGTTCACAAATCGAGGGAACTACAATTGATATCAAGTCCGTTTGAATTACACAATCGTTCGAGAAAAGGCAATAGGCAAGAGGCAAGAGGCAAAAGTTTGAAGCCGCTTCAGAAGATGGCATCCAGGAATCATAATTGTTTAAGCGGACATGATATAACGATATAAAAATTATTAATTATTAATTATTAATTATTAATTATTAATTATTAATTGATTTCCTCCCCTCTCCCAAAATTGGGAGAGGGGCCGGGGGTGAGGGCGAGAACCGATCGCCCTATTTCATCTCCAATGTCCGCACCCGGTTGATCGCCGCCGCCAACTCAAACCGCCGGAACAACGCCAGATCCCCCTGGGGAAACTGGGTAATCGCATCCAAACCCTTTTCGGCGATATCCGCCATGACGCGATCGAGGATCTGGGTCAACGTCTGCCGTCCGTCCATATAATGTTGTCGGGCGTAAACCATCGCCGCCGCGATCGCCCGCAATTGATCTTTGGAAACCAACTGTTCCACGGCCGACAGGTCCACATCTTCGGTCCCGAACGTCACCTCGTCGATATCCCGCACTTTTACCCGCACGTCCCGCCGTCCCCGGCTGGGGTCGAGACTTTCGGGGAGGGGAATGCGCGGGGTGAGACTTCCGAACTGCTGGCCCCCCTCCGCCGTCCGTCCGGTGGTGTATTCGGCCGCGATCGCCTTGGCCTTTTCCGTCAGTTCCAGGGGTTGGAAATTGTCCATCGCGATCACCGTATCCGCCACGTCGAAATAGTCCCCGCTGCCCCCCATCACCAAAATCGTGGAAACGCTATAGTCCGTGTAGAGTTGGCGGATCTTGTCGATAAACGGGGTGATGGGTTCCCGTTCCTTGGCGATGAGGGCCTGCATCCGCCGATCGCGGATCATGAAATTCGTCGCCGCCGTGTCCTCGTCCACCAGCAAAACCGGGGCCGTGGGCGTATCCCCCAGCAGCAGGGTTTCCAGGGCCTCCATGATGTTGGCGGCTTGGCTGGTGCTGCCGCTGGCGTTTTCGGTGGAAAATTGGCGGGTGGATTTCTCCTGGGGCAGTTGGTTGATAAACGGCGAAATATCGACGCCCGAGACGCTGCGGCCGTCTTCGGCGCGAATTTTGACGGCGGCGGGGTTGGTGACGACGAATTCCCGACCGTCCCCGGGGATGTGGTTGTAAACGCCGCGTTCGATCGCTTTCAATAAGGTGGATTTGCCGTGGTAGCCGCCCCCGACGATCAATGTGATGCCCTCGGGGATGCCCATTCCGGCGATCGCGCCCCCGTTGGGACGGGTCAATTCCACTTCCAGGGTGGGGGGGGACTGGAACGGGACGGCGGTTTCAGACTTCAGGGGGCGGTCGTTGACCCCACTCTGGCGGGGGAGGATGGCGCCGTTGGGCACGAAGGCCACCAAAGAGCGATCGCCGAGTTGTCCCCGCAGGGCGTCCGCGTCTTCGACGGTTTCGACGTGGCGGCAGCAGGCATCCGGGTCTAAACTGTCATATTTGAGGGCGCGATCGACGATCGCGGGGATATCCTCGCACAGCATGGCGGCGGCTTGGCGGCCCAAAATGTTGCGTCCCCGGGCTGGAAGTCCCACGAAAAAGCGGATCTCGACGCCCTTTTCATCGGAGGCGGGGGCGGGTTTGGCCCGTTCCAGGGCGGGGTTGCCCCCCTTGGGTTTGGGGGCCGCCGCGTGGGCGACTTGGACGAGGTGGGCGGAGGTGCGATCGAGGACTTCCTGTCCCACCCGCGTGATGGCGATCATTCCGCTTTTTCCGGTGCCCCGGCGGCTGCTGAGTTCGTGGGCGGCGCGATCGAATTGCCGGGTCAGGTAGTCCCGCAGGGCGATTTCCCGGCTCGGGGTCTGGTAGAGTTGGGGGGGGAACGATGCGATCGCGGCGGGGACTCGCACCCGAAATTTGCTGGGGGCCGCGAAGGGGTCGCCCTGGACGTAATCGATAATTAAAGTAAAATCCGGGAACTGATATTCACCGAGTAAATCTTTGTAGGCTTTGTAACCCCGGTTGTCGAGGTCGAGTAAGGTTTGGCGTAGAGCTTCTTTAGTATTCATCGATTAAATAGCCGTGTCTGGGGGTCGTAATTTTTTCTTTGAATCCAACTGTAAGAACCGATACTATTTTATCAGAAATTTTGGCGGATGACCGATCAATTTTAAGTCTCTTCTGAGTCCCAGTTGATCGTCGCGTCCCGCAATTCCAGATGGTTGTCTTTCCAGAATACCCGGGGAATGGTGGTCGCCGAAATTTGAGTCAATTCCGGATGTTGAGGCAGCCACTTCTCGGCCGGCGGATAAAAATCGTCTGCTATCACAGCCAGGGCTTTCATTTCCCGCTCCATTTGAGCCGCCAATTGGTTGATTGCTTTCGCTTTTTCATTCAATTTTTGCCACACGGACTGCGCTTGCAACTGATAGATTTGAGCCTGTTTTACCGCCAAAGTCGCCCGAATTTGTTTGAGTCGGATGCGGACGGCTTTAATGTCTTGGTCGAGATCGTGCAGATTGATGGATAATTGAGAAATGACTTCTTTTTCGCGATCGCGAAACCTTTGCATCGCCTCCGGCGAACTATCTCTGGGAAAAATAAATTTGACCTGAAACGCCGACCGCTTCTGACGCAACAGCCGGTATTCCACCATCGTCGCATCCAACTTTTTTTTGATCGCCTTCCACTCGGCTTCCAATTCGGCAAATGTTTTACTCATCGTTCAATAATTTTAGGGAGTCGGGAGTCGAGAGTCGGGAGTCGGGGATTTTTCACTTTTCACTTTTCACTTTCCCCACCCCCAACTTAACAAGATTGCAGCCGAGTCAAGAGTAACACGATCGCATCGATCGCGTCTCGCAATTCTCCGGTCTGCAAATTCGACTGATTGACGATAATCGCAAACGCCAGGGGCGAATAATCCGCCGGTTCCACATACCCAGCCAGGGCAGAAACCCCCGTCAGCGTCCCCGTTTTCGCCCACACCCGCCCCACCGCCGCCGAGTCCCGAAACCGCCCTTTCAAGGTCCCGCTGACCCCCGCCACCGGCAGGGATTCGCGATAGATTGCCGCCTGGGGAGAAGCAGCCATCCCCCGCAGGGTTTCGATCAGGGTCTGGGGGCTGACCAAATTGTGGCGGGAGAGTCCCGAACCGTCCGCCAGGGCGTATCCCCCGGGATCGACACCCAGGGCCGTGAGATGCGATCGCACCTGTTCCAACCCCGCTTCCGTGGCGTCGGTTGTCGGCATCTGCACCCCCAAGGTTTTCAACACCGCCTCGGTAAACACATTATTACTTTCCAAATTAACAATTTTAATTAATTCGGAAAGGGGGGGAGATTCGACGGCGGCAATTTCCGGTTCCGAGTGGGGAGAATAATTATCAACTCTGGCCGTATTGACAACGATTCCCTCCCGTTTTAAAATCGTTTTAAACCCCTGCAAAAAATTCTCTGCCGGTTCGACCACGGCGGCGTAAACCGGCTCCGGTTCCGACCCCACCCGCAACTGTCCGGCGACGCGGATGACGGGGCGGGTGAACTCCCGGCCGATTTCCACAAATTCGCGATCGCCCTTTGCGACGGTGCGGGTTCGGTTGTCAATTTCCCACCCGATCCCCTGTTCCGGACGCACCCACGTCACCCGCAGCGATCGCCCGACAGCCGCTTCCGGCCACAGCATCAAATCGAGGGAATTTTGGTGGAGAATCAAACTGTTGACGGGCGCACCGTACCCCGCCTGTACGTCCTCCCACTCCCAATTTTGATTGACGATAAAACCGGGGAAATACCCGTCTTCGGCGACCAAAGTTTCGATCTGGGAAATGCCGCGATCGCGCAACTGTTTCGCCAACTCTTGCAATTGAATGTCGGTCAAACTGGGGTCGCCCCGCCCGACGATATAAACCGTTTCGTTATCGTCGCTGTAAATTGAGGTTCGGATGCGGTAATTCGGCCCCAATTCTTCCAGGGCGGCGGCGGTGGTCATCAATTTTACCGTCGATGCGGGGATGAAAAAAACCTCGCGATCGCGCCCATATAAAACCTCGTCCGATTCCAGATTTTCGACCGCAATTCCCCACCGCGATCGGGCAAACTCCGGCCGATCAATAATCGCCTCA
Organism: Limnospira sp.; assembly: GCA_050045915.1. Lineage (GTDB taxonomy): Bacteria > Cyanobacteriota > Cyanobacteriia > Cyanobacteriales > Microcoleaceae > Limnospira. The sequence goes on from JBNGCR010000189.1 coordinate 10,679, forward strand.
ATTTCCGACTTCAATTCAGCCGGACAGACCGGATCGGATGCCCAGGCGATCGGCGCAGATGAAAAACTAATAAGAGTAGAAATGAGGGCAATTATGAATTTATTTTTATTTCCGATTCCCGTCCGCAGATGACGCAGATTACACAGATTCCCCATTCCCCATTCCCCATTCCCCATT
>JBNGCR010000190.1:0-10750 GCA_050045915.1 Limnospira sp.
ACCGCTGAATTTAGAGACGACGGTGATGCCGCATTTTTCCAGAACTCGCTCGATTTCCCAGGTGTCTCCGCCGATGTTGTATTCGCCCATCACGTTGACGGTGTAGCCGGGGATTTCTTCGGTTTCGGTGTCCGCACCGATCCAGTTCTTGAAGAAGCCGTTGTTGGCGATGTGGTGTCCGGCGGATTGGCTGACGCCTTTGTATCCTTCGCAGTTGAAGGCGACGACGCTGATGCCGAGGGCTTCGCTCATTTCTCGGGCCGCACCCTGGATGTCATCCCCGATCAGTCCCACTGGGCAGGTGGAGTGGACGCTGATGGCTTTGGGCTTGAAGATGTCGTAGGCTTCCTGGATGGCGGTTTTGAGTTTGCCGACGCCGCCGAATACGATGTCGTGTTCGTTGAGGTCGGTGGAGAAGCTGTAGTTGATGAAGTCCTGACCTTCTTCTCTGGCTTTGAATTGGTTGCGCCGGGTCATCCAGGCGTAGTAGGAACAGCCGATGGGGCCGTGGACGATGTGGACCATATCTCCGAACGGACCGACGACCACCCCTTTACATCCGGCGTAGGCGCATCCCCGTTGGGTGATAATGCCGGGAGTGGTGCGGGCGTTGGCTTCGATTTCTTGTTGGGGGTCGGTGTCGCGGACGATGATGTGTTTGCCGCGCTTTTTACCGACTTTGCGGGGATAGGCTTTGACGATTTCTTCGACGGCTTCGGTGGTGGTTTCTAAACCGACGGGAGACTCGGAGAGCATTACCTGCCGGTTGGCTGTGGCGCTTTGCTTTTCTAGGTCTGTTTTGGGTGATAGATTTGTATTCTCAGTCATTATCTGGTCTCCTCTTGCAGGGTGGGATTTAAGAGTGAAGTTCTGGATTGGGAAGTCCCAAAACCTGAGAACTGGGATCACTCCTGTGCAGCGTCCGTCTCGTCCGGATGGCTGTTGAGGTTGGGTGGTGGCAATGATGGAAATGAAAAACGGGGGAATTTTTAAGGGGATGGGACGGACAGAAGGAATGTCTCATCTCCTCATCGCTACCCCCGACTTTCAAGGTGTTTGTCCGACCGATCGCTCCGAATTGAATTATTCGTACAGACCGTATTTAACCAACAGTTTTTCGAGTTCGTCATTACTCATGGGGTCGGGAATGACATGGTTGGTATTTTCGTCGATCGCTTTCGCCAGGTTGCGATAGTGTTGGGCCTGTTCGCAGTCGGGTGCAAATTCGATCACTGTCTTGCGGTTCAGTTCCGCCCGCTGCACCATATTGTCGCGGGGCATGAAGTAGATCATCTGGGTTCCCAGCCGTTCGGCCAAGCCTTGGATCAGTTCGGCTTCCAGGTCAACTTTACGGCTGTTGCAAATCAAACCTCCCAACCGCACGCCGCCGGATTTGGCGTATTTTTTAATGCCTCGGCAGATGTTGTTGGCGGCATACATTGCCATCATTTCGCCGGAGGTGACGATGTAGATTTCTTGGGCTTTTCCTTCCCGAATCGGCATGGCGAAACCGCCACAAACCACGTCTCCCAAGACATCGTAGAAGGCATAATCCAGACCTTCTTTTTCTTCATAGGCTCCCAACTGTTCCAACATACTGATGGAGGTGATGATCCCCCGACCGGCACAGCCAACGCCGGGTTCCGGGCCGCCGGATTCCACGCAGAGGGTCTTGCCGTAGCCTTCTTTGCGGATATCTTCGAGTTCGATCTCTTCTCCTTCTTCCCTCAAAGTGTCAAGCACGCTTTTTTGGTGCAATCCCCCTAAGAGGAGACGGGTGGAGTCTGCTTTCGGGTCGCAGCCGACGATCATCACTTTCCGACCCAGTTCGACTAATCCAGCTACGGTGTTTTGTGTAGTTGTGGATTTACCAATTCCGCCTTTTCCGTAAACTGCAATCTTTCTCATGGTTTAGACCTCCTAACTGTTGGTCTGATGGCTTTTATTTAGAAACCGAAGGGCGACTACAAAATAGTTTTGATTCTGTCGCGCAAGTCCCATTCAAAAAGGTTTGATGGATTTGGTTTGCTCCGGAGAGCTTTACCTTTTTGAAGGTTGGTTTGGAACCTACTTTGCAGCTCTCTTTTAGTTCCATGTTTATAGAATAATTGACTTGCCGGGGGGTGACTGTATATCAAGCTACCGAATGGCAAAAAAAATCAATTTTTTTTGAGCAGATATATGGGGACATCGAATCGATATTTTTTGCTGGAAAGATTAAGGAATTATGATCTCAAATCTAAATCGGATATATAGCAACGAGCGCTGGCGTGGTTACACGCCGGGAATGATCGATCTCTCTACGACCGACTCCCAACTCCCGACTCCCGACTCCCTTTTATGGGTTTTGTAACTCTACGATCGCGCACTGCTATAGGCCTTACATTTGACCGAATTTTTGTAAAAATAAACAACAGTTTTGTTGTTTTTAAATGGTCTAAAAAAATCCCCCGAACGCAGTCCGGGGGAAAAGTGAGGTGCAAGCTTTTGTGGAAGCCCAATTCAATCGGCGGTGTCTTCTTCGTTCGCGCAGTGTTCCGTTAGGAAATCGCCTCTACCATCAAATCCGGACTGATGCGATCGCGCAACCGTTTTTCGATCGCCATTTTCAAGGTGATCGCCACGCTGGGACACCCGTCGCAGGCGCCTTTCAAGATCACCAAAACGCGATCGCCGACCACATCATACAACTCCACATCCCCGCCGGCTTTAATGTAATTAGTGACTTCCTCCGCCGTGGTGAGCTGGTTTTCCCGGATCAGGCGGCGGATTTTCCCCTCCGTCACCGCGAAACACTGGCAAACCATCGCACTTTCGTCCTCAACCTCCGCCCGGACGGGAATGCCCCGATAATTAGAAATCGCCGCTTCCAACGCCTCCTGCCCCATGACCGAGCAGTGCATCTTCTCCTGGGGCAGACCGCCCAAATAGTCAGCGATCTCCCGGTTCGTCAGGGCCAGGGCTTCGTCCAACGTCTTCCCCTGCAACAGATCGGTGAGGGCCGAAGAGGAGGCGATCGCACTGGCACAGCCGAAGGTCTGAAACCGGGCGTCCAAAATCGTTTCCGTCTTTTTGTCGATCCTCAAATGCAGCCGCAGGGCGTCGCCGCAGACGATACTGCCAATTTCACCCACCGCGATCGCCTCATCGACAGCGCACTCCGCCACCGCGATCGCCCCCATATTGTGGGGATGGTGAAACAGATCCATCACTTTTTCGGTGTAATCCCACATCTCAAATTCTCCTATCCCAAACTTGCACGCTGTAAATCTTGGTGTCGCTCCTGCAACCAACCCTGACTTTCGTCAGTTTCACTGCCGAACGGCGACATCGCCCGCAACTTCTCGACCACCGGCGGCATCACCGCCAGCACCCGGTTAATCTCCGCCGCCGTGGTGTAGCGGGAGAGGCTGAAGCGGATCGATCCGTGGAGGATCGTGTAGGGCAACCCCATCGCCCGCAGGACGTGGGACGGCTCCAGGGAACCGGAAGTACAGGCTGAACCGGAGGATGCACAGATCCCGTAAGCGTCCAACGAGAGCAGGATAGCTTCGCCTTCAATGTACTTAAAACCGATATTGGTAGTATTTGGAAGTCGAATTCCCTGGTGGCCGTTGAGGTAGCAGTGGGGAATCGATCGCAGCAATCCCAACTCCAGGCGATCGCGCAATTCCCGCACCCGGGAGATATCCGTCTCGAAATTAGCGATCGCCAGTTCCGCCGCCTTCCCCAACCCGACGATAGCGGGGACATTCTCCGTCCCCCCCCGGCGTCCCCGTTCCTGGTGTCCCCCCACCAGCAGGGGACGGAACCGCACCCCCCGCCGGACGTAGAGTGCCCCGACGCCTTTGCTGGCGTGGAGTTTATGGCCGGAAAGGGTGAGCAGATCGATGCTGCTCTCTTTCATGTTCAGGGGAATTTTCCCCACCGCTTGGACGGCATCGACGTGGAACAGGATGCCCCGATCTTTAACCATCTGTCCGATTCTCGGGCCTGTTTAACTGATCGCGCCACTTTGCCGCCGAAGGTGTGGGTACTTGACGGGTTGCCGTAGTTTTCCCGCAAAAAGGGCAGCATCGCTTCGACGACTTCCTCGGCGACTCGGGTGGTGGCGTTGTTGTCCAGATAAATCACTGGGTTCGGGGATGACATAAGCACCTCATTGCTGTCAATTCAATTCGACGGTTTCACCTGGGGGGGAAACGGTTTCACTCCGCGCCAGTTTTGCGGGTTTGGTAATAGTTCAAGGCGGCGGTTTCGATGACGTCGTAGACCTGCACGGGTTCGATGCCGGCTTCCCGGAGGCGGTCGTCGGGTCCGATGCCGATTTTGGCGACCAGGAGGGCCTCGCAGTCGGACAGGGTGCGGATGATGGTGTTCAAATCCCCCGGGGCGTCCTCGGGGCCGTGGCAGTAGGGGGAGACTTCGCGAATTTCCCGCAGTGTCGCCTGTTCGCCGTTCACTTCGTAGATGAAGAATTCCCGGGCGTGCCCGAAATGTTGGTTGACGAGCCCCCCGCCTTTGGTGGCGATGGCGACCCGGACGGTTTCGGGCGTTTTGACGGCGGATGGTTGAGTATTTGGAATCGGTTCTGTCGTTCGTACCATTGAACCTGGCCCCTCCGGCGATCGATTAATGTCCGTGAAAGGCGATCGCTTTTTTGTGCGTCTGAACCTGACGATGGCGATCGCGTTGCAAATGGTTATATCAGTGGGGTTTTGCCCGCTGTTTTTGGGGTGGGGGTTAAATGATTAATTGATTGGAACTGCACTCAATTTCCGCGATCGCCCGCCGCCATGGGGTTTGGGGAGTTTTCATTTTGGCGGTCGAGATCGGGGTTCGGGAAGTTTTGAGGGGGGGAACGAGACTTTTTGAGGGGGGGGACGGGAAGAAACTGCACTCACCGCAAAATCGAAGCGTTTCGGGGATTGGCGGTATTATTTTGTCTTTTTTTTTGAGTGCATTTTAAGATTGTCTTTCGTTTTGAAACGGTCGGGACACGGCCGATACATTTCTTAAAATTATTCTAACTCAACTTGACATTTCCGGCGGGATGAGGGGTTGGGCGACTCCCGGAAAATGCTTGTGTATCAAATGTCTCATTATTTTTGATATTTCGTATCGGATGTAGCAATTTCTTTAACTTTAATCGTGATAAGGTCGGCACGAGTCGGATGGGTAGATCCCCGACGCTCCCGCCCCATACCGCGATCGCGCACCGAATCGCCCCAGTTTTCGGTCTTCAGATTTCCTTCAGATTTCCTCGAGATTTCCAAGGTCAAAATTGACGAATCGGTTCGGTTGGGATGGCTGCGATGCCGGAATTTTTAGACTTGTCGCTATTGCCATTGAGGGGCAGACCCATCGGACCGGCGAAATGATCGCCGCTCGGTCATCAACCCGGGCAGCCTTCCGCTATCAGATTTGAGATGCCCCCATCTCCCCGACTCCCCTTCGGATTAAATGTCAGAATTCAAACGCTAACGTCAACAGTTATGGGATAGAGGTAAAACCATGTTTGCACCTTTCGATCGCCCCGGCGACAATAGCCAAGGAAACAATGGCAATGCCCAGCCATTTCTCCAACCCCAACTGCCACAGTCTTCCGAGGAAAATCTTAAATTTCAACCGCTAAAAGTAAGGGTGCAAGTTCCCGCCGATCTACAATGGTCGGTGTTCTACCGATTGCAGGAATTATCAATTCCCTGCGAGTATTCCAGCGAAAATGGGGTGTGCGTGGAAATTGCGGATCGGACGATCGCAATTCAACTTCGCTGCGTACTTCACCAGTTTATCGCTCCCCTACCCGTGCTGGTGAATTGGTTGGAACATTGCTTTGAGCTTGAAGGAAATTAACGCCAAAATGATTGCAGAAAATATCCAAATTAATGATACCACGCTCCGGGACGGAGAACAAGCAGCCGGGGTGGCGTTTTCGGTTCGAGAAAAAGTCGAAATTGCCCGCCACCTGGATCGCCTCGGAGTCCACGAGATCGAGGTGGGAATTCCGGCGATGGGGGGTGAGGAAGTTGAGGCGATCGATACCATCCTCCGGTCGGGGTTGAAGGCGTCCCTGTTGGGGTGGAATCGGGCGGTCATTTCGGATCTCGAAGCCTCCGCCGCCTGCGGGTTGACCCGGGTCCACATTTCCATCCCGGTGTCGGACGTCCAAATTGCTGCCAAGTTCGGAACCTCGAAGGCGGACGTTTTGGAACGGTTAAATTTAGCGATGACCTACGCCCGCGATCGCGGTTTATTTATCTCCGTGGGAGCCGAAGATTCCTCCCGCGCCGAGGAGGGATTTTTGCTCGAGGCGGTCCGCTGTGCGGAAACCTGGGGGGCGGGTCGCTTCCGGTACTGCGATACGGTGGGAATTCTCGATCCCTTTTCCACCTATGAAAAAGTGAAGAAATTGACCGATGTGATTTCCATTCCCATCGAGATGCACACCCACGATGATCTGGGGATGGCGACGGCTAACGCGATCGCCGGTATTCGGGCCGGGGCGCGATCGGTTAATACCACCGTTAACGGGTTGGGAGAACGGGCCGGAAATGCGGCCCTCGAAGAGGTGGCCGTCGCCCTGATGCACCTCGATGGTTTGGATTTGGGGTTGGACTTTCGGCAACTCAAATCCCTCTCCAAATTGGTGCAGAAAGCCTGCGGCGATCCCCTGCCCCGCTGGAAGGCGATCGTCGGGGAAAATGCGTTCACCCACGAGTCCGGATTGCACGCCGACGGCATTCTCAAAAATCCCCAAACCTACGAAGCGTTCGACCCGAAATCTTTGGGAGAACATCACCGCCTGGTCCTGGGAAAACACTCCGGCCGCCACGGTTTGACTGAGATCTTACAACAACACGGCATCGATGTAAACCCGACGGAAGCGCAATTTCTGCTCACATTGGTCCGGGGGCGATCGGGTCAACTCAAACGGAATTTGACGGCTGAGGAGGTACTCAAACTCTATTTGGAATTGAGTTTTCCCCAAACCCATTTCTCTCAAACCACCGAAGGCATGGAACAGGGGGTTTCTTCGTGAGAATGGGGACAGGTTTCCACGTCTAGACCGCAGATATCGACGGGGTTCAAGCCGATCCAGCTATTGATGGCGTCGGTGTCGAATCCCACCCGCCGGACCTGACCTACCTGCAATAGGGGACGGCGAATTAACAGGGGTTCGGATACCATCAGTTGCAGCGCTGTTTCTGCGTCCAATTCGTCGGGTTGGATTTCGCCGGATTTGATGCGGGAGGCGCTGCGATTGAACCATTGGGAAACGGGCAGGTCGCCGAAAAATAAACTGAGTGTTTCGGGGGTCCAATGCTCCGCGATCAGGTTGCGGCTGTCCGGCTGATGACCTGCCGCCCGGAGCATTGCTTTTTGTCGCGTATTATTTCGACACCCCGGCTTTTCGTAAAATATAACGACTGCCATATTCTGCTCTCCGCGAACTTTATGATCTTAATTTTATCTAAAAAGTGGAACCCTGTTGGGGTTTTTGATGTTAAGTTTTTGCACTTTTGCTTGATATTTTTTAGCTTAAATCTACAAATTTTAATCTCGGGTTTGAGGCTGATCGCCGGGGGCGGTAAGCGACACAAAAAATTGAAGACAACATACCGCGATCGCGCAAATTTTTCCGTTATTTACACTACCATTATCTGATCTTTTTGGCACCGCGATCGCCTCCCCCACCGGAACGTTTATCGATAACTAAAAATTATAGCTTAACCCAAAATTGATTTAAATGTTCGATAAAATCGCCATTTGATCGCGTGAAAATGGTTCTCATTCTCCCAAATATCGCCGCGAAGATCCGCCACTTGACAGCGATTTCGACATCCCCTAAAATATAGCTACTATGCGATGCTACCCTCCGTGTAAGTAAAGGCAGTATCAAAGACCCAGGACTGATCCCGAAACCCGATAACACCGCGATCGCGATCGCCATTTTCCCCGCGATCGCCCCCCAACCCTCCATCGCCGATGCACGATAAATTTCAGGGTCGCGGGGACGGGACTTGACAAAACTGACAATTCGTGCATTAACCGCACTGCACCCCGGGAATAAGGAATGTTTAAACCGCCTTCCCCACTCCCCACTCCCTATTGCCTATTGCCTATTGCCTATTGCCTACTCCCCACTCCCTGCCTCAGTTTCAAGATTTTGCTTAAGTAAATGTCGTTCAATCAACTCCGCCGCCAGCCGGTTTCCGGCGATATTCCAGTGGGTGTCATTGGGTCGGTAGAGGCGATCGGTTTGGGAGGCTTCCCGGAAGTCATCCAACAGGTCGATATAGTCGATGTCGTATTCCTCAAAGCGATCGCGCAGCAGGCGGTTGGGGTATTCAAAATCGAAGCCGTCCGGGTCATCCGGCTTGAAGGTTTGAATCACCTCGGCTTGCAGGTTCGGATCGACCTGAACCTCCGCCGGAATGATGACGACACTCAGATCGATATTTCGGGAATCGCAAATCCTTTTAATTTCGCGGATATCCCGCATCGCATCCTCGAACATCGACAGGAACATACCGTCCGTCGCTTCGATGTCAAACATCCGACTGGCATTGACGACAATTTCGCGATAGGCTTCGTCCGTCAGGGTGGGTTTATCATCATCATATTCGAGATTTTGGGGATTGTAATCGGTGCCTTGAAATTTGGCATTCAGTGCCATCAGAGATTTTAAGAAAGCGACGGTATAGAAGATTTCTTCATCTTTTTCGAGGGAAAGGAGATAATTATCGATAAAGTCGTTGCCGATATAAAATGACAAAATGATGCGATCGGGGTTCAGAATCAATCCCTCGTTCGTCAGCAGGGACAAATAGTCTTCCGGCCCCATGCCGGGGATTCCCATATTGATCAATTCGACAGTTTTTCCCTCGGCGTTCAATCCGTCCTCAACCAAGGTTAAATAATTGTCGTGATAGGGAACGATTCCGAAGGCGAAAGAGTCGCCAATTCCCAGGATACGATGGGTTCCCGGCGGCTTTTCTTGGGTAAATTCGACATCTTTAAATCCGTGGGAATTGAGGTTGAAATTAAAATCCCGTGCGTTCGGCTTTCCCCGCCAGCGGTTGTAGGAGCGATCGCGGAAGACAAAGGACGGATTAATCTTATTATAAATCCTGAAGGTAATTTCAGTCAACGCGAAGGTGATTCCCGCGATGATAACCGTTTGCGTCAGAACTCGGGAAACGGGATGTTTTAAGATTTGGGAAATCGTTTTTTTCATATTTGCTAATTCGACAATTTTTTATCTGTCATTTCAACCAAATTCTCGAATAAAATATCCGCCGCCAGCCGGTTTCCCGCCGAATTCCAGTGAGGTTCCTGGAACAAGTACAGGTGGCGGCTTTGATGTTCTTCCCGAAACCGGGGGGTGAAGTCGATGTAGGAAATATTCTCTTTCTCAAGGTGGCGTTTCAGGGTGTTTTGTTGGCAGGTGAGTTCGTAATCGTTCAAATCGATGTCGAAATTCGACACCAGTTGATTCAACAGGTTGGGGTTGACTTGGAACTCGTCGGGGTAGAGGGCGACGACGAATTGAATGTTCCTGGATTTTAGGATAGCATTCATTTCGGAAATGCTGTCGAGGATATAGTTAATGTTGGCGTCGCGATCGCCCGCTTCCAAATCCTCAATCTCGCAGAACTCCAGCCGTGCCCGTTCGACTTCCAGAAACATCTCGCGGGAGAGGATGCCGGGGGACTGTTCCCGTTCTTCCGATTCCGCATCCGTCGCCGACACCAATTTTACCCGAGGTTGCACCGGGGGAGAAACGGAGGTTTGACGAGATTTTGCGGCTTCTTGGAAGACCTTATATTTTTGTTGAATAAACAGCCACAGCCGAGATTGTCCGATTATCGGGTAGCCGAACAGGATCAATTCCTCGCGGCGATCGATATCGATATAGATGTCGTTGACAATGATCCGCTTTCGGTTCGGGTCGGCATCTATGAAATCGTTGCCGACAAAAAAGCCAAGAACCACCAAATCGGGATTGTATTGCAGTCCGAATTTTTTCAACAGTGCGAGTTGTTCGGCGGTGTGGGTTCCCGGATAGCCGGCGTTGATGACATCAACTTTGTGCGTTCCGTAATATTGCTGAAATTGGTTTTCCAATAATGCGGTATAATTTCCATCCTGCCCCCCCGCCCAGTTGAAGGAATCGCTCAATACCAGCATCCGAAACGTGCCGGGTTCTGTTTCGAGGGGATAGTCGCGATCGTTGAAACCGAACTCATTGTTGCCGTTGGCGTGGGGACGAATCCGAAATCCCAAATCCGGGTCGTATTGGTAGAGTCCCCGAAACAGATAGGGTTCGAGGAGGATCATGGAAACTTCCACCAAAAATAGGGGAGCGATCGCCCAGCAAAAGAACAGCAGGAACGCTTTTGGCAGGCGTCGCCATTGAAAGAATTTGAGGGATTTGAGCATGGAGTCGCATTTCACAATAGCATCCCGAATGATAACGATAGCAATCCGGGGGCGTCCTGTCCAGCGACATCGGCCCTCACCAGGTGCCCCTCTGCCAATCCTGTCCGGGTCGGCCCTCACCCCCAGCCCCTCTCCCAATCCTGGGCGAGGGGAGCAAGAACCCGATTGTTCGAGAGCTTGATGAATTCAACAGTAGTATCAACGTTGGGGAATCCGAATCTCTAATTCCCCCCAAAGTTGGGGGGTTAGGGGGGCTTGAGTTCCCCCCAGAATTGGGGGGCTAGGGGGGCTTGAGTTCCCCCCA
>JBNGCR010000191.1:0-10649 GCA_050045915.1 Limnospira sp.
CCCAGGCGAATTTGCAGGGTTTTCACCTTCGAGCCCCGCGCCCCCTTTTCCAGGACGAGTTCCTCGGACACCGCCTGCTGCTGCGGGTCAGCGGATAAAGCCTGCCAGGTGACGCGATCGACTTCCCCGGTCACCGCCAAACCTCGGGAGGCCTGGAACTCCTCCACGGCCCGCTCGGTACGGGGGCCGAAGATGCTGTCAACCTGGCTCGAATAAAACCCGTGGACCTGTAGCCGCTGCTGCAAGCCGGCCACCTGGGAGCCCTGAGTCCCCCGCGCCAGGGTCATTTCCCGGGGGCGGGTCGGCCGCGTTTCCGGCTGGTAGTAGGGTTCGGAAAAAACCTGTCGCTCGATCGCTTCCTTGTCGGGTTTATAAAAGGGGTCGGAAAATAATTCCCGTTCCAATCTTTCATTTTCGGAAAACGAGAACGTGGGGCGATCGCCCCCCGGCATCAACAGTTCCTCCAGTTCCCGGTCTTCGAGGGTGGATTCCGCGCCGGAATTGGCGATCGCGGGGGCGCCAAAGCTCGGAATTGCCAGGGCCAACAACCCGGCGAAGATAGCAGTTTTGATACCCATAGTACAGATCTCGTTATTTAATGATTTTGACTTTATGGCTTTGAATCAAGCTTCTGAATCGAATTTTATCATCCGGAACGGTGAACCGACGAGGGTCTACCCCTCCGGGGGGGCGAGGAATCTAAAATCAGGGCGCAAGCCAGGCGCCTCTACTCAAATCTCAAATTGATTTCCCCGCACCCCAATTGTACCCCGCTCCTAGCGCTGCAGTTGTCGTTGCAACAGCTCCTGGGCGCGGGGTTTGTAAATCAGGTGGAACAGGGCTTCCAAATAGCGGATCATATCTTCCCGCTTCTGCTTGGAAACGTAATTCCAGAACCCATAGACCCGGGTCAGCGTCAGCAGCCGGGAGGTGTGAATTTTCCAGGTGTAGCTGCTGTAAACCCGATCCATGCCCCGCTGGGAAATCTCGTTCCAGAACCCGATATTGTAGCCGCAGCGGACTAGGAATTCGTCCAACTTGGCGGCGGTTTCGTCGTAGTTAGTGGGGTTGATGTAATATCCGTTGATCTTGTCTTTGATAATTTCCAGCGGGCCGCCGAATTGGGTGGCAAAGGTGGGCAAACCGGAGATCATCGCCTCCAAAATAGTCAGCCCGAAGGCCTCGAATAGGGCGGGTTGGACGAAGATCCCGTGGTGGTCGGCGATGACCCGGTACATCTCCCCGGTGTCGGTTTTGGAGAGCCGGACGCCGAGCCAGCGCACTTTGTCGTAGAGGTCGTACTGCTCGATGATGCGGTACATCTTTTCGATTTCTTCAGCCTCTTCGCGATCGATGGAATCCTCGACCCGCAGCTTTCCGGTGATGAAAATGAGGTTCGCTTTTTCTTGCAGTTCCGGATGTTGGCCGTAGCACTCCACCAGGCCGGTGATGTTTTTGATCCGGTCGAGGCGGGCGACGGAGAAGAGGGGAAATTTGCCGGGGTCGGCCAGTTTTCCGTACACTTGGTTGGGGTCGTCGAGGTGGAAAATTAAATCTTCGATCCGATCGCGATCGCTCTGGATGCGGTCTTCTGTGCGGGTGTAGGGGAAGAAAATCGCCTCGTTCACCCCCGGCGGTACCACGTTGAATTTGGGGCTGAATAATTCCAGTCCATCCACCACATGGTACAGTCCCGGCATGGTAAAGGATTTGTAGGATTCGTACTGGCCGACGCTATCCGTCGTGCCGATAATTTCCTGGTAGGTACTGCCAATGATAAAATTCGCCGCGTTCATGGTAATCAAATCGGCGGTAAATTGCAGGGAGAAGTGATAGTTATCCTCCATGTTATGCCAGTACAAATCGCTGAACAGGTACTTGGATTTTTCCAGGGCGTGGGCGACGTTGCACTGGATCACGTTCAGCCTCCGACACAGCAAAAATGCCACCAAATTGCCGTCGGAATAGTTGCCCACGATCAGATCGGGGGAACCTTTGAACTCGGCGAGAAGTTCCTTTTCGGCGTCGATCGCGAACGTTTCCAAATAGGGCCAGATTTCAAATCGCGACATCCAATGTTGGGTGACATTGGGGTTGAATTCCCGGAACGGAACCCGGAGAATCCAGGCGTTTTCGGTGCCGTAAACTTTTTCTAAGCGCTGGTGGCAGCGGGTGCCGTCGCTGTCGGGAATCAGGCGGGTCAAAATGATCACTTTCGGGTGGATGCCCAGAGCGCTCAAACCGGACAGTTTTAGCTCTTCTTCGAGTTCCTGTTCCAGGCTGCGGGCCTGGTCTAAAATGTAGACCACCTGACCCCCCGTATCGGGGCGGCCGAGCACCCCCTCCTGACCGAACCAGCCGTGGACGGAGACGAGGACGATGCGGAAGATCATGGGGATGCGGGCGAGGAAGGCTTCGAGCACCTCGTCGTCCGGGGAGTCGAGGAGTTCGTCGAGCATTTCCAAGGTTTCTAGCGCCCGTTTGGCGGTGTTTCCCCACCCCGGCTCGAAGCCCATATTTTGGAATTCAAACCGGAATTTTTCGTAGGGTTCTTTGGGGGGGCGGCTGTTGAGCAGTGCGATGCCTTTTTTGACGGCTTCGGAGAGTTGATCTTGGTTGCGGATGCGATCGTTGATCAGCAGTTGCAAACCGTTGTAAGAATGCAGGCTGAGAAATTTGTAAAGGGCTTCGAGCCACTGGCGGGAGTCTTGGAAGAGTTTGCTGGATAAGTAGCGGTTCAGGTAGCGGACGCCCTTGCCGATGTTTTTGGAGTCGCGAAGTTTGGGGGAGTAGTCGTAAAAGGAGCCGAAATCGATTTCTAAAACGTCGCCTTCGTTGGGGTGGTAGTGGTTGACAAAGCGATCGCGGGCATTGAGGAGATCTTGGACATCCATCGGTTCGACGGACAGATCGGGCCACAACCGAAACCGTTCTTGGGTGGCAATTTTGGGGCGGACGATCAGGCAGATGCTTTCATTTTCGAGGATGATTTCTTGGGTGTAGTAAATCAGCTTGCTGAGGTTGGAGCCGTGAATAAAAGCGTCGGATTTTTCAAATTTTTTACAGTATTCGGAAAAGGCTTGTAAAATATCATTTCGCAGCAAATATCGCTTTTCTGAAACTCTGAGTTCGCTGGTGAATTGGCGCAGGTCTTTTTTTTCATCGCCGTCGATGACGGCTTGGATGAGTTCGGACATGAAATTCTCCTTGTCAGTTGTTCGTTTGAGATGGGGATAATTTTACAGCCGATAGGGCACGCCCGTGGATTGACACGCTTGAGCGAGTCCCGACAACTCCCCAACCTCTATTACCAGGGCGTTATCGTCTTCCCCCCGAATACCGATTTTCGAGGACTGCACGCAGCGCTATCGCTCCGGATGTCGGCGCGTTGAAAAACTGACCCGAACCAGAAAGTTTGACACCGTTCGAGCGGTTTTTTGCCTCCCCATTTCCGTGTCTTTTTTCGACGCAAAGCGCCGTCCATTTTAATTCTCGATCGTCGGGTTCAATGATACATCCTCCCAAATGTAGATTTTGGTGTTGCGGTTGTGCCGGCATTTGCTCCCCTTAAATCGGGAAAAAATCGCCATAATTTCAGTCAAAATTTGGCGGAAAAAATGCGATCGCGGTCAAATTAATAAACCCGTTAATTTCGACGATCGCATCAATTTTTCGGGGCCGGTTTGAATCCGACAGCGCCAGTCGAACGCCGTGAAATCGAGTCCGGCGATCGCGCCGTTCTTTCCTTGGGACCAAACCGGCTCCGTCTGCCATCGCAGCCGACCCTTCACCGTTGAGATGTCCCGACCCATCGATCGCCCCCAACCCGAGGGGGAGCGACGTTGACCGAGCCGGGTCAACCTTGACCCGAATCGATATCCCCACCTTTTAGGCACTATAAAATAGTGTATCCCAATCTTAAGAAGCAAAACTCTAAAATTTACAATTATAAAGATATCCGTACTTATTTCGCAGGTACTCCAGGAAGGGTTCGAGACTCAGGGGACTTCCCGTCACCCGCTCCACCAACTCGTCCGCCGTATCGCCAGCGGCGGCGGGGTAGACATTCCGCTGTAGCCAGTGGTGGAGACGTTGGAAATTTCCCCGCTCGATATCGACGGGGATCTCGGGGTCTTCGCGGACGGCGGCTTCGTAGAGTTGGGTCCCGATCAGGTCGCCCAACGCATACCCCTGAAACATCCCCCCAACCCACCCCCCGTACCAGTGGGGGTCCTGCAAAACCCCATCGCGATCGCCCTCGGGAACCCGTCCAAACTCCCGCCGGTACCGTTCGTTCCAGGCTTCCGGGAGGTCGGCGACGGCGAGTTTCTCCTCCAGCAGATCCAACTCCAGGTCGAACCGGATCATGATGTGGAGGTTGTGGGTGATTTCGTCAGCTTCGGTGCGGAGGGTACAGGGGTTGACCCGGTTGACGGCCAGGTAGAATTGCTCCACAGACAGATGACCCAACTGGCGGATAAACGTCCCCTGCAGTTGGGGGTAGAACCACTCCCAGAAGGCACGGCTGCGGCCGACCCGATTTTCCCACAGTCGGGACTGACTGTGGCGGAAGCCGGAGGCCACCCCTCCCCCCCAGTGAGTCCCGCCGAGTTCGGGGTCGCGGCTTTGTTCGTAGAGGGCATAACCCACCTCGTGGATGGTACTGAAGAGGGCGTGATGGAGGTGATGTTCGCTGACTCGGGTGGTCAGGCGGACGTCCCCCGGGGAAAATTGAACCGTGAGGGGGTGGAGGGCGGTGTCCCGACGACCCCGCTCGAAATCGTAGCCCATCCGGGACAGGATGCCGTTGCAGAAGTTGATTTGGTCGGTTTCGGAGTAGAACTGGTGCACGCAGGTGTCATCGATGGGGGGAGCCGCCAGGAGGGTGTCGAGGAGGGTGTGGAGTTCCCGGTGCAGTGGCTCGAACAGCGATCGCAACCGGGAAACGGTCAGGGTGCGATCGCCGTTTTGGATCAGGGGGTCGGCGACGTGTTCGGCCTCTGGAAAAAAACTGGCGAATTCCCGACTTAGGTCGAGGGTCTGTTCCAGCAGGGGTTCCACGGCCCGAAAATCTCCCTCGGTATGGGCCGCAACCCAGGCACCGTAGGCGATCGCCTGGTGGTGGGCGGCTCGGGCGACGAATGGGGACGGGATGCGCCGCGCCCGCTCGTATTCCTGGCGGATTCTCCGCAGCGGACGAACCGCGATCGCATCCTCGGAAACGGAGGCTTCCCGGGCCGAGAGCCGCTCCAACAGGTCGCCGATGGCCACATCGGTGCATTTTTGATGGGCGATCTGTTTCAGGGCCGCGATCTGACGCGCCCGAGCCGCGATGCCGCCGCTGGGCATATAGGTCGCCTGATCCCACTGCAACAGGGCGATTGCTGCTTCGACATCCTGAATTTCACGGAGGCGACACCGGAGTTCCAGGAATTGCGGATCGGGATTGGGCAGGGGGGGCATGATTTGGGAATTCGTGCGATGTAATTTTCATCTCTAGTTTGCCACTCATCGGACTCAACCCCGATCGCTTCTGCGATCCGCCACCCAGACCGGAGTCCGGCGGGAATTGACGCTTCCATTGGCAGGTGCGAGGATTCGGAGTCCGCTTCACCGCAGTTATAGCAGGAGTTCTGCCGGCTTGCCACCCCGAGAGCCGGAAAGGCGATTTTCCATCGGGGGAACCCCTCGACTGACCTCCTGTGCGATCGGTTTTGCTATAATCGGGTTTCTCAAGATCGATGATCGCTTTGACAATTTATAGTTGTGCGATCGCCTTCCTTCCTTTGTTCCCAATGCTCGATCTGAAAATTCTCTCCCTTCCCATCCCCAGGCGAGTTGCGGTTCGCGTTGGATTTGGATCAATTATTATCTGTTGTACAATCTGATGGTATTTTCATGTCTGAATCGATGAGCGATATGTCAACAATGGATTACAATGACGCGCCCAAACCCGCCACGGGTGAAATGGACGACAAGGCTAAAACCCGACTGCTTCTGACTTTATGGGCATTGGGTGGTACCGATAGCAAGGTTAAGAAAAGCGACCTGACGAGTAAAGTCAAACAAAAGCGTCAGGGCAAGAAAGTCGGCATCTATCAGGGTCTGTACGATGACCTCAAAAGTGCCGGCGCGATCGAGATTGACAAGGACAATCAAGTTCCAATGGTGTCGATGACGGAGACGGGCAAATGGATGTTGGTCGAAGCCCTTCAAAGCCCCGAATTTGACTTCGAGGGAACCGTCGTCGCCTCCCGGTTAGCCAACGGGTTGGTGGAGTTGATTCGGGAAATGGGTCGCAGGGATGCTGGCACCGCCACGGCGGATGAAAACTAAGATTCCGTCGGGCTAAAGCGACTTCGACTTGATCGTTTTCAACGATTCCAACTTCCCCGTCGCTATCCCGCCGATTTCTCGATTTTTTCTCACTCCCTATCTTCTTTAAAATCGGATCGCCGAAATCATGATAAAACCGTTCGTAACCCTCCAGTTCTGCCAGTCATTGGCCTTCAAGATGCCGACTGATTCTTGAAGAATTTCCTGGCAGTCGTTCGAGTTTCGACCCTCTGAACGATAGAGATTTTCGGCCGCACGAAATGATCGGATCAATCGCGCTCTAGATTGGAGGTGTTAAATCCCTTTTGCCTTTCGATCGCTTTTTTAGGTTTCCTCCTCACACTGCCAATTCACCACTTATTCAAACTTTCTTTTTACCCTTGCACGAAAAAGGGGGGCTACTTTTGAATTACACCCCCCAAGTTTATTGATTTTTACAGTTTATTTTTTGGCTTTGGTTTTCTTCACCAACAACCCGACCCCCAAGCCGGCTAGGGCGAGGGTCGCCGAAGGCTCCGGAACGCTCTCCGCGTCCGCTTTTAACTGGGCATAAGCGCCGCTGGCGATGAGTTGATTCGCCTTCGTCGTCGGGTGGACAAAATCCCAAAATAAATAATTCGGGTCGTTACAAATAGTCCCCGTGGCAAGTGAAAAGCAGGAATCTGCTACATTCGTAAATCCATATTGTCCGGGGTTGGCGATCGCACCGTCGAACAAACTCGCCACGTTAAATAAGCTGATATTAGCGCCGGTCAAGTTTTGATTCAACCCCGCAACAGCCAGGTTTAATCCCTGATTATGGAAGGTGATTAGAGTGTTGAGTGCATCATTATCGATGTCATTTTCCGGGTCGAAAGGATTGAAGTCCGCGATGGGCGCTTCTCCCAATCTCGGCAAATTCAATAGCAAGAAATTGCGGGCTCCAACATTGTAAAGGTCGGTCACGGCATCGGATAAATTGTTAACCGGAACGGTGGGATCGATTTGACCCCCTCCCAAGTAATCATTCGCCCCCGCCCAAATGACATAAAGTGCATCGGGATGGGTTGGTCGAAAAGTGTTATATGCTTCAAATGCGTCGATTTGATCGGATAAACCGGGGAAAGTTAAATTTAAAGCCTGAAATTGTTCCTGATCGTCCGTTGTATTTTCCGTTCCGGTAGTCGCCCCGTTAAACGCGAAATTTAACCCATTTGCGGGGAAGGATGGAGCGAATGCCAGTGTGGGATTTAAGCCCAATTCGTTGGCTAAATAATCGATCCACAGCGGCCCGTTGGAGGTTCTTCCGTTCCAGTAGGGGGAGGGGACATCGGGTATGGTACTGGGGGGAAAGGCTCCGTCTGTGAGGGTAAAAATATTCCCTGTATCCGACAGACTGTCTCCGAATACATACATTTCCCCGAAATTTAATGTTGCCGCTTTGGCAGGAAGTTCGGTAAATGTACCGATCGCGATCGCACCCATGATGGAAGTCGTGGCTAATGATAAGCCTTTGTAGATGCTTTTCATCATCATCCCTGGTTTTATTTTAGAAATTGTGTAGATGTTGTAGACTAACTTTAACATCTTCACTCGGTAAAATTACAGATGCTTATGTAAAGCCTGGTCATTTATTTTATAAAGCTTTTGTAAAGCGATCGCATTTTTTCAAACAATTGTCGCTCTAACAACCGTGAGGCTAGAAACCGGAAGAACGGGAAACGGAGACAGAAAATTTTTTCAGATTTGATTCATAATTCTTAACATCAAGCCGGATTCAGAGGCAGACTCAAACCCTTTTTCGGTCAATTTGTCAAAGTTAGGATCAGCCCGCCGGTCACACAATCCCCTAAATCCCCCTTAATAAGGGGGACTTTTAATTAACTGGAAATGGCTATAATTTTGCCCCCCTAACTCTCCAGCATGGACGATCGCATTGTCGGGAACAAAATCGCGTCCCGGATGCTCTGGGTGTCCGTCAAAAACATCACCAGGCGATCGACGCCGATCCCCATGCCACCGCAGTTCGGCATCCCCAAAGAGAGCGCCTGAATGAAATCCTCATCCATCGGGTGTGCCTCGTCATCCCCGGCCGTTTTTTGCGCCAACTGTTCCTCAAACCGCTTGCGCTGATCCACCGGATCATTCAACTCCGAAAACCCGTTAGAATATTCCGTGCCGTGGATGAACAATTCAAACCGTTCTACAAATCCCGGCTTGGAACGGTGGCGCTTCGCCAGGGGGCTCACTTCCACCGGGAAATCGATCACGAACGTCGGTTCCATCAGGGTCGATTCTACCTTTTGATCGAACACCGCATACAGCAAATAACCCAAACTTTGGGTATTCAAATCCGTCAGTCTGACCCCAATTTCCTCTGCCTTTTCCTTCGCTTCCGTGAGGTTCAACGAGTCGAAATCCAACCCCGTTTCGTCCCGGACAGCCTCCACCATCGTTTTGATCCGCCAGTGCTTTCCGGTGAGGCTGGGGTGGGTGTCGCTGTAGTCGTATTTGCGATCAAGACTGATGGTATCTCCCTGGTATTCAATCTCGGTTTTATCCCCCAAAACGTCCGCCGCCACCGCACAGATCAGGTCTTCCACCAACACCATGATCTCGAAATAATCCGCGTAGGCTTGGTACACTTCGATGGAGGTAAATTCGGGGTTGTGGGTGCTGTCGATGCCCTCATTTCGGAATACCCGGCCGATTTCAAAGACCCGCTCCATGCCGCCGCAAACCGCTCGTTTTAAGAACAATTCCGTGGCGATGCGGAGATATAAATCGATGTCGAGGGTGTTGTGGTGGGTGATGAACGGCCGCGCCGCCGCGCCGCCGTAAATGACTTGTAAGACGGGGGTTTCGATCTCGTCAAATCCGGCATTCCAGAGGTAAGTGCGGATGCTGCGGAGGATGCGGCTGCGGAGTTTGAACCGCTGCAAGGAAGCCGCGTTGCTCACCAGGTCGATTTCCCGGTGGCGGCGGCAGAGTTCGGGGTCGTTGATGCCGTAGTAGGAATCTGGAAAGGGGATGGTGGCTTTGGAGAGGACGTCGAGGCGGGAGACTTGGACGGAGAGTTCCCCCCGGTTGGTGCGACAGCCGATCCCCTCCACGCCGACGAAATCGCCGATGTCGAGGAGTTTTTTGATCTGGTTGAAACTGAGTCCCGGGTCGCCTTTGACGAGCTTTTTCTCGATTTTGAGTTGGATGGTTCCGGAGGCGTCCGTCAGGCCGATAAAGCCGATGCTGCCGCTGTCTCGCTTGAAGGTGATGCGGCCGCAGACGCGCAGGGGGAGTTCCTCGGGGTCGGTTTCTCCGTTGGCGAGTTCGCGTCCGGGTTCGGAGAAGCGGTCGTGGATCTGCTGGGCCCGGTGCGATCGCTTGAAAGCCTCGCTGGGGTAGGGTTCGATGCCGAGCGATCGCAGGTCGTCCACTTTTTTGGCGCGAACTTCTAATTCGTTGCGCGTTTCATTCTGAGCCATTTCCAAATTCCGTATGCATTCAAGTCCTCAAATTTCATATCATAGCGGTGAGTTGGAACGAGTGGTTTTTTTCAGTCAATCGGGAGCAGGGAACGGTGAAAGGGATGGGAGTATTGAAGGTTAAGCCGATTGTCCTGGGTGTGATTGTGGTCGGTTTGGGGGCGATCGCACTGTATTTTGCGCGACGGCCACCAGTCGAGACGGAACGGACGGTTCGGGAACGTGCCCTCGTCGAGTCGGGGGTGGGAAATCCGGGGTCGGAGGAAGACCCGCCGCCGGATTTGAAGAAAAATTTTGATTCGGACGAGTTGCGCGGCGCCGATTTTTATCCGAGGGCGAATGCAAAAGTTACCGCAAATCGCGTTAATGTTCGCAGGCGTCCGACGTTGAACACGGGTTCGATCGCCAAGTTGACTCGGGGCACGGACGTGGAAGTGGTCGATCGCATCGATAACGAAGACGACGGTTATATTTGGTACAAAGTTATCGTCCCTGAGAGCGATCGCCAGGGGTGGATTCGCGGCGATTTATTGAGGGCGATCGAAGATTGATTTTGAGGAGAATCGCGAAGCCGAATCCCATCTTGTAGGGGCGCAAGGTTTGCGCCCTCTCGATGGTGAGTGAACGCCCCGCCCGACATCCGAGAAGGGGGCGATCGCCGCGCGACCATTTGATTTTTTCCGACATCCGAGAAGAGGGCGAATGCCATTCGCCCCTACAATGTGATTTTTTCCGACAGACGCGATCGCCCAATCCTTCTCGCCCTCACCCCCAACCTCTCTCCCAACTTGGGGAGAGGGGAGCCTATTTACAGTGTGATTGTCACGATTTTTAACATTGCCGCGATCGCCC
>JBNGCR010000192.1:0-10613 GCA_050045915.1 Limnospira sp.
CGGAGAGGGTGGGATTTGAACCCACGGAACCTTTCGGCTCACTCGATTTCAAGTCGAGCGCGATCGACCACTCTGCCACCTCTCCAGTCCGTCCTGACTCTCGAAGATCTAAGTCAGCCTATGGACAACTTATAATTTTACCACCGATCGCGCTTCATGTCTACCGCCGCTCTCCGAGCGATCGCACCCCGTCCCCCGTCCCCGACCCGCAAAATTTTCAAAATCACTTAACCCGATCGGAAAACAGGAGTATGATGGAGATCGAATATTTTTCAACCCAACAACGAGCGAGGAAATCAAGCTATGGCTCTGCGACTCGGCGATATCGTTCCCGACTTTACCCAGTCTTCCTCAGAAGGCGACATCAGCTTCTACGACTGGGCCGGCGATAGCTGGGTGGTCTTGTTCTCCCATCCGGCGGACTACACCCCCGTCTGCACCACCGAACTCGGCACCGTCGCCAAACTCAAACCCGAATTTGACAAGCGCAACGTCAAAGTCATCGCCCTCAGCGTCGATGACGCCGAATCTCACAAAGGTTGGATCGGCGACATCAACGAAACGCAACAGACGAACATCAATTATCCCATCCTGGCGGACGGCGATCGCAAAGTCTCCGACCTGTACGACATGATCCACCCCAACGCCAGCGCCTCCGTCACCGTCCGCACAGTCTTCATCATCGACCCCAACAAAAAACTGCGCCTCACCCTCACCTATCCCCCCAGCACGGGCCGCAACTTCGACGAAATCCTGCGGGTCATCGACTCCCTGCAACTCACTGACAATTACAAGGTCGCCACCCCCGCCGACTGGAAAGATGGCGACGACTGCGTAATCGTCCCCACTATCACCGATCCCGAGGAACTCAAACAGAAATTCCCCAAAGGTTACACCGAAGTCAAATCCTATTTGCGGATGACTCCCCAGCCGAACAAGTAGAAGAGGGGTCAACGATCGCGACCGGAAGAGATTCAACAGTTAAACAAGGGCGGATGAGCAGAGTATTTCAGGGAAGGGCGATCGCACCGGTCGAAATCCAACCGATCCCGCACTCTCTCACGCCCTCCCCAAAACTGGATGACCGGCAAATTCCAACTCGTTGACAACGAACATTTAAAAATCGAAAATGGACATCAAACGTGGCTTTGTGGAAGCCGTTGGCAATACCCCACTGATCCGATTAAACAGTTTCAGCGAAGAGACAGGCTGTGAAATTTTAGGAAAAGCAGAGTTTTTAAATCCCGGCGGTTCCGTCAAGGATCGGGCAGCGCTTTATATGATCGAAGACGCCGAAAAAAAAGGCCTGCTCAAACCCGGCGGCACCGTCGTAGAAGGGACCGCCGGAAATACAGGTATCGGTCTGGCGCACATTTGTAACGCG
Source organism: Limnospira sp. (assembly GCA_050045915.1). Taxonomy (GTDB): domain Bacteria; phylum Cyanobacteriota; class Cyanobacteriia; order Cyanobacteriales; family Microcoleaceae; genus Limnospira. Next base: position 1,385 of record JBNGCR010000192.1, read on the forward strand.
AAAGGTTATAAATGTTTGATCGTCATTCCAGAAACCCAGTCCGTGGAAAAAATGGAAGCCCTCCGCACCTTGGGCGCCGAAGTCCGTCCGGTTCCCGCCGTCCCCTACAAAGACCCCAATAATTATGTCAAATTGTCGGGTCGGTTGGCTGAGGAGATGGACAACGCCATTTGGGCGAATCAGTTCGACAATTTGGCGAACCGGCTGGCGCACTACGAAACCACGGGTCCGGAAATCTGGTCCCAGACAGACGGAACCATCGATGCCTGGGTGGCAGCGACGGGTACGGGGGGAACCTTTGCCGGCGTTTCCCTATTTTTAAAAGAGAAAAATCCCGAAATCAAAACAGTGGTCGCCGATCCGATGGGCAGCGGGCTTTACAGTTACATAAAAACGGGAGAAATCAACACCGAGGGCAATTCCATCACGGAAGGGATCGGCAACAGCCGGATTACGGCCAATATGGAAGGCGTTCCGATTGATGATGCCATACAGATCGACGATCGCGAAGCGGTGCGAGTGGTCTATCAACTCCTGCAAAAAGATGGATTATTCATGGGCGGCTCGGTGGGTATCAACGTCGGTGCGGCTGTGGCACTGGCGAAAGAAATTGGACCGGGACACACCATTGTAACGGTTCTCTGTGACGGAGGTTCCCGCTATCAATCCAAGCTGTACAATCGCGAGTGGCTGGCCGAACGGGGCTTGTGGCCGATGACCTAAATTTTGCGGGCGACCCCCCCTCTCAGATTATATCCAACCGGTTTTTCTCCGAGTCTTGAACCGGATTTAATATAAAGAGGGAGATTTTTCGGAATGCAAAATAACCGGAAACAAACTCTCACTCCTGGCCCCCAATCAACAGTTTTTCTCATCACCCTCGACAAGCAGGGCTGTTTCATTTTCCCCCGAAAAATGGCAGAGGGAGCGGAGGGAGAGGGGGGGAAGTCTGCATCTTACGGTTTGCCAACCGGTTGTACTGTACCCACGGTTGAAAGTGTTGAATCAGGAAATCAGACTCGGGAGATTAATGGGGGCAATCTCTCCAGTTGCGATCTTGAAAATTCTTGCAGTTCATCCATTTTTCAGGTCTGAAAAAATCGAACCGATTCAATCTATTTCTCATTCGTGGCTTGAGAAGAAATATCGGACGACTTTCCCGACAGTTTCACGGGAAGGACGTGTGAAACTCGGATCGCAGGGCGCAGGATTACCCTACCATCCACCTCCGCCATCTCCATCGGGAGCCCCACCGGCCGGGGGAGTGGCTTCATTGCAGATTGAAGAATTGAAAGGACTCGTGCAAATGGTTTGCGCTTCGCCTTTGGGAGATTCGGTTTCAGCTTGGACAGCGATCGCCAGATTGAGTTGAATCCCTACCGCGAGGGCGAAGAGAGTTGTGAGTTTGAGCAAGCACCCCATAATGGATATAACCTCTGTTAGCTCAATCGCTTGATACCAGGTAGATTGGCAGATCCTTGTCCCGGTTCATTCTCAGTATACTCAGTGATTTTACGGATGTCTCGCAAAATCGATCACGAAATGAACCGTCGCTTCCAAAAACGGCTGTCCGTCAGGGGTCGGAGTTTTGTTAAGAATTGTTAAGCGACGTGATAAACTTCCCCAATGCTTAATATACCCCAGGGGAACGATCGATAGCAAGTCAGCGGTCCGAGTCCGACCCGTGCGACTATTCGTTCAAGGTTCGGCGAACTCGAATCCTCCCTCGGCATATTGTCGCTTGGCGCGATACATAGCCGTATCCGCTTTGTGGATCAAGTCTTCCCGATCTCGGGTGTGCAGGGGATACAGGCTGATGCCGATGCTGGTGGCGATAGTGATCGAGTGACCTTCAATGTCCGCATTCTCGGTCACGGTGTGGAGAATTTTTTCGGCAACGCGGGCCGCATCGGCCTGACTCGGAATCCCCGGCAGGATGACCGTGAACTCATCCCCCCCGAGGCGGCACACCGTATCGCTGGCCCGCAAACAGCCCTGCAGCCGTTGCGCCACCAATTTCAGCAGCAAGTCCCCAACTTGGTGTCCGAGGGTATCGTTGATGAGTTTGAAATCGTTGAGGTCGAGAAATAACAGGGCGACCCACTTGTTCTGAATGTCGGCCCAATCCAGGGCTTGGGTGAGGCGTTCTTCAAAGAGTTTGCGATTGGGCAAACCGGTGAGGGGGTCGCAGTCGATGCGTTTCCGGAGGGCTTCTTCCGACTTTTTCCGCTCGGTCATGTCGCGAATTACCCCCACCAGAAACTGGTTGCCCGCCGCGTCCTGGTGGAGCGATCGCTTCGTCGAAATCCAGTGCGTTTTCCCGTAGGAATCGGTCAATTTTTCCTCATTTTCAAACTCCCAGGTGGTGTGAAAGGACTGCTCGTCCTGTTGCCAGAAAATATCCGCCTCCGCTTTGTCAAATAAATCGTAGTCCGTTTTCAGCATAATTTTGTGGACGGGCAAGCCGACCAGCTTCGCGTAAGCCTGGTTGACCACGATTTTTTGATGGTGTTTATTTTTGACATAAATCGGGTCGGGAATCGTGTTGATGACGCTGTTTAAAAAATCGGTCGATCGCTTCAATTCCTCCTGCAAATGGGCCAGATAAGCCATGACGACGATCGCCGACCCGCCCAGAGTCATCAGGGGGGGGACGACCGGAATCCACCAACCGCCCAACAGTGCCAAGTAACTGCCACCGACGATACCCACCCCCATCAAGACGATCATCGTCGTCGAACGATAGGGCGATCGCAACTTCCAACACACACTAGCACCCACCCCAGACCATCCCACAATCCACAGCCATTCGATCGCGTCCGGCCACACATGAATGAGCGTCCGTCCGTCCAAAACGGCGGTCAAAATTTGGCTGAGAAAATTGGCGTGAACTTCGACCCCGTACTGACGCCTGGGGTTGCCAAATAAACGGCTGCTGTAGGGGGTAAAGTGCAGGTCTTTGACGCTGAAAGCCGTCGGCCCGATCAAAACAAGGCGATCGCGGAACAGAGTGGGAGATACCTCTCCATTCATCACATCCCGCATCGAAACCGTTTGAAATCCTCCCAGGGGATTCCGAAAATTGGCGATCGTATGATAGGCGCGATCATCGGCTCGGACATAAGAGCCGTCGTTGAGTCCGAATCGGGGAAAGACGACCTCTCCGAATTTCACTTCTTGATTGGCGGTCAGTTCCGGCATGATACCGTTGGCTTCCAACTCGATCTCCGCCAACTGGAGGGCAAAACTGCGCTTGACTTGTCCCTCCGAATTGCCGATAAATAAAATATTGCGTCGCACCCGACTATCGACATCAACCGCAAAATTATTGAACCCAATTTGATCCCGTTCGGCGAGGATTGGAGGCGGTGCAATTCCGGCGGCGCTGGGCATCTCGATCAATTCAATCCCGATCAAATTGGGGACAGTTTCAAACACCCGATTTAACTCGGCTTTTCCGGGTTGGATGGATTGACCTCGATACAAATCCAAACCGATCGCCCGAGGTTGAGCCGCATTTATTTTTTGCAGTAATTCGGCTAAAATGCGATCGGAAACTGGAAAACCGTAGTGCTCCAAATCCGCTTCGTCGATGCCGACGATGACGATGCGATCCTCGGGGGCTTCGACGGGACGAAGGCGGATGAAGAGATCGAAAATTGCCAACTCGGAGGTTTGCAGGAGTCCAAATAATCTGAGTAAAATTACCGCCCCGGCAACCCCGGATGAAGTTACCCAGATGTGCTTCCGCCGTTTCAACCACTGTTTCAGAGAGGCCAACTTTTGTCTCTGAGAAGGAGCCAGTCCCTTGAAGATTCTAAACATACGATCGCTTTTGCCACCTCTGAATTAGTGATTGTCATTTAGAACGATCCAACCCGTGAAGGGTTCAATTTCAAGAGTCCGTGTCCCCGACGTATGACACATTTTTTTCCGGAGCGATTGTCATTCCGGAAAATTGGCGGTCACTTGAAAACTCGGTCAGCTTCAGTTTTGGAAACGTTCGATGCGGTGTTTCCGAAACTGCCTTTCAACGGATTTTGAATGGATGTAGATGGCCCTTTCCCACCTTCTGTTATAGCATTGCCCGTCTCATTTTGGGCGATCGATCAATTGGGGTGCGGGGTGTGAAGAATTGTAGGGGTACCCTTTGGTTTCAAGCTGATGGCTGATGGCTGATGACTCTATCTTGAATTGAGAAAATCTTGCCGTCCCCGATAGTTGGAAAGTTTGGCGAGTTCTTTCAATGCCAGCCGTCCGGGGTAAATTTCTCCGTCAATTTCCCAACTGGGATAGGCTTTAATTCCCGCTTTCCGGCAAAGTTGGGGTCGAGCCTGATTGCCGTTCGGGTCGCATTCGACGTAATCCAACAGGGAAAAAGCCTGACGCCCGAAAAGCTGTTTCTGCTCGTAGCAGTGGGGACACCAATAGGCGCCGTAGGTTTGGATTCCCATCTCCTTCAGGTGACGGGCGAGGGAGAGTTCTGCCGGCCCGGACTCGGTGGTGATTGGGCGGTTGACGAGTTCGGCTGTCTCCGTTGCGGTGGTCGGTTTGCCCCCGTAAACACCGAGGACAGCGACGAGGGCGACCATCGTCACGGCCACCCCGACCAGGGCTTGCTGCCCGAAATCTTCCCAGGGCCGGCCGATCAGGGTGAGGAGAAATAGGGTAACGGAGAACGTCGCCGAGGCGATGCAGTAGGGACACAGGGCGTGGAGTTCAAAGGCCAGCAGGTACATCAAGAATCCGCTCATCACGGCCATCGCCGTCCCCAGAGCGAACATCGGCCACCAAGTCCGGCCCTCTAATTGGGCTCGCAGAACTTTTTGAGTGTCGGGGTTCGCCAGCCCGGGGGCGGCAGCCAGTGCGGCCATGCTGAGGTAGGCCAAAAACCCGAACAGGCTGATGGGCAGGCCGAAAACCGTCGCGTAGGAGCTGTTGAGGACATCGTGACATCCCTGGGTGGGGCAGATGGCCGATCGCCCCAAGAGTTTGACCCCCGTCAGATAGGCGGTTTCGATCGCGCCGAGAGTGGCGATCGCAAAAATGAGCGTCCGAGAATGACGATAAATCCAGGGGGCAGATCGACTGGGAACCATAACAGACTGGGTGCAACTTCTCAATTTCTCAGTGTAGCCGCAATCCGGGGGGATTCTCACTTTCGGGTCAGGTGCGGGGATTTTTGACGGGGAATTCCGGCTCCGATGGCATCGTCCACTCGGAGGGGTCGCCGTCTTTGAGGCCCCTTTGCATGGCGTCCACGAACTGGCTAACGCGACTCGGGTCGATGGGTTGGGTGATGCGGCCGTGGCGTTTGAGGGAGCTCGACACAATCACCCCGTCCGCGGCCCGAATCAGGGTGGGGATATTTTCCCAGTTCGCCCCGCTGCCGATAAAAACGGGGGTACTCCCCGCCGCCGTGCGGGCAAGTTCGAGATCTTCGAGGCTGGGGGGGCTTCCCGTTGACCAGCCCGACAGGATAATTCCGTCAGCCAAGGCCCGTTCGGTGGTTTCCCGGACGGCCGTTGTCAAGTTGGGGGACCCCAGGGGCCGGCCGTGTTTGACCAAGACATCGGCCAAAATTTTGACATCGCCGCCCAATTCCCGGCGGTAGCGCAGCAGTTGATGGGCGTTGCCCTCAATGAGTCCCTGATCGGTCGCCATCACGCCGTTCAATACGTTGACGCGGATAAATTGTGCCCCCACGCAGGATGCGATCGCCAAGGCGCTCTGGGCGTCATTTCGCAGCACGTTGATGCCGATGGGGAGCGTCACCAGATTCATCAGGCGGTGGACGATCAGGGTCATGGCACTCACGACCGCCGGGTTCACTTGCTCCTTGGCGAAGGGGGCGTCGAAGAAGTTCTCGACGATGATTCCGTTCACCCCCCCAGAGGCGAGGGCGGTGGCTTCCTGTTCGGCGCGATCGATCACCACTTTCAGATCTCCCCCCCATCGGGGAGATGTCGGGAGGGGCAGCAGATGGACGACACCAATAATTGGATTGTCAGTGTTGAAGATTTGATTTAAGTCCACGGGTTTACCTTAAACCACCAAAATGTTATAAACCATAGGTCCGAGCCGCAGGCTTGGCAAAGGCGGGTTGGCAATTCAGCTCACAACAGTTCAAAACCATATATTTTAGAATTTTATCGGTTCCCGTGACAGGATGGAAGAATTAGGGGGCGCGGTGGGGGGAAGAATTGACAATTGACAATTGACAATTGACAATTAATTTTGGGTCTCCCGACTCCCGACTCCCATGTTTTTCGGGCGAGCAAGGAGGTGGCTGGTGAGGATTTTGCTGATCGTTGTGGTTGGGGTTCTCGGGGCGATCGCGCTCTTGGAGGTGGGGTTGCGGTTGCTCTTCGGATTCGGGAATCCCTTGATTTATCGGGCCGACGAGAAGATTGGCTATTTGCTGGCACCGTCTCAGCGGACGCGGCGGATGGGCAATCGGGTCGAGATCAACGAATATTCGATGCGCGGGCCGGCGATCCAGGCCACTCCCGAGGCTGGAACCCTGCGGGTGATGGTGTTGGGGGATTCCATCGTCAACGGCGGGTGGTGGACGGATCAGGATGAAACCATTCCGGCGATGATGGCGTCGCTGTCCCAGGAGCGTCTAAACGGGGAGTTGGTGGAGGTTCTCAACGCTTCCGCCAATTCCTGGGGGCCTCCGAATCAGTTGGCCTACGTCCGGGAGTTCGGATTGTTTGAAGCCTCGGCGGTGGTGTTGATTATCAATACCGATGACCTGTTCGCCAAACCTCCCGATCCCTCCGTGGTGGGGCGCGATCGCAATTATCCCGATCGCAAACCCCCCCTGGCAATTCTAGAGGTGTTCGATCGCTTCGCACCGTCCCAACCGCCACCGGAATCGTCCCCACCCGTCGAAGTGCCCCGGGACCCGGTGGGCTACAATTTGGATGCCATCCGGGAGCTCAATGCGATCGCCGTCGCAACCGGTGCCCGATTCCGACTCGCCATGACTCCCCTGCGACGGGAAATCGGCGAACCGGGTCCGAAGGATTACGAACTCAAGGCCCGCGATCGCCTCAAATCCCTGGCCGAAACGGAAAATATCGAATACATCGACTTTCTGCCCATCTTCAACGCCCACCCCCAACCCGAAACCCTCTACCGAGATCACATCCACCTCAGCCCCGAGGGCAATCGACTGGTGAGCGATCGTTTGGAATTAATTGATCATTGATAATTGTCAATTGTCAGTGATATCAGATCCGGTTCTCCCCTCCTCAACCTCCCCCATCATCTGAATATGATTGGATCGGGTAGGGGCCCCTGGCTTGCGCCCTCGGGAATTGATTCCCAAGCGGTCTTGATATCCAACCCGTTTTGTTCCGGGCATTCAACCGGAGACATGAGAACGGCTCCGCCATCCAATTGACAATTAATAATCCCAAAAATTATCAATTATCAATTATCAATTATCAATTGATCCCCACCTGAAGCGTCGGAGAACTGAGATTGTATCCGGCGTCCTGGGGGTTCCACACCCGGCCGTCGAGGGCCATCTGTTCGATCAGACTCGCCAACCGCAGGGCTTTGAGCGCCTGTTCGCCCCCCACAGAGGGCTGATTGCCGCCCCGGACGCAACTGACGAAATGCTCCAACTCGGCGTGGAGGGGTTCGATATTGCTGGTGTGAACTTTTTCAATCAGTCCGTCTTGGCGATAGAGAACCTGGCCGTAATCCGTGACGTAATTCGCCGTCGTCTGGCGGTGGATCAAAATCTCGTTATTGAGAAAATCCGCCTCCGTCAGGGAATTTTTGCAGTGGGCGACGATCGATCGCAACTTCCGGTGGGTGACTTTGCTGGCGGTAAGCGTCGCGACGATGCCGTTGGCAAATCCCAAAGTCGCCGTCACATAATCCAGATAGCCGGAATCCGAGGCTCGGCTGCCACTGGCGGTCAATTTCGCCACCGGGGCGGCGACCAAATCCAACAACAAATCGATGTCGTGAATCATCAAATCCAGCACCACCGAGACATCGTTGGCCCGGTTTGAATAGGGACTCATGCGGTGGGCTTCCAACGCCAATAATTCTTCGGTTTTCAAAACTTTGCTCAGTTCTGCGAAAGCCGGATTGAACCGTTCGATATGCCCGACTTGGAGAATTCGCTGGTATTCCGCCGCCGCGTTGACGAGAGATTCGGCCTCCGAAATACTCGCCGCGATCGGTTTTTCGATCAAGACGTGAACCCCCGCCTTCAGACACGTCATCCCGACGGAGTAGTGCAGACGGGTCGGAACCGCCACGCATACTGCATCGACGTGTTCGAGCAGATCTCGGTAATCTTCAAAAAAACGAACTTGATATTTGCTGGCGGTGTCGAGTCCCCGTTCGACATTGATATCGGAAACTCCCACCAGCCGTACATCTTTGAGCAAACTGAGAACTCGCGTGTGATGCTGTCCCATGTTGCCCACACCAATGACCCCAATCCGCAGGGGGTCGAGTTGACCCCGCCCGGAACCAACGCTTGAATATCCTAATGCCATGCGATCGCGCACTCCTGGAATCTCCTCCACCACGGACACGAGGCTCTGTAGCCTCTATTGGTCGTGCAAATCCACCCAGATACTATCACAGCCTTCTCTTTTGTAAAGAATCTCTAAGTTGAGTCGTTCTTCGCGGCGGAGGGTTCCTTGGCGGACCCGAATCGGGAATTGGGAGTCGGGAGACCAAAAATCAATGGTCAATTGTCAATTGTCAATGGTCAATTCTTCCCGACACCCTAGTTTATCCGAACGTGCTGCCGTTCCAGCCCCACATCGATCGCTCGGCGTCGGCAAATTCGATGTAAATGCGATTCGCCGGAACGCCCAGGGCTTTACCGACTTTCTCGCAGAAATCCTGGCTCATGGCTTTGGTCGTCTGGGGGGTGATGTTGCCGATGCTCTTGATTTCCATGTAACAGACCGGGTCTGTCGTTCCCCCGAAGGTCATGGGGACGTCCGGCTCGAAGGCCGTCATGACGTAGGATTCCGGTTTGCTCAGGTGCTTGGCCAGGGATGCCGAGAGATCTTTGAGCAAACTTTCCACGTCGGATTTTTCGGGTTGGGGAATGGAGGTTTTGACTTTAATTAAAGGCATGGTTCGCTTGTCTGAACTGTGTTCTACCGCAAGAATTGCTCGTGCTGCGTGCGGGGAATGGGGAATGGGGAATGGGGAATGGGGAATGGGGAATGGGGAATGGGGA
>JBNGCR010000193.1:0-10583 GCA_050045915.1 Limnospira sp.
TGAAACGGCTTTTCTATAAGGGTTTGAAAATTTCTGACCCCATTTCAACTGTAACTACGTGAGCGCTCGTTGCTATAAAGGGGAATTGGAAGCGATCGCACCCCTGTTAGACCAATTTCGGCGATCGGTTCTCGCCGCCGCCTTTCGTGGCGATTTAACAGCGAAGGGAAAAACGGGCAAAAAAACGAAACGGAAACCCAGCAAAATCGCCCCCAAAATGGAGATAGAAAATCCCACCCAACTCAAAATCGAGGGCATCGATTGACGGATTTTCGAGAAGTTTTAAAACGCGGAGAAATCCGGCGGGGTGGCATCCGGTTTCACGCCCCGATCCATAGGGACACAAACCTTAAATTATATCAGTTTTCCTGCGATCGCGCCGGAGTTCGCCGCCCCAAAGTTGGGGGAATAGAAAGCCGGCGGGGGCCCGAGAGCCCTTTTTTCTTCTCCTCACCCCCCACCCCCCAGCCGATATTCTGATACATTTTAAGGACAAGCGTTTAGCAACGAGGCACCAGTTAAACCTATGGCATTGATAACAACGGGTGGGAAGCTGATTCGAGACTTGGAATCCCAGGGTGCCCTAGCCCTGTACGCGCCCCTCGAAGGCGGATTTGAGGGTCGCTACTTCCGGCGCCTGCGGGCTGCGGGATACACCACCTACAGCCTGTCAGCGCGGGGACTCGGTGACTTGGCGGCTTACCTGCTGGGGGTCCACGGCGTGCGGCCGGCCCACCTGGGCAAAAAGAGCAGCGGCAACGATGCGGCGGTGGGAGATATCTACTACATTCCCCCGGTAGTGAATTATCAGTTAGAACACCTGCCCCCCAACTCCAAAGGGTTGGTGCTGTGGATTCTCGAAGGTCAAATTTTGTCTTCCCAGGAAGTGGATTTTCTCAGCCGCCTGCCGAGTCTGGAGCCTCGGGTCAAAGTCGCCATCGAAATGGGAGGCGCCCGCTCGTTTCGCTGGAAACCCCTGAAGGAAGCGATCGCGGCAGCTTAAGTCCCCCATGCACGGACGCCGGAACTGTGTCACCATAGACAATGTGATCATTACCGATTCCCCGCTCAACTCACTCCGAACCGGTCGCTGGTTCAAACTAATTTGCGGAGCCAGTTACCAACATCTGCCGTCGGTTCGCAGCCTCACCCTGGCCTACACCCTCGCCGGGGCGGACTGCATCGACGTCGCAGCCGATCCCGCCGTGATCGCCGCGGCCCGGGACGGTTTGGCGATCGCCGATCGCCTGGCAGAAGAAGCCCGAGAGCGGGGTTTTGGCGATCAAAAACGGCCTTGGCTGATGGTCAGCCTCAACGACGGCGAAGATCCCCACTTCCGCAAAGCCGAATTTGACTCCACCGCCTGCCCTCCAAACTGTCCCCGCCCCTGCGAAACCATCTGTCCGGCGGGGGCGATCGCATTTTCGGAGGTTGAAAGCGGCGTGATTGATCGCCTCTGCTACGGTTGCGGGCGCTGTCTTCCCGTCTGTCCGGCCGATCTGATCCAAACCCGCTCCTACGTCTCCACCCCGGAGGCCGTCGCCCCCCTGGTGTTCCAAACCGGGGCGGACGCGATCGAAATTCACACCCAGGTCGGGCGAGAAGCCGACTTCCGCCGGCTCTGGAACCCGATTCGACCCCAAGTCCACCGACTCAAAGCGATCGCCATTAGCTGTCCCGACGGCCCCGACCTGATCGAATATCTGCGAACCCTCTATCAAATCGTTTCGCCCCTCCCCCCGAAAACCGCCCTGATCTGGCAGACCGACGGCCGGCCCATGAGCGGGGACATCGGCCGGGGAACGACCCGGGCCACCATTGGACTCGGCCGGCGAGTCCTCGAAGCCCGGTTGCCGGGATACGTCCAGCTCGCCGGGGGAACAAACGATTATACTGTCGCCAAACTGCGATCGGAAAACCTCCTCCCCCCATCCCCGTTTCCCACGGTGGCGGGGGTCGCCTACGGGAGTTACGCGCGATCGCTCCTTTCCCCCCTTTTAGAATCCGTCGAATTCATGCCCACAACCATTCACGGGATGCCCAATCCCCCCGATCCCTCAACGCTCAGTCAACTCGAAGCCCATCCGGAGCGCCTGTGGCAAGCCGTCAGTCTGGCTCGCTCCCTCGTGTCCCCGATTAAGGGGTTTTGAGAGGTGGGCGGTTCAATTCAACCGCCCGCCACTGATGCATTGGTTGAACACTTCATCGTTGAGAGTATGCAGATCACAGACGACCTTAACAGATTACTCGAAATCGTCCCCCCCAGCGTCCGCCAAAACCTGATCCGCCACCCCGAACGAGAGCGCCTGATCGAAATAGTCATGGATTTAGGTCGTCGCCCGGAGGCCCGCTTCCCCTCCCACGCGGAATACCTCTGCGATCGCCCCGTCACCTGGGATGACCTGAGCCACTGCACCTCGCGCATCGGCGACTTCAGTGGCGACAACCGGGCCGGCATCGAACAGACCCTGCACCGCATCAGCGCTATCCGCAACCGCACCGGAAAAGTCATCGGCCTCACCTGCCGGGTGGGCCGGGCCGTGTTCGGCAAAATCGGCATGATCCGGGATCTGGTGGAAACCGGCGGCTCCATCTTGATGCTCGGGCGCCCCGGTGTCGGCAAAACCACCGCCCTGCGGGAGATCGCCCGGGTTCTAGCCGACGAACTCGATAAGCGGGTGGTGATCATCGACACCTCTAACGAAATTGCCGGCGACGGCGACATCCCCCACCCCGCGATCGGTCGCGCCCGGCGGATGCAGGTCGCCCGCCCGGAACTGCAACACCAGGTTATGATCGAGGCGGTGGAAAACCATATGCCGGAAGTGATCGTCATCGACGAAATCGGCACCGAACTCGAAGCCCTAGCCGCCCGCACCATTTCCGAGCGCGGCGTGCAGCTCGTCGGCACGGCCCACGGCAACCGCATCGAAAACCTGATGAAAAACCCCACTTTAGCAGATCTGATCGGGGGAATACAAGCCGTCACATTGGGGGACGACGAAGCCCGACGGCGGGGCTCCCAAAAAACGGTACTCGAACGCAAGGCACCCCCCACCTTCGACATCGCCATTGAGATGCTCGAACGGGAGCGCTGGGTGGTGCACGAGTGCGTCTCGGCTACCGTGGACGGCCTGCTGCGGGGGATGCAGCCCACCTTGCAGGTGCGGGAAATGGACGATCGCGGCAACGTCACCGTCACCCAGGAACGGTACAGCCCCCCGGCCTCCCGAAATGCCGCCCCAGTCGCCGCGGCGGAAACCGTCGCCCCCCTCACCGCTCCGGGCCTGCGGGGGTTGCGGGGGTCAGGGAAAATGACACCCGTTCCGGTCAACCCCCAACCCCCAGCCATGCAGGATTTCGAGCGGTTGCTCGACGCCTCCCTGGCCCAACCGATGGACAGTAACGGGGGACTCGCCCTGGCGTCCGAACAGGGACTCGACGGGGAGGATCTGCCCCTGCACGTCTACCCCTACGCGATCGCCCGCCACCAAATCGACCAGGTGATCCGCACCCTGATGCTGCCCGTCGCGGTCACGAAAGACATCGACAGCGCCGACGTGGTTCTGGCCCTGCGATCGCACGTCCGCAACCAGTCCAAACTGCGGCAGATGGCGAAAACCCGCCACGTCCCCATCCACACCATCAAATCCGGCAACCCCCCGCAGATTGCCCGCGCCCTGCAGCGACTGCTGCACATGGACGATCCGAGCACCCCCGAAGTGCCCGACCTGAGCCTATTTACCTCCGGCGGCTCTTCCGACGAGTTGGAGGCCCTCGAAGAGGCCCGACTGGCGGTCGAACAGATCGTCATCCCCAAAGGCCAGCCGGTGGAACTGCTGCCGCGATCGCCCAAAGTCCGCAAAATGCAGCACGAGTTGGTCGAACATTATCGCCTGAAATCCAACAGTTTCGGCGAGGAACCTAACCGCCGCCTGCGGATCTATCCGGCTTAAAGAACTTCGGGAGGGATGATGAAACGATCTCTCCCGTTCCGTTCCAATTCGGCCGGCCCATCAGCCGCCACGCCTTTCCGGACGCCCATTCCCCTCAAATGGGCCGTATTTTCGCCCTCTTCAAGCCTCGGGGGGCAATAAAATGCTATCTGTAGAGAAGTCGCTTTCTCGTCGCAATTTTCCTTCGGACGAATCATAGCACTGTCACCTCCGCCCGCCTGGGTGGGGGCCGTGGAATTTTATCGCATCTACCGCCGACCCCAATCATCAACTCGGAGTTCCCCCCTCCACTCCGTCCGGCACCGTCGCAACATCCCTTCGGGATTGTTTCAATCTCGACCTCGGACTCGGCCATGTGACGATCGCCCACCCTGCTTTCACAAAAAAATTATCATGACTTCCACGATCGTTCAACAGCTCATCCAACTGGTCGCCATCACCACGGGCCTGCACGTCCGGCCCCAGGATTATGGGAACTTCTCCCAAAAAATTTGGAGTCGGGTGTCCGAGCGGCACCTGTCGAGTCTGGAGGAATACTACTACCTGCTCCTGGCCGACGACACGGAAAGCCGGACGGAGTGGGCCGAACTCATGCCGCTGCTGACGACGACGGAAACCTACTTTTTTCGCGATCGCGGCCAGTTCAAGCTCCTGCGAGAGGTGCTGCTCCCCGAAGTGATCGAAGCGCGGCGATCGAGCAAAATTCTGCGGCTCTGGAGTGCCGGGTGTTCCACCGGAGAAGAACCCTACTCCCTCTCGATTCTCCTGCGACAGTTGCTCCCCGACTGGGACACCTGGCAGATCCAAATTATCGGCACCGACGTCAACGAAGTCGCCCTGCGGCGGGCTCGCCAGGGACTCTACAGCCCCTGGTCTTTTCGGATGGTCGATCCCTCCGTACAGCGGGACTATTTCCATGCCAAGGGGTCATCTTGGCAGATCGACCCCCAAATCCAACGCTCCGTCACCTTTTTACGGCTGAACCTGGTGGGCGATAATTGCGCGAATGCGCTCAAAAATTTCGGCAAGGTCGATTTAATTTTGTGTCGAAATGTGTTCGTTTATTTCGAGAAACCGTATATCGTCCAGGTATTGAGAAAATTTTATCAGTCCCTCAAACCGGGCGGGTATCTGATGACGGCCCACGCCGAACTGCAGGGGTTGATTCTCGACGAGTTTCAACCGGCGGTTTTTCCGGAATCGGTGGTTTATCGGCGACCCAAACCGGCGACCATCAGCTTTTCTCGGACCGCCACCCTTCCGGGCCCCAGCCTCCCATCCCCACCGCCACCGGAACTGAGTTATCCCGCTCCCAACCGGAGCCGATTCTCCCGGAGAGCCGCCGGGTCGGAGTCGCCGATCTCCCCCCTCTCCATCGTCGCCCCGCCCGCCGTCCCGAATTCCACCTCGGAAGAACGGGCGATCGCCATTCACCAGAGCCTCCAAGAAGCGCGGCGACTCGTGAGCCAAAAATCCTACAATGAAGCCCTCAAAAAAGTTCGGCAGTTTGCAGCGGACGACCCCAGAAATTTTGAAGCCCATTACCTGATGGCGGAAATCCACGCCAACCTCGGACAGCACGAAAAAGCGACCTTTCACTGCCAAAAAGCACTGGAAATTGATTCTCTTTCCATCCAGCCCTATTATTTGTTACTACAAATTGCCGAAGAAAAAGGAGATTTTGAAGGGGCAAAAATTTGGTCAAAACGAATCATCTATTTGTCCGATGTCTCCCCCCCGTCCATTTCCGCACACTTGGAACTGGCTTCTTTGTACGAACGGGAAGGAAATTGGATCAAAGCCAAAAAAGTGTACACGACCACCCTCGCCCTACTGAAAATGTTGCCGTCGAATGCGGCGGTCGAATATTTGGGACAAATTACCGTCTCCGAGTTGACCGCTTATCTGCATAAAAAATTGAACCGCTACTCTTTTTGACCCGACGAGTTGACTATGGAAAGCAAACCACATCTGATTTTTAAATTGGGGGGATTGATTTACGCGGTCGAAGCCTTTTCCGTCCGGGAAATTTTTTCCTTGCCCGAACTCACGCCCATTGTCGAAGCCCCTCCGGAACTGGTGGGGATGTTGAATTTGCGGGGGGAACTGCTGCCCGTCATCGACCCAAATATCCGGTTCGGATACCCGCCGAATTCCTATTCCATTCACGATACAATTATCGTTTTAAAAGCATCCGAACGGCAGTTTGGCATCCTCGTGAATCAAGTTTGTGAAGTCCAGATGATTTCCCCTGGGGATGTCGTCGCCGACCTGTCCCACAATTGGACGGCTGACGACGGCCAGTCCAGACCCCAACCCGGAAAGAACAGCCGCGCGATCGCCGGATATGCCAAAATTGACGGTGAAATTGTGATGCTGTTCGATCCCGAATCCTTTCGGCACGCCGTCACGGACTCGGATCTGGCAACCGAACCCCCGGATCATTCGTCCCCGGAATCGGAACGCAACAACCGCCCCCACCCCCCGGAAACTGAAGCGTCAAAACTTCACCAACTCCCCGTTTTCTGTCCAGAGGCGACCCCGGAAGAACGGCAAATTTTTCGCGATCGCGCCCTCAACTTGAGTCGGAAAACTCGGGGGGAAGAATTAGCCGGTTTGATGCCACTGGCCGTGATCGGATTGAACGGGGAATATTTCGGGGTCAGCTTGTCGATGATTCGCGAATTTACCGACATCCACAATATCACCCCCGTCCCCTGTACGCCGTCCCATATTGTGGGAAATATGAACCTGCGGGGTGAAATTGTCACCCTCATCGACATCCGGGGAATTTTGGGCCTGCCGATGGATGGCAACAGCCATTCGAGAAAAGTCGCGATCGTCAAAATGAATGATTTGGTGACGGGGGTGACGGTCAATGATATTTTCGATGTCACCTACCTCAACCCGGCCTCGATCCGGGCCGTCCCGGCGGCAGTCCACTCCATCCAAGATGAATACTTGCGGGGGACAGCCGTTTACCGCGATCGGATGATGAGTTTGTTAGATCTTGAAAAAATCCTTACCCTCGGCAGTTTGATCGTCGATGAAGAGGTCTAATTCATAGAGAATCTGGTTTGTGGGCAGAAAGACTCTCTCAAGATATTGAGTTCAATTCACCGGGCGCGATCAACGCTAACCATTCACTCATTTTTGAGTAACGTTCGGACAATGATGAAAAAATTAAGTGCCAAACTCTACTGCGGTTTTTTTCTAATTCCCGCCACAGTGCTCGTGATCGTCAGCGGCTATTCCGTCTTTTCTTTCTGGCGGATCGATTCCCGGATTGGCACGATCTACGACGATCGCGTGGTGCCGCTCACACAACTCAAAAGCATTTCCGACGCCTACGCCGTCTTGGTGATCGATGCCGTCAACAAAGCAAACGCCGGCATCATCAGCGCGGATACCGCCTTGAATTCCATCAATGCGGCCCTGGTCGAAATTGAGCAAAATTGGGACACCTATCTCGGAACAGACCTGACCCCCCAGGAAAAAGCCCTCGCTACAGACATTGAGCGGTTATTCGCTCCGGCCCAGATCCAGATCGAGCGGCTCCGGCAAGCCTTACAAGCGGGAAACTCCGACCAATTAGCCGCTTTCGACGGGGCTTTGTATGATGTAATTGACCCCCTCACCGACAAAATTCAAGACCTCATCAACCTGCAGCTTCAGGTGGCGGAACTCGAACGCCAGCGGGCTCGGGCGGTTTTGAACGAAACCCTGTTGTTGTTCGGATTGTTGGTTCTGGCGGCGGTGGTGGTCGCCTCTCCCTTCGGCTATTTCCTCAGCCAGTCCGTCGCCAATACGTTCAAACAGACGATCAAAGCCATTTCCGACAGTTCCAACGAAATTGCGGTGGCCACGGAGGAACACGAACGGGTTGCCACCCAGCAGGCGGCGGCGGTGAGCGAAACCACCTCCACGATGGACGAACTCGGGGCCTCCTCGACGGTGGCGACCGAACAGGCCGACGCGGCCCTCACCGGTGCCAAACAGGCCCTCAGCCTTTCCGAGAGCGGCCAGCAAGCCGTGGACAGCACCCTCGATGGCATGGGGGCCCTGCAAGACAAAGTGGATGCGATCGCCCGCCAAATTGTCCGCCTCAGCGAACAGACCAACCAGATCGGCAATATCTCCCAACTGGTCGCCGACCTGGCCAACCAGACTAATATGTTGGCGTTGAATGCGGCGGTGGAGGCTGTGCGGGCCGGGGAACACGGCCGGGGCTTCGGGGTGGTCGCTACCGAAATCCGTAAGCTGGCCGACGAGAGTCAAAAATCGGCCCAAAAAATTGGCACCCTGGTGGCGGACATCCAGAGAGCGATCGACTCCACCGTGATGGTGACGGAAGAGGGGACGAAAACCGTGCGATCGGGGGTGGATCTGGCCCAAAAAACCGCCGGGGCCTTCTCCGGCGTCACCGATGCTGTCAACGAAGTGGTGATCAACAACCAACAAATTTCCCTGAATATCAAGCAACAAGCCCTCGCCATCAGCCAAGTCCTCGAAGCCATGACCGCTCTCAAACAGGGGGCCACCGAAACGGCCAACGGCATCGGACAGACCAAGAGTGGAATGCAACAGCTCCAAACCATTGCCGCCGAGCTGCAATCCATCATTTGAATTGATAATTGATAATTGATAATTATTGATGGTTTTTCTTGGAGTAGCATCTTCGGTTGATTGTAGTTTTTGAAAGTTACAGTGGAGAGTCGGAACCATGCTTATTTTTCAACGCTTGAGGTATTGGATTTGGGGGGGGTACAGCATCCCCATCATACTGATGATCGTCAGTGCCACGGTGGTGACGCTCAACGTCGGGCGCGTCCGACAGGAGGCGGACGAGCTGACTCAATCCCGTAAAATTGCCGAAAATATCGCCGATCTGGCGTTGGACGTCCAGCTCATGTCCCAGAGCTTACGGGGCTACCTCCTCGACGCAAACCCCGCCTCCCGCCAGGCTTTGAGACAGGCTCAAAATGAATATCAGAATGTCGTCCCGCTCTTGGAATCGATCATCGAGAACGAAGAACAAGCCCGGACTTTTCAGGAAGTGAACCGGCAAGTCGAGGAGCTGAGAGAATTTCACGATGGTCTGGTCGAATTGGTAGACCAGGGAAATCTCGATGAAGCCCGACAAGTGTGGCAGAGCGGGGGTGTCGGAGTGGAAATCGCCGAAACCATTTTCGACTTGCTCGAAGAGTTCAGAACCCGGGAATTGATGCTCGTCACCCAGCGAAAAACCGCCCAGACCCAAGCCCTGAATAACCTGGTGTGGGTGGTTTGGGGCAGCATCGGTGTGGCGATCATCATTTCGATCGGTTTGGGTGCCTGGATCATCACCACCATCATCCAAAGGATCACCCAGGAGGCCACCAATATCGCCCTGGCGGCGACGGAAATTTCTACCACCATCGAACAGCAGGAGCGGGTCGCCGTCCAGCAGGCCGCCTCCGTGAATCAGACCACCACCAGCATGGACGAGTTGGGGGCGTCCTCCCGCCAGTCCGCCGACCAGGCTTCCGCCGCCTCTACCGGGGCTCGCCAGGTTCTGGAATTGGCCGGGAGCGATCGCCGGGACGGCAGCTTCGACAACAATCCCAGTGTGCGAGAAAAAATGGGGCAGGTTCAGGGGCAAATCTTGCGTTTGAGCGAGAACCTCGGCCAGATTTATAATATTACTAACCTGGTGAGCGATTTGGCGAATCAGACGAATATGTTGGCTCTGAATGCTTCCGTGGAAGCCGTGCGGGCCGGGGAACACGGCAAGGGATTCGGGGTAGTCGCCAGCGAAATCCGCAAATTGGCCGACCAGAGTCGCAAGTCGGCCGAGAAAATCGGCTCCCTGATCGCGGATATTCAAAATGCCACCAACTCCACCGTCATCGTCACCGAGGAGGGGACGAAGGCCGTCGAAAAAATCGTCAACGCTATCAACGATGTCGCCGTCAACATCCAGCAGATTTCCCTGAATGCCAAACAGCAGGCGATCGCGATCGAACAGGTCATCGACGCCATGAACAACCTCAACACCGCCGCCCACGAAACGGCCAACGGTCTGGCTCAAAGTAAAATCGGCACCCGACAACTCAATGAAACCGCCCAGAATCTCAAAAATCTGGTGTGAGCCGACCGGAAAAGGGAAATAGAAAATTCGTCGATAATTGTTAATTATCAATTCTCCCCAACTTTGCACCGAGGGACAAACCATGATCGAAGATGACGAACTCCGGGAAGTTTTCAAAGTGGCCAGCGAGGAACATTTGCAAAACCTCGACGACGGCTTTTTGCACCTGGAGAAAAACCCCGGCGACACCGAAAAGCTGGAGGAATTGTTGCGGGAAGCCCACAGCTTGAAAGGGGACGCCGGAATGTTGGGGGTCAAAGATGTCTCGACCCTCGCCCACCAAATCGAACACATCTTGGGGGGACTCAACCGTGGCGAAACCGAGTTTTCCCCCGAAGTGAGCGATCGCCTCTTTCAAGGACTCGATGCCCTCCGCAAGTTGGTGGCGGAAGCCATCACCGGAGAACCCTCCGGGGTCAACACCTTTCACGTTCTGGCTAACCTGATGGGGGCGAAGGAGCCGGAAGCGGGGGAAGCGGGGGAAGCGGAGGAAGCGG
>JBNGCR010000194.1:0-10535 GCA_050045915.1 Limnospira sp.
TTTCTATATCTGCGGAACTTTCTTCCGTTTCGATTTCTTCTGTTTCCGAATTATCGGTTTCGGCGATATCCGAACTTTCCGTTTGAGTCTCTTCTGCGGTGGCTGTAGCTTCCGTTTCTGCATCGTCTGAAGATGCGATCGCTGAGGCATTTCCACTGCTAGAAGTGGCGCCGGGAGTGAAGGTTTCTTCGCTGCTAGTGCTGGTTTCTCCCTCTCCCGAAGTGGCGGTGGCTTCGCTGCTGCTTCCCGCACCGGTTTCGTCTGCGGAGGAAGTGGAACTGACGGTAGCGACGCTTATAGATGACTCGATAATTCTCTGAGATTTTGCACCTTGAGACATGATAAAAATGCTAATTCAATTATAGATATGACGTTATTTTTTGTAAATTAGCTGTAGAAAGATCCGTAAATCGCAAAACTATTAGAAGAAGATACCCCGTCGCTATATCCCGATTCTGCCACAGCTTTGGCTTCAGAATAAGCAAAACTATAAGAATAGTTACTATCATTATAAACCGATGTACTTGCACTGGCTGTAGTCGCGGTATAGTCACCCACAGCTATGGCATCAGATCCGGCAATAGCTACACCAGTATAAGCAAACGAAAAAGAATCAGTCGCCACATAAATACCGCCTTTCACTTCGCCGGTACTCGAACATAATTCTACGAAATTTAAGTCGCAAATATTCATGATTAAATGGGAAAAATTGCTACAGTTTCCTGCGTTAAAAGAAAAGATTTAAGAGGGACTTTATAGCCTATGAGTCCCTCTTTGCTTTCAATCTGAACGATTTTATCGTTCAGAAAAAATCTCTTTAGTCACTCACAGAGATGGCAAACAAACTGGATTGTGATTTGTAGCCTTCCACGGTAAACGTCGAACCGGCAACCTTAGTATAGGTGTCCGAACCGAAAGCCAAAGCACCGCCATCAATCTGAGCGGTGTTACCGTCGATGTGAGTGTTGATACTTACATCTCCGTAAACATCAAAGTTGATAAAATCATTCTCGTAAAAAGTAAAATATCCGTAGTATCCATATCCACCGGCGACGTTGGATTCTTCGGAAACATTTTCGAGATGGTTGAGGTCGAAAATCTTCATGGTTTTTCTCCAATTAGTTAATTGAGTGAATGGATTCGGGAATTTCCCTTTCCTGTCTTTAATTTAATCGAAACCTTCTCGAAAAAGTTGCCAATTTGGCAGAATCCCGAAATCATTTTTGCCGGCGAGACTGACAAAAGGCGACGAACAAATATGGCTAAAAAAATTAGAGGAACCCCCTCCTCTCGAAGGATGAGTTCCTCTATACTCAAAGATAATAAAGTTTGGAAGTTCCCAAAAATGAAGGATTAGTCGCTCACAGAGATAGCAAAAAGGCTGGATTGTGAGGTATGGCCTTCCACGGTAAACGTCGAACCGGCAACCTTAGTATAGGTGTCCGAACCGAAAGCCAAAGCACCGCCATCAATCTGAGCGGTGTTACCGTCGATGTGAGTGTTGATACTTACATCTCCGTAAACATCAAAGTTGATAAAATCATTCTCGTAAAAAGTAAAATATCCGTAGTATCCATATCCACCGGCGACGTTGGATTCTTCGGAAACATTTTCGAGATGGTTGAGGTCGAAAATCTTCATGGTTTTTCTCCAATTAGTTAATTGAGTGAATGGATTCGGGAATTTCCCTTTCCTGTCTTTAATTTAATCGAAACCTTCTCGAAAAAGTTGCCAATTTGGCAGAATTTTGCAAGAATTGTGGCGAGAGATGTAGCCGCGAAAAGCGACTTCATTTCCATTGAAAACGGAGGAACTCTCGAGGAGTTCCTCACTCAAAAAAGCCCAATTTTTGGATATCAAAAAAGGACGTTTTAGTCGCTCACGGAGATGGCAAATAAACTGGACGAGGAGCTATAGGGGCTGGTGTAAGTACCGCCGGCAACCTTGGTATAGGTATCCGAACCGTAAGCAACAGCACCGCCATCAACCTGAGCGGTATTGCCATCGATGTGGGTATTGATATTCGTATCTCCGTAGACATCAAAATTGATGTAATCGTTTTCAAAAAAGGTATATCCGTAGTATCCATATCCGCCGACAACGTTGGATTCTTCGGAAATAGTGGCGATATGATTGAGGTCGGAAATCTTCATGGTTTCTCTCCAGTTAATTGATTGAGTGAATGGATTCGGGGATTTCCCTTTCCTGTCTTTAATTTAATTGAAAGGTTCTCGAGAGTGTTGCCAATCTGGCATTATTTGAAAATATTTTTTATTTTTTATAAAAGTGGCGGATACTGTCCCGAAATAAGGCGAGGAACTCACCCGTCAAGTAAGTCCCTCTATCCTCAAAGTTTTAACCGACAAAAATGAACGGATTAGTCGCTCACGGAGATGGCAAAAAGGCTGGATTCAGAAGTGTAGTATTCATCGGTATAAGTGCCACCGGCAACCTTGGTATAGGTATCCGAACCGTAAGCAACAGCACCGCCATCAACCTGAGCGGTATTGCCATCGATGTGGGTATTGATATTCGTATCTCCGTAGACATCAAAATTGATGTAATCGTTTTCAAAAAAGGTATATCCGTAGTATCCATATCCGCCGACAACGTTGGATTCTTCGGAAACATTGGCGATATGATTGAGGTCGGAAATATTCATGGTTTCTCTCCAGAGAATTGAGTGAAATAGGTTTTGTTTCTGTTCTGAATCTAATTTAATTTGAAAACCATTTACCGTGTTGCCAATGTGGCAGAAATCGGATTTTTTTGAAAAATATCACACGCACAAGAGTGATCACTAATGTTGCCAGATCGGCATTGATTTTCATTTTTTTAATGGCAGATTTACAAATGGCGATCGCCCGAACTCGAATTCAGCTAATTCCAAAAAAAAATCCCCGCCGCAGCAGAGAGAATTGGTGAAATCCGATCGCGGGTTGTAATTAGAGAGGCAGTTCACCAGATGGAATGAAACCAATTTTTAATGTCGATCGCCCGCCCTCCCCCGGCGACGCGAGCCTCCTTGCGGCCGACATTTTCACAATAGCCCAAATCTTTAATTTTAGTGGACTTGTCGCGATCGCTCTTTTGCCCCCCACAATTTCGGTTAGCCTTGAGCAGCCGATTGTAAGTCCGATAGGGAATGTAGTGCATCGGATTGTAACCGGCAAAGGAGAGAATCAAAACGCAAGCCCAAGAATATTTTCCCGCCAAGATGGCGTCGATCACTTCGTTGAATTGTGCTTCAGTCATGGTTTTGTTGAGATTGCTAGAACGGTTAGAATTGAAAGTCATAACACCTGATTCCTAAAATACAATTGATTTACAGTTCCAAACCCCGTTTTTGAATTTTCCGGATCGGGTCGAGGAACAGATCCATAATTCGGCGCTGCCGGATGACAATACTCGCCGCGGCCGTCTGACCGGGTTTAAATTCGATCTGTTCCCCATCGTCCACGACAAAATCCCGTTCCAGAACGATTTCAACCTTGTAGACGGCTTGACCCTCTTGAACGGGTTTCGTATCGGGGGAAATCGAAGTCACCGTCCCCTCGATCACGCCGTATTCCTGATAGGGATAGGCGTCAAACTTGATCTTAGCCAGCATCCCCGTCTCCAAAAAGCCGGCTTCTCGTTCCGGCAGGCTGGCGGAGAGCACCAACGGCGCGTCCTCCGGCGTAATTTCCGCGAAGGTCTGCCCCGGTTGCAGCACTTCCCCGAAGTTGGCGACGTTGAGGGAAGAAACCGTGCCGTCGATGGGGGCGTACAGAAACCGTTGCTGCAGCTTGGTTTCGGCGCTGGCGATCAAATTTTGAGTGTCGGCAATTTCGGCATCGAGCTGGGTGAGTTTCAGTTCGAGCTGCTGAATTTTTTCCTGGGTTTGCAGGACACTCGCCTCGGCCTCGGCCCGCTGGCGCTCCAACTCGGCGTCCAGCCGCGCCGCGTCGGTTCGGAGCTGTTGGAGTTCCCCCTGGGATTGGGTGATGCGGCGTTCGGAGTCCCGCAATCTCTCCTCAGCCTGGAACACCTGTTCCTCGCTGCCGGTTTGCTCCTGCATTTGGGCCTGAACGATCGCCCGCTCTCGGTCCCGGAGGGATTGTTCAGCCTGGAACATCACCTCCTGGGAGAGCGCCCCGGCCTCCACCAGGGGACTGAGCCGCTCCACCCGCTCGGCCGCCGCCGCCTCGTCGGCCCGCAGTTTTTCGAGCAGTTCGTCGGTGCGGGTGTCGAGGGGTTGCAAGTTCTCCAGGCGGCTCTGGCCGGCTTGCCGGTTCAACTCGAGTTGGGCGATGAGCTGCCGGGTGGCGGCCATCTGGCTGTCGATGCGATCGCGCTCCGCCTGTCGGGCCTGCATTTGGGCCTCGGCGATGGAGGCCCGGGTCTGGGCTTCCAAGTGGGTGCGGTCGAGCAGTTGTTGCTGTTGGGAGCGTTCGAGTTGCAGGGATTGCAACCGCTGTTGTAACCGCTCCACCTCCCCCGCGGCCATTTGGGTGTCCAGTTCCGCGATCGCCTCCCCGACTTTCACCGCCTCTCCCTCTTCCACGGCGATACGGACAACCTTACCCGACTCCACCGGATGCACCTTGTAGACATCCCCCTGGGGAATCAATTCTCCCCGGGCCTCCCCCACCTCGTCGATGGTGCCGAAATAGGACCAGGTTCCGAAGGCCGCGCAGAAGGCGAGTCCCCCCATCATCAACCGGGCTGGAAGGGAAGAGGGCGGGCGATCGAGGAGAGATTGGAGCGCCGGCGACCAATCCCCCGGCTCGGGTGCCGGTTTTTTCGGCTTGGCGACGGCCGGATGTTGAAATGAAGGGGCGATCGGCAGCGACCCCGCCACACCCCCGCGCAACTGGTGGGGGTTGTCCAACTCTTCCGGAGGAAGATCTAAATCTCGGTAGATCTCATCCCCGTGTCGGCCGTTTAAATCGGTCTTTTGAGGGATGTGCATTTGATCGAATTGATGGGTATTTTTCCATTTCATAAAACGAGACCAATAATCGCGATCGTAAATATGACTTGACGTGCGAGAGCGGTCATTTAAAGCTGGATAAATTTTAAAAAAGACAGATCCAAGAATTGAATTCTGGCAGTGGATCGCAGGACACCTGTATTATTCTCGGCTTTCCTTAATATGTTAGATCGAACTCTGTCGTCACGACTGCCAATTTGGCACTTTTTTCATGAACTTTTGTTAAACCAATAAAAAGTTCGTGATTTAGAGGGAGAAATCAAAGCAGATTTAGAGCAACGAGCGCTCACGTGGTTACAGTTGAAATTGGGTCAGAAATTTTCAAACCCTTATAGAAAAGCCGTTTCAGTTTCCGACTCCCGACTCCCGACTGCCGAGGACCGCGCGCAGCGCTATAGAGGGAGTTTAGCTGCACTCCCCCTGCCGATCGTCGCCCGTAAAACCGACGGATTTCGATGGCTTTTAAAGGTCGAGTTGCTGCTGGGCGAGGTGGTGGTACAACCCCCCGATCGCGATCAACTCGTCGTGGTTGCCCCGCTCCACCAAAACGCCGCGATCAAGAACCAAAATCAGGTCAGCGTTGCGGACTGTCGAGAGGCGGTGGGCAATGATAAACGTAGTGCGATCGCGGCTGAGTTGTTCCAAATTCCGCTGAAACCGCTGTTCGCTCTCCGTATCCAACGAACTCGTGGCCTCGTCCAAAACCAGGATCGGCGGTTTCCCCAACAGGGCCCGGGCGATCGCGACCCGCTGCCGCTGTCCCCCGGACAAACTCGACCCCCGCTCCCCGACCTTGGTGTTGTACCCCAAGGGCAAACTCTGGATGAAGGCGTGGGCCTCCGCCAACTTCGCCGCCTCCACCACATCTTCCAAATCGTACTCGTCCCGGTACAGGGCGATATTTTCCTGGATCGTCCCGGAAAATAAATAGCAGTCCTGCGGCACCACCCCCATGTGTCGGCGCAGGGATTGGGGGGAAACGTGGCGGATGTCGTGGCCGTCCACCGAGATGCGGCCGCTGCTGGGCAGGTACAACCGCTGCAGCAACTTCACCAGGGTACTTTTCCCAGAACCGCTGCGCCCGACGATCGCCACCGTCTGCCCCCGTCGCACCTCGAAAGACAGGTTTTGCAGGGTATTAGCTTCGGCTTCTTCCGAATAGCGGAAGGTTACGTCCTCGAACCGCACATTTCCCTCCACCGAGGACAACACCAGCAGCGGGTGCTGGGGGGTTTCCTCCGGTTCGCTGTCGAAGACATCGTTGAGCCGCTCCACCGAGATCAGCACCTCCTGGAGTTCGTCCCACAGGCCCACCAAAGCCAGAACCGGCCCGATGACCTTGCCCTGCATCATGTTGAAGGCGAAGAACTGGCCGATGGTCAGATCCCCCTGAATCACCATCATCACCCCGAACCACAGCAGCGCCGTACTGCCGACGGTGTTGATGGCTTGGCTGATCAATCCCAGGTTGATCCCCAACTTCTGCCCCTCAAACCGGGCGTTGAGTTGCTTGGTAAGCCGGTCCTCCCAGCGCCAGCGCAACTCCTGCTCGGCGGCGACGGATTTGAGGGTCTGCACCCCTGTCATCATCTCCACGAGGGTGGAGTTTTGGTCGGCGACGGCGTTGAAGACTTTGCGCGACATCCGGCGCAGCAGGGGGGTCGAGATGAGGGTGACGATGACGATGGGGGGGATCAGGCCGAGGATGAGTACCGTCAGGCGCCAGTTGTAGTAGAGCATCAAGCCCAGGTAGACAAATCCCGTCACCAGGTTGAGCCACGCCAGGAGAATTTGACCGATCAGGAATCGCTGGATTTTTTGGTTTTCCTGGACCCGGGTGATGATGTCCCCCACCCGGCGGGATTCAAAGAAGCTCAGGGGCAGGGAGAGGGCGTGGCGGATGAAGCCGGAGATTAGGGTTAGATCCAGGCGGTTGGAGAGGTAGCTGAGGAGATATTGGCGGACGGACGACAAACCCAAACTCCACAGCCCGAAGATCAGGGCGCCGAGGGCGAAGACGTGGAGGCTGGTGATGCTCTTGTTGACCACGACGCGATCGAGGATGATCTGGGTCAGTAGGGGTGTGACCACCCCGAATGCTTGGACGAGGATGGAAATCAGGATGATCTGCAGGCCGAGGGAGCGCTGGGGCCACAGCAGGCCCATGAACCGGCCGAGCGATCGCTTTTGGTTGGGCACTTCGTCGAGGCGCTCGGTGGCCTCCAGGAGCAGGGCGTAGCCCGTCCAGCCGTCGAGAAATTGCGATCGCGACAGTTTCCGTTTTCCCTGGGCCGGGTCGCCCACCCAGACCTGTTTTCCCCGCACCCGGTAGACGACGATGTAGTGGTCGCCCTGCCAGTGGGCGATCCAGGGATGTTTTTCGTCTTCCAGGCGGCTGAGGCTGGCCCGCACGGGTCGGGCTTGGTAGCCCAGGCTTTCCGCCGCCCGCGCCAGCCCTTTCAGGGAGGCGCCGGACCGCCCTACCCCGGCTAGGTTGCGGAGCCGGTTGAGGCCGAAATCTTTGCCCCAGTAGCGGCTGATCATCGCCAGACAGGCCGCGCCGCAGTCGGAGGAACTTTGCTGCTCTACAAAGGGATCGGATCGCAAGAAGCCTCCCCAGGGACGGCGGCGCTTCGGTTTGGGAAAGTTCAGCGGGGGGGCTTGGGAAGGGTCTTTGAGGGCCGCCGGGGCTTCCGCGGCGGGTTTGGGGGCGGGTAAGGCCGGGGCAATTTTGGGGACTTTCGCCGACATTTTGCCGCCGTTCTGTCGGTTCGCCGTATCGGGGGAGAGGGTGTCCCAGTCGCCCTGGGGCAGGCTCAACACGATCGCCTCTTTTCCGGCTACCCAGCTTTCCGGCGGCGGTTCGGGTCCCCACCCGTCTCCGACATTGGGGGCGGCGGGCGTTCCGTCGATTTGGCCGTTGTAGAGCCAGAAGCGGGCGGGATCGCCGGAGGAGAGGGTCCCCACGGGGGTTCCGGCTGCGAGGTGCCGTTCGACAACCTGGGGGAGGAGGGCTTTTAAATACCGTCCGGGGCGCGATCGCAGTTCGGTTTGGGTTTTGAAGAAGATCAGGTGCGATCGCTCTCGGGCCCAGGTTTGCAGGTGGGCTTCCAATTCTGGGATCGATATGGAGCTCAGGTTCAAACGGGCGATTTCGGTGCGATCGGCGGCGACGGCGCAGTAGGGAAACCGAGGGCGGTGGCACGGTTCCCAATCTCCCCCGAAGCACTCGCCCGGTTCCAGGACGTCCACGGAGACTTCCCGTTCCCTGGCGCGATCGAAGGCCAACAGGCGCACCCGACCCTGACAGACCAAATACAAACTTTTTTCGCGATTGTGTTCGCTGCGAACAGCAGAACCGGAAGTTTCGTCAGATGATAAGCTCGCGGGTTGATCTCCCAGGATCGTTTCCCCGAGTTCGTAAGTCCTGCAAAACTCTACAAATTGGCTCAGATGGGTCGTTGCGTCCGGAGCGGCTTTCGCCTCCGTCAGCAACATTTGAAAGGCGCGGCGGATGCGTTCGAGAACCTCCGCTGCTGAATTGGTGTCGGGTTCGGTCTTGGCAACCGGAAGGTTGGTATTGAGCATAATTTTGGCTACGAAATAGGCTATAGCCAGACAGAGAGTGTCTGTCTGGGTTTGAGATCGGACTTCAAGGTGATCGCCATCCCAATCCGGTGGATAGTTATTGGGATTTAAAACTCGATTCCTTTAGCGGAAGCTGACGAATGACTCATCACAATCTGATGGGTTCAAGCGCTGGGTGTGGAAAGGGAGCGTTCCCTACCTCGGATCTGTATTGCTCTTTAGTTTCCCTAGGGATCGCCAATTATCTCGGACTGTGATACAGAAATTGGGGGTCTGAATCAGTTTTTGGAAAAATTTTGTTGAATGAAATGATAGATTGAGTCCGGGATATAGCAGTGTGAAGTCATTCTGAAAAATATCTAGCTGAAAAATATCTAGCACCCAAACCCCCAATTCTGGGGGCTCTTAGCCGAAAAATTTTCACGAATTATTTCACACCGCTATAACAGCGATCAATAAAAGTTAAAAACGTGCCTCCAATGTTTCTGTTTATAACTTCGGGAGCGCGAGAATGTAAGATCCTCAATATTCATCTTCGTGAACCCATCTGGATGAATCAGAAAGGATGGGAGTTTGCCAATCCGATGGCTCGTCAGACCGATCGGCTCAATTCCCCAAGAATTGGACGGGTTTAGGGAAATACAGCCTACCAGGTGTTATATCAAGTTTTTAGCAACCGTGCAACACCTTTAAGCAAAGTTTTATATTCCTGGGAAGCGATCTTTATATAAGTTTTCCAAAACACAGGGTTGCATCCCTTGCACAATCTGGGTTTTTGGCTTTTGACGAAATGAGTCAATGTAAAGATGACCGTCGATCGCTCAGTTTCCCAATGGCGAAGAAACCTTGAGCGATATTTATAGCGCTGCGCGCGGTCTTCGAGAATCGGTATTAGGGAGTCGGGACAACTCAAAGTCCCTTTGAATCGAAGTTTTGAAGTTTTCGAGGTTCCCCCAATGTGTTAACACATGAGCGCGCACTGATATATATCAACCTGTAGGATACCAAAGTTCTATTTCAGTGGGTAAAAATCGGGTCATAACTAATAGTGCTTGCATCTATCTCCAGACAGAAATCGACAATTTTGTGGCGATCGCACGGAACTCGAAAGCGAACCTCCCCCGCCCTCACTCGACGCAAATCGACTCGCGATCGACACCCCCCTGGTACTCGCAGCTAAACCCGTCCTCGCACCAGGTGGCGAGATCGACATCGGGGAGGCGAACCACATTGTCGCAACTCGGTTGGAAGATTTGAGAGAGGAACGCCCACAGCGTCGCCCGGGTCACGTCCAGGGTCGTTTTGAGGGCGGATTCCCGGTTTCCCGGAACGCCCGATTCCTCCACCAACTCCAGGTCTACCCAAATTCCGTGGGAACCCAACACGATCCGGGCCATCCACGCCGCCCTCGGGAGGTGGCTTTCGGAGGTGAACATCCGGACGTGGCGGACTCCCCAGCGGCTGAGGATGGGTTGGCCGAAGAAAAAGTTGCCGAATGTCGAGTCCGCGCATTTTTCCAGCCACACGCGGTCTAGGGGCGCATCGATGCGATCGAAGAGTTCGACAACGCAGGGATCGTCCGATCCAGTGGAAATCAGGATCGGAATTTCGGGAGATTGTTTGGCGAGGTGGGAGACGTAAATTTCCCGGCGGATGCTGCCGCCGAGCACCAAAAAGGCATCGACGGGTTGGTTGGAAGCCGATCGCAACGTCAGCAAGTTGTGGGCGAGTCCCCCACTCAGAAATAACACGAACGCGATCGCACCCGCGAGGAAAATGCGGCGATACCGTCGGAGGGAAAAGCGTTTCGGGCGGTGTGGGATCATGGCAGTCGGGGGATTCAGTTTCTATCTGATTTGAGCCGATCGCGATCGGGCGGAGTTTTCCGTGGAGGCAACCTTATAGGGTTGGCCTTATGTAAGGGATTGATGAGTCTGTAACCGAATTTGATATAACAATTATTAATGGTCAA
>JBNGCR010000195.1:0-10492 GCA_050045915.1 Limnospira sp.
AGTTTTTTGTCGGGTTATATCTGGGAATGCGATCGCACAAAATTTCCACAAAAATAAGTGGCGACAGGTTGACCGAAAATCGTCATCTCTGCCGCCACAAATATTGGTCTCAACTGTGGCAGTTACATCCCGCATGGCCGCAGCCATCGCCATCGGGGTGGCCGTTGGCACAGGCTTCGCTACAGTAATACTTGCCATCCTTTTGAATGGCTTTGGCGGTATCGACAACGCACAGACAGGACTCGCAGGCACATTTGATTTGGGTGGCGGTCGTCATCACAACTTCTCCTGAAGATACAATAGACTAAAGCTTGAACAAGCTTTCATGGTTACTACCATAACATCTGAACAGGCTTTCAGATATTAGATTCTGGAAGCTTAACAATTTCTTCAGGATCGGTATCGATCCGAACCGCAGTCGAAACCTCCGCACCCCCTTATGTCTGACACCGCTGACCCGAATGCCCGCCCAGACCCAGACTCCGCGCCCCCCCGGGCCGTGGAAAAAATTTTGAGCGTCGAAAAAGCTCAACGCATGGCAGAATTTTTTAGTATTTTAGGAGATCCGAACCGCTGGCGGATCTTGTCGGCCCTAGCCCTGAAAGAAATGCGGGTGCGCGACCTGGCCGCCGCCGTCCAAATGACCGAATCTGCTGTATCTCATCAACTGAGAATTCTCCGAACCATGCGGTTTGTCAGGTATCAGAAACGGGGCAGAAATGTGGTCTACGGCCTCAAAGACCATCACATTTTTAACCTCTACCGCGACGTTTCCGAACACCTGGACGAGGCGGAGGACGACGACTGAAAGGGGTGCGATCGCTTTCAATGCTTTTCCCCCAACAATGCTAAAAGCTCCCAGAAGATGACAGAAATGACCTAAATTTGTTACGATCAAAGATGCTTTTTAGCCCAATCTCAGTAATCGAGGCGATCGGACATGAAATTAACCGCGACAGAACAGGGCTTATTAATTCCCAAAGGCTTGTTAGGAGAAAACCAAGAATTTGAGATTCTTCAAGAAGAGGATAAAATTATTATTACGGCAGTCCCCAAAACATCCTCGATTGGGGATTTGGGTTCAAATCCTGTGGAATGTGATGTCGAGGATGGTGCGATCGACCACGATCGCCATCTGTATGACCAATGAAAATATTTATTTTTTGGATACAAGCTATACTTTGGCTTTCCAGGATTTGCGTTCAAATTGCTCAAGAACAAGAAACCATCCAAACCCTAAAAGCTGACTTCATCGAAATGGGAGTCGGACATCACACATCGGATTTCAAAAAACGGCTTCAGCAAAACCAACGCAGATCGAAATTTTTTCAACCTTAAAATACCATGATTAGTCTAAATATAGATGACATTCAAAAAAATTTGTCGGGATTTATAAAATTGATCGAAGAAGGCAATACCCTGATCATTACTCAAGCCGATCGCCCCATTGCTGAAATCAAACCGATCTCAACAAGTACACCTCAAAAAACACGTCGTCCTATCGGTTTATGCGAAGGGGAATTTATTGTCCCCGATGATTTCAACGATCCCCTACCAGAAGAAATAATTGACTTGTTTGACAATCCATGAATATCCTCCTAGATACTCATATTTTTCTCTGGTTGCTGACCAACGATAGGCGACTGCCTGAAAGATGTCGTGATGCGATTAGTAGTCAAGAAAATGAAGTGTACCTCAGTGTCGTTTCCGTATGGGAAGCGATGATTAAATATCAACTGGGAAAATTGCCTTTGCCAGAATCACCGGAAATTTACCTTCCTAAACAGCGTGAAAGACACCAGATTGCCAGCTTGTCGATTAGTGAAACGACAATTACTCAATTAGCCAAATTACCCCCTTTGCACAAAGACCCATTCGATCGCCTTTTGCTTTGTCAATCTTTGGAACATGATTTGATCATCATGACAGAAGATGAAGCAATTATTTCTTATCCCATAGCTAAAATTTTTTAGATTCAGACCCATTCTGCGGTAAAATACGGAATACCGATCGCACCTTCCATCATGCAGTGTAAAATTTGTGCGTCCCCGTCCCTCCCCTTCGGTCAGACTACGGTACTCAACCGCTACCCGGTCAATTATTTTCAATGCCAACATTGCGGATTCGTACAGACGGAAGAACCCCACTGGCTGTCCGAAGCATACGATCGCGCGATCGCTTCCAGTGACGATGGCTTAGTCTTCCGCAATCTCATGTTAGCACAATTGTCGAGTCAAATTATCGCCCAATTTTTTAATCCCGGCGGCCGGTTTCTCGACTACGGCGGCGGGTATGGTTTGTTCGTCCGGCTGATGCGGGAGATTCGGTTTCAATTTGATTGGTGCGATCGCTTTTGTGACAATTTATTTGCGGCGGAATTTGAAGGCACACTCACCCCCGAGAAACCCTACGAATTAATCACAGCTTTTGAACTGTTTGAGCATTTGAAAAACCCCCTCGACGACATCCGCCAACTGCTGACATTATCGCCAAATATTTTATTCTCAACCGAACTGCTCCCCCCCCACAATCCCAAACCCGGTCAGTGGTGGTACTACGCACCCCAGTCAGGACAGCATATCAGCTTTTACACTCCGAAATCATTACAGATCATCGCCGAACAACTGGGATTAAATATCTATTCCAACGGTTCCTCCCTCCACCTCTTGACGAAAAAGATACTCTCTCCCGAACAGTTCGCACAATTTGCTCAATATGACGCAGCGGAATTGCGAAAATTTTTGCAGTCTTCCCGCAGCTATCGCCAAACCTTAGAACGAATCGAACGCCAATCCCAACCCCCAGAAATGATCACCCCGAATCTCGGTGTCAATGTCGCCGGTTTCGTCAATGGAGAATTTGGCATCGGCGAAGGAGTCCGGGCAACCTTGCGGGGGATGGAAGCCGCAAACCTTCCCGTCGCTATCAATAATTTTACCGGAAGTCCGCATCGAAAACAAGATACCAGCTTCCAGAATTTCACCTCGGAGAATCCCCACCCGGTCAACCTGATCCAAATCAACGCCAACGACGTGATGCGGTTCGCCAAAATCGTCGGTTCTGACTATTTTAAAAATCGATATAATATCGGATTCTGGGCTTGGGAGCTGCCGGAGTTTCCGCCCGAGTGGATGCCGGCGTTTTCCCTGTTTCACGAGATTTGGACCTACAGCGATTATTGCGTGTCCGCCATCAGCCAGGTGTCTCCCATTCCAGTTATTAAAATGATGCCGACGGTATCGCTGCCACCGGCGACGCTAACGCGGGAACAGTTGGGACTGCCTCGGGATGAATTTATCTTTTTATTCATGTTTGACTTTTACAGTCGCATGGAACGTAAAAATCCCCTGGCGGTGGTAGAAGCATTTAAAATAGCATTTGGAAATCATCCCCAAAACATCCGTTTGGTGTTGAAGTGTTCTAATTCTAATCGCTTCCCCCAAGACCGATCGCGCCTCCTGAATGCGATCGCCGACTCCCCCGCCATTTCAATTATCGATCGCTACCTATCTCGGGAAGAAATTAATAGCTTAGTATTCCATTGCAATGCGTATATTTCCCTGCATCGTTCCGAAGGCTTCGGTTTGACAATGGCGGAAGCCATGTTTCACGGAAAACCGGTCATCGCCACCGGCTATTCTTCCAATACCGAATTTATGAACTTAGCCAATAGCTTTCTCGTCAAATATCGCCGGATTTTAATTGCCAAAGGAGACGGTCCCTACCAACCCGGAAATCTTTGGGCAGATCCGGACATCCGACACGCCGCCGAGTTGATGAAATTCGTGGTTGAAAACCCAGAAGCTACCGCCAAAATTGGCAGCCAAGCCGCCGCCGATATCCGCACTTTACTCAGTCCCGAAGCTGTCGGCGATCGCATTTTGAACCGCCTCCAAACCATCCAAGCCGCTACGGATAATTTTACTAGAATTGCTGGGGTGGCGAATCCATCTTTTGTCACCTCCCCGACTCCCCCTCCCTTGGTGAGTATCTGCATCCCGACTTACAACGGAGAAGCCTTTATTTCCGAAGCGATCGCCAGTGCATTTTCCCAAACCTATTCCAACTGTGAAATAATCCTCGCCGACGACGGATCGACCGATCGCACCGTGGCGATCGCGGAGTCTTGGAAATCTTCCTCCCCCGTCCCCTTCCGCATCTTCACCCATATCAATTATGGCTTGGTAGATAATCTCAATTTTTGCATTTCCCAAGCCAACGGAAAATACCTTAAATTCCTCTTCCAAGATGACCGCCTCGAACCCAACTGCATCGAAGAATTGGTTTCTATCGCCGCATCCGATCCGAATATCGGTTTGGTATTTTCCCGCCGCGATACCTTTATCGACCCCCAATCCGCCTCTGACCCCCAATGCCAAGCCGCCTACAAGGGGACCCGAAATCTACATCAAGATTGGTCAACACTAAAAGCTATTCAAGACGGTTCCGAATTGCTGTCCGATCCGAATTGCTTCCGGGGCCGGCTGAATAAAATTGGCGAACCGACGACGGTTTTGCTGTCGCGATCGGCTGTTTCCAAATTGGGGGGATTCGATCCCGATTTGCATCAGTTTTTGGATGTGGATCTGTGGTTCAGAATTATGGGGGATTACAAAATTGGTTTTGTGGATAAACCCTTATCTGGCTTGCGGATTCACCGGCATCAACAAACCCAACGGAATATCGCCCGAGGTCAAAATCTCCGCGATTACGGCCGGCTGTATCGAAAAATTATTGTCGATCCAGATTATCGGTTTTTGAGTTTATCTGTCCGAGAACAGATTCTGCAACAACTCTGGGTCAAATCTCCCCGGGATTATCTGGATTTGTCGCGGACGCTGGCGGAACAATATCGCCAAAATCCCAGCCATCAACCCAGCTTTGATAATCTCCGGTTGCTTCGCAAAGTGACGGCGACAATGTGGCTGAATTTGGATCGCGATCGCCTGGAAAAATTCTACCACAGCCCGGGGGTTAAAATCAATCAAATTATCCGGGATAGTGGTATCATAGAAATGGCGATCGCCGACGGGGAGTCCGAATTGTTGGAACGCATCAAACTCCAACTTTCCCGAGGCTTTACCGCTGAAACTGGCGGTCAGTTTTTACTGGCGGCGATGCTGTATCGTCCCGCCTACCAACTCCCGCTGCACTATCAAAATGCGATCGTTCCCCATTACCTGTTCGACGAGTTTATCCGCTTTCTGTTTTCCCCGGTGCGAGAATTTAATCAAGTCGGAGATATCGAAAATTATGTTAATTTTGTCGGAAATATCTGGAACGACTTGAAACGGAATATTCAAAGCCATTCCAATAACGGCAGTCTGTGGGTTTATGTCGCCAAAATTGCCCTGGAATTGTGGGACGGACGGCTGTTGATGAATGTCGATCGCGATATCGAGTCGATTCTGCGCGATCGCGATGCCGTTTTAGATTTTTATCTGAAAGCGATCGGACATAAAATCGATTATAATTTCGACAAAAATAACCGCCAAAGTGACAACAAAATATCGGTCGGAATCCTGATCGACAACCTTTGTTTAAAAGACGAAATATTGGCGATTCTCGCAATGTATGAAAAATTTAATTGCTATCAGTTTGACATGATCCTGTATTTTTGTACAATAGAAGATGATAACCTGGGCGCTTTCTGTGCCTCCCGCTTCACGAGGTGCGTCACCCTGCCGCCCTCTTTGCCGGAACGAGTGCAGACATTGCGCCGCTCAAACCTCGACGTGGCGGTCATCGCGTCCGATGTCACCGCCGAGGTGAACTCGTACTGCCAACTGGCGCGACACCGACTCGCCCCGGTACAAGTGCACGCCGCCGGGTCGCCCGAAATGAACGAAGATCCCGACGATCGCGCCATGCCGGATCTTTTGGATTCCCCTTGGTTTGCCCGGTCCCAACCGTCCCCCCAAATCCAGGTGACGCGCCGAAAATTGGGCGTTTCAGAGCAGACGGCCATCTTTCTATCCGGGGTGGAATGGGAACAGGTGACACCCGAAATGCGGGCGACCTGGGCTAAAATTTTGATGGCGGTTCCCGAGTCCATTTTAGTTGTGGTGCTGGAGTCCACTCCGGCCCAGAACCCGCCGATCGCCCAAGTGCGATCGCGGTGGTCCCGAGACGGCCTCGACCTGCAACGAATCAGGCTGCTTCCCAATCTTTCCGTCGGAGATATGCAAAACTGTTTGACCCTCGCCGACATCTACTTAGATCCCTTTCCGCAAACGGGGGGTTTATCCTTGCTGAGAGCATTAAAATCAGGGATTCCCGCCGTCGTGCGGGAAGGAAAAACGGCGCGGTCGCGGCGGGGTGCGGCCCTGTTGCGAGCCCTCGATCTTCCGGATGCGATCGCGGCCGACGAGCAATCTTATATAAACCGGAGCGTCCGCCTCGGAACGGAACCCGACCATCGCCGAGCCTGTCGGGAACAGATCGGGCAAAATGTTTCCAAGTTGGCCGGTCAGGCCGACACCCGAACTCGGGCGACGCAATTGCAAGCACTCTTCAATCGTTGGGTCAATTCATGCAAGTCGTGAGACACTGAATCGGTCGGCGATCGGCCCAATTCAGAGGGGCAGATGCCGAATCCGGACGGAACCGATCCGAATTCGGATTCGTCAAGGGTTGAGCGGCGAATGGTCTGTTATTATCGGGACAGATAATGGAAAGCTTGGATGAATGGGGTAGCCCAAGTCAGTTGGAGCAGAGTCATGACCGGAGTGTACAAAGTCGGAGAAACCATCATTAAGGCGGAAGAAATTCCATCGCGACTGAAACGCTATCAACTCATGCCACAATTTCTGCGGGAGGTGATTTTGGATGAAGCCACTGCGTCCATTACCTGTACCGAAGCAGAAACGGCAGCAGCGATGGAAAAGTTTGCGGCTCAATATCAACTTACCTCACCCGAAGCCCTGCAAGCCTGGTTGAAGAGTCACCAACTGACGCGGGAGGAGTTAGAGGCGATCGCGCAGCGACCCATTAAACTAGAAAAGTTCAAACAGGAACAGTGGAATCACAAAGTTGAAAGCTATTTCATCACCCGGAAAAGTGGGCTCGATCAGGTGGTCTATTCCTTGATTCGCACCAAAAATCCCGGACTCGCCCACGAACTCTATTTTCGCATCTCCGAGGGAGAACAAGAATTTGCCGAAGCCGCCCGGGAATATTCCGAAGGGCCAGAATCTCGAACGGGGGGGCTGCTCGGGCCAGTGTCCCTGTCCCAACCCCACCCAGCGATCAGCAAACTCCTGTCCGTGAGCCAACCCGGGCAACTGTGGCCCCCCCGTCCCCTGTCCGAGTGGATGGTGCTGATCCGGCTCGAAAAATTCATCCCCGCGCAACTCGACGAGTCCATGCGGCGCCGCCTGATCGAGGAACTCTTTGAAACCTGGCTGCGAGAGCAGATCGTCGCCGTCGGCTCTCTCGAACCCCTGCAAACTGAGGTGTCTTCCGTATCATGACCACATCCGCCGTTTCCAACTTACAGATCCGGGAATTTCTGACCGAAACCCACCCCTTCGATCGCCTGTCGGAAAAAGCCCTCGAAAAGATCTTGCCCCAATGCCAGTTGTTGAGCTACCGCACCGGACAGCCGATCTTCGAGCGGGACAAACTGCCCACCCAAGTGGCGATCGTCTACCAGGGACAGGCGCGACTGCTCGGATACGACGCCCGCACCCAGCGCCACGTCAGCCTGAAACTGCTGGGGGCACGGGAAGTCCTCGGTTGGGCCGGATTGGTGCGGGGCGTCCCCTGTGAGACGGTCATCGCCTCCACGGACATGATCTGCATCACCCTTCCGGGCGCCGCCTTTTTCGACCTGATCGGTCGCGACCCGAACTTCGGGGAAGCCTTCCGGGACCACGCGGCGATCGCGGAAGTGTTTGAACTCCTCAGCCAGAGCCTCCAACAGCAGGCCAACGCCAGCGGCAACGTCAAAGAACTGACCCAGGAATTTTGGCCCGACGCGGTGGTGGTCAACCTCCTCGAAGGCCAAAAGAAAGGTACCGACCTGAAGTCAATGCTCGATCCCGAGCGCGTCTGGCTGGTCAGCAGCGGCGTGCTGGGGGACTACGGCATCGGAAACGTCCTGTCCCCCGATACACTGCCCCGGACGCTGAAAGCCGAAGGCCCTCGGGGGGTGCGGCTGATCGGGCTGCGGACGGCCCCGGCACCGAAACAGGTGGAGGTGGTGACGGAAGAACCCGCTCTCGACAACGGGTTGAAAGACCTGATCGAGCTGATTCCCGCACCGCCGAGCCCGCCAGAACCCGAACCGGATGCCGGCCAGCAAATTCAGCGGTTCCCCGTCGTCCGGGGTCGGGGTGCGATCGAAGCCCCCCTGGCCTGCTTCAATATGTTGAGCAAGCACTTCCGGGTCAATTTCCGCAAAGACCTGATCCGGCGGGTGATCGAGAGTCAAATTCAAACCGTGGGTTCCATCACCCTCCAGGCCTGCGGCGCGATCGCCCAGATGATGGGCATCACCGCCCAGTTGGTTCAAGTGCCCGCCAAATCCATCGGGCGCCTGAAGGCCCCGGCCATGATCCAGTGGAAAGATAGCTTCGCCATCCTCTACAGCATCAGCGAACGCCAACTGGTGATGGCCTCCCCCGAAGAGGGGATCATCCGCATTCGCCCCGGCCAACTCGCCGAACTGTGGGGAGAAGGGGCTCAAGTTCTCCTCCTCCAGGAATCCAAGGGCGACCAGCAAGATCAGTTCAGCTTCTGGTGGTTCGTCCCCGCCATCATGGAACACCGGGGAGTGTTCGTCGAAGTCCTGCTCTCCTCCTTCTTCGTGCAACTGTTCGGGCTGGTCAACCCCCTGATCACCATGATCATCATCGATAAGGTGATGGGACAGCGCAACATCTCCGCCCTGAATATTTTGGGGATCTTGATGTTGGGGGTCGCCCTGTTTGAAGCCCTGTTATCGGCCCTGCGAACCTATCTGTTTGTCGATACCACCAACCGCCTCGACGTCAAACTCAGTTCCGAGGTCATCGACCACCTGTTGAGGCTGCCCCTGAACTACTTCGACAACCGACGGGTGGGGGACTTGATGGCCAGGGTCGGGGAACTGAGCAACATCCGCAACTTCCTCACCGGTACGGCTTTGACCGTCGTGTTGGACGCGGTGTTCTCGGTGGTCTATGTGGCGGTGATGTTCTACCTGAGCATTCCGATGGCCCTGGTGGCTTTGGCCCCCCTGCCGCTGTTCGCGTTGATTATCGTGATCAACTCCCCGATCATTCAGCGCCTGCTGCGACGGAAGGCGGAACTGTTCGGCCAGTCCCAGGCCTACCTGGTGGAGGTGCTCAACGGGATGCAGACGGTCAAGGCCCAAAACATCGAGCTCACCTCCCGCTGGGAGTGGCAGGGCCGCTACGCCCGCTACATGAGCGCCAGTTTCAAAACCATCCTCACCCAGACGGCGGCGAACTCCATCAGCACCTTTTTGAACAAACTCTCCGCCCTGGCTCTGCTGTGGGTGGGGGCCTATTTGGTGATCGACGGACAACTCACCATCGGGGGACTGATCGCCTTCCGGATTATCGCCGGCAACGTGACGGGATCTTTGCTGCGGTTCGTGAGCGTCTGGCAGAGTTTCCAGGAAGTGGGGATGTCGGTGGAACGTCTGCGGGATGTGTTGGATACTTACCCGGAAGCGGACGAAGCCGATCGCAACAATATTCCCATGCCGGAAATCGATGGGGCCGTCACCTTCGAGGAGGTGTCGTTCCGCTTCGGCGCCAGCGGTCCGCTGCAGTTGGCGAACGTGAATTTAGACTTCCCCGCCGGTTCCTTCGTGGCGATCGTCGGGTTGAGCGGTTCCGGTAAGAGTACCCTGATGAAACTGCTGCAACGGCTCTACCCGCCCATGTCCGGGCGCATCAAAATCGACAGTTACGACATCAACAAAGTGGAGCTTTATTCCCTCCGCCGTCAGATCGGGGTGGTGCTGCAGGATACCTTGCTGTTCAGCGGGACGGTGCAGGAAAATATTGCCCTCACTAACCCGGAGGCGAGTACCGATGAGATTATCCGCGCCGCTAAGGTGGCCGACGCCCACGAGTTCATCATGAGTTTGCCCAATGGGTACAATACAGTTGTTGGGGAGCGGGGTACGGGTCTGTCGGGGGGACAGCGGCAAAGAATCGCGATCGCCCGGACGGTGCTGCAAAATCCCAGGCTGCTGATTCTCGATGAGGCGACGAGCGCCCTGGACTACCAGTCGGAGCGGTTGGTCAGCCGCAACCTCAACGAGGCCTTCCACGATCGCACGGTGTTCTTCATCACCCACCGTCTCAGCGCCATCAAAAATGCCGACGCCATCATTATGATGGACCAAGGATCGATCGTCGAACAGGGCACCCACGACGAATTGATGGCGATCAAGGGGCGTTAC
Organism: Limnospira sp.; assembly: GCA_050045915.1. Classification (GTDB taxonomy): domain Bacteria; phylum Cyanobacteriota; class Cyanobacteriia; order Cyanobacteriales; family Microcoleaceae; genus Limnospira. Next base: position 10,421 of record JBNGCR010000195.1, read on the forward strand.
TACTGCCTGTATCAACAGCAAGAGGCACAACAGTAGGACGTTTGACGTCAGTGGTGGTAGAGGAGTCGAGTT
>JBNGCR010000196.1:0-10460 GCA_050045915.1 Limnospira sp.
CTACCTGAAGGGGAGGGCACGAAGCCCCCGTGCTTCAGCCGGGGGTGCTGACTTTGTGCTTATCACGAACTCAGTGTATTACTGCCACCTACTCGCTGTCAAGGGAATGATTGGATAATTTCCAAGCTTTACACAATCTTTACAAAATTTCTATCCCGGGTTTGCTCCGTGCTACCCCCTCGGCTCTTCTGGGTTTTATAACAAATGTTTAAACCGAGATCCGCTTAAGCTCACATTAGATAAAGCAAAAAAATCGTTTTGGGGTTATGTCCCCTGGATCCCTTGACAGGCAGCGCAATAGCAGACTTGCTCTCAGGTTTAGCCCGGGAGGCGATTGATCGCCCCCAACTGTTGTTTAATCCATCAACATTTCTGATGTCGCGAGTCTTGCCGAGTGCGATCGCCCTTGCCTCGGTATCCAGTCGAGCCATTCCCGAGCTTCTATCTTCCTTTGATGAGTAGAAAAAATGATAAAATACAGAAATTCCGGTTCGCACTGATTCAAAAAAAATCAAAACTGATTCCAACTTAACCCCATCCTTAGCAAATCTTAACCTCAGTGCGTTACCGTGCTAAGGATGGGAATTGGACGGCTTGTCCTTCAACCAACCCCGACGGCAGGGCAAGCAGGAATTCCTAGATTTGGGCAGGGTGAAACTTGACTGTGCAGATGGAAACGACTATTTAAATGGTGGGAACCCGCTATGACAATCACTCCGAAAGAACAACCGACATTTGGCAACATTACCATCGAAGACGATCGCACGGGGTTGGACATCGAAACCCTGCGACGGGCCTTCGCAGATAACCTGTTTTATATCCAGGGAAAATATCCGGAAATTGCGACCCGAAATGATTTCTATCTCGCCCTATCCTACACCGTCCGCGATCGCCTATTGCAGCGGTGGCTCAATACCGTCCGCACCGCCACTCTGCAACCCGATGTGAAAGTCATCTGTTACCTCTCCGCCGAATTTCTGCTCGGCCCCCATTTAGTTAATAACCTAACCAACCTGGGAATTTACGAGCCCCTCCGCCAAGCCGTCGAAGCATCCGGTTTGAACTTTCAAGAATTAGTCGAACAAGAAGAAGAGCCCGGTTTAGGAAACGGCGGTTTGGGGCGCCTAGCCGCCTGCTATATGGACTCCCTCTCCACCCTAGAAGTTCCCGCGATCGGTTACGGCATCCGCTACGAATTCGGCATTTTTGACCAGGAAATTCAGGACGGCTGGCAAGTCGAAATTACGGACAAATGGCTGCAAAATGGCAACCCCTGGGAAATCGCCCGCCCGGAAGGAGCCGTCCAAGTGAAATTTGGCGGCTACACCGAAAGCTACACCGACGAAACGGGCGAGTATCGAGTCCGCTGGATTCCCCACCAAATCGTCAAAGGAATCCCCTACGACACTCCCATCACCGGCTACAAAGTCAACACCGTTAACACCCTGCGACTCTGGAAAGCCGAGGCACCCGAATCGTTCAATTTCCAAGCCTTCAATTTGGGCGATTACTACGGGGCCGTCGATCAAAAAGTCGTCTCCGAAAATATCACCAAAGTTCTCTACCCCAATGACGAACCCCTCCAGGGAAAACAACTGCGACTCGAACAGCAATTTTTCTTTGTTTCCTGTTCCTTGCAGGACATGATCCGCTTTCATTTGCAGTCCGGCGGCAGCCTGGAAACATTCCACGAAAAATTTGCCGTCCAACTCAACGACACCCACCCCTCCATCGGTGTGGCGGAACTGATGCGTTTGTTGGTGGACGAACAAGGGATACCCTGGAATAAAGCCTGGGAAATTACCCAAAAAACCTTTGCCTACACCAATCACACTTTGTTGCCGGAAGCGTTGGAAAAATGGCCGGTGGGTCTGTTCGGAAGCCTCCTGCCCCGCCACTTAGAAATTATCTACGAAATCAACCGCCGATTTTTGGAAGAGTTGCAAAATACAAACGGCCGCGACGGCGGCAAAATTTCGCGACTGTCCCTCATCGATGAAGACGGGGAACGCTACGTTCGGATGGCGAACCTCGCCTGTGTGGGAAGCCACGCCATCAACGGGGTGGCGGGGCTCCACACCGAACTGTTGAAACAGGACACTTTGCGAGATTTTTACGAACTGTTTCCGGAGAAATTCACCAACAAAACCAATGGCGTCACCCCCCGTCGCTGGATCGTGGAAAATAACCCCCGTTTGACTCAGTTGATTTCCGATAAAATTGGCGACAATTGGATTACCCATTTGGACGAATTGCGGAAGTTGGAGGGGTGGGTTGACGATCCGGAATTTCGCGATCACTGGGGACAGATTAAATTGGAGATTAAGGGAGATCTCGCGCATCGCATCCGACAGCGTGTCGGCGTGACGGTGAACCCCGAATCCCTGTTCGACATTCAGGTAAAACGCATCCACGAATACAAGCGCCAACATCTCAACGTCCTGCATATCATCACCCTCTATAACCGCATCAAAGAAGATCCGAATATTGACATCACCCCCCGCACGTTTATTTTCGGCGGCAAGGCGGCACCGGGTTATTTTATGGCAAAATTGGTCATCAAACTGATCAATTCAGTGGGTGAGGTGGTGAACAACGATCCGGACGTGGGCGATCGCCTGAAAGTGGTGTTTATCCCCGATTATAATGTCACCAACAGCCAGATGGTGTATCCCGCCGCCGACCTGTCGGAACAAATTTCCACCGCCGGAAAGGAGGCCTCCGGCACGGGAAATATGAAGTTTTCCCTCAACGGTGCCCTAACGATCGGAACCCTGGACGGGGCGAATATCGAGATCCGCCAGGAGGTCGGGGAAGAGAATTTCTTCATGTTCGGTCTGACGGCGGAGGAGGTTGACCAGTGCAAAGCCGGGGGTTACAATCCCTGGGATTACTATTACGGCAATCCCCAACTGAAAGCCGCCATCGACGCGATCGGTTCCGGACTTTTTTCCAACGGAGATAGTACCCTCTTTCAACCTTTTATTGATTCCTTGTTGCACCAGGATCAATATATGTTATTTGCCGATTATCAGGCTTATATCGACTGCCAGGATCGGGTGTCTCAAGTTTGGCGCGATCGCGATTCTTGGCTGCGGATGTCCATTCTGAATACAGCCCGCAGTGGCAAGTTTTCTTCCGATCGCGCCATCCGCGAATATTGCGAGGAAATCTGGCACACCAAAGCCGTTCCCATCGAACTGGCGGACTACATTCAAGCCCAAGCCGGTTTGAATGTGAAATCATAATTTTTGGCGTCTCGCTGCAATTTAGTTTTCCCTCCAACCCGATTTCTAGGATTGTCCTGGAAATCGGTTTTTTTATCCTCCCCGTTGTTGCGCTTTAGCGCCTCTGGGGCTCACGCCCAACAACGAAGGGTTGAGATGAATTATTCTGTTTGTTTGAGGAGGAAGCGAAATTGAGTTTGGGGGATGGGATGTTCGACAAATCCTCGGGATTGGGGATTTTTGAGTAAATTCTGGAATTGCCGATCGCCCCGAAAGTTGGGATGTCCCGTCAGTGTCGGCGTCACCAGTATGGCATCGGCTTTATTATTTTTTAGAAATTCGTCGATGTCGCGATCGCGGGATTTATCCCAAGGCAAAATCCAGGTATAGTTATCACCAAAATAGGTGGCAAAACCGCCGTTTGCATCCAGCAGTTGGACGGGTTTTTCGATGTTCAAATTTCGGATAAAATTGACGGTATTTTGGTGCGGAAGTTCCACCGCCCCCAAGTTGCGGGGAATGCCACACCAGTCGTAGGCGGTACACCACCCCAACGCCAGATTGGGAGTCAACAGAACCAGAATGCTTCCCGCCGCGATCGCGCGATCGAGTTTGAAGTTTTGGCGTGCAGATTCGGCGATCGTGGCATCGAACAGAACAGCCAAAATAATTAATAACAATGCACTCTGAATTACCAAATAGTGCGATCGCGGATAAATCAAAATTGCGGACGGGAAAATTGCGAGGAGAAGAACCGCAGCGGTGACGGCTAAACGCCGCCATCGGTTTCGATCTAAATACTGAAGGATTCGATCTCTTTTTTGGACGATGTGCCGACAGACCAATGCCAACAAAACGATTTCGGCAAAAATCAGCTTATCGACAAAAACTGCACTCCAACCGAAGGATTGAAAGGAGACAAATAATAAGGCGATCGATTGATTGAGATATCGATTAAAATTTGCGAGGATATGGCGGATCAATAAAAACGGGGAATTCCAAAAGGCTTCGGCGAGGTTATCTGCACCCTCGAACAGAATGGGAATCCAATCGACGTGATGATCCCAAGGATCTAACCTGAGATCGTGCCAAGCCGCCCAATTCAATGAAAAATGCTGGCTGAAAGCAAACCAACTGCGTCCCCCAGACAGGGGATTTCCAATCGAAATTAGTAATAATATTGTGGACAATAGGAATAAAACGATTTCGGAAAAATTGCGTTTCCGATTGACTTCTATTTTGAAACTGCAGATCATTTCATGAATGACGATCGCCCAAATCAGAACCACCGAAAGCGCATATTCGGGACGGACGTAGGACATCAATAAAACCCCAATTCCCAGACGGGAGAAATAGGCGATCGCGGTTCGAGTTGGAGTTGCGACAATCAAAGTTATCAATAAAATCAGCAGTGCGAAATGGGTGGGACGGGGATCGATATCCAAAATTGCCGACATCAAAAATAAACCGGAGGTGGCGAGGGAGATTGCCGGAGAAACCGTCAGCGTCCTGAGACAGAGATAGAGTGCAATTACAATTGCGACGGGTAAAACTTGCTGATTCAAAAAATGCAGGTTGACCGGATCGGATGTGAAAATTGATAATATAAAATACCACAAACTATAAATCGGGCCCCACTGCGGATCGGGAAGTCCGTCTGCGAGTAAATGCAAGCCAGAAGCCAAGTACATCGTCTCATCGAACATCCGCAAATCGCTGACGCGATCGATATTCAAAACCAGCTTAATTCCGGCTATCAGCAGGGAGACGAGAAAAATAATGTCGCATCGATATTGCTGAAAAAGTGCGATCGCTTTCCGTTTCACCTTCTGTCCCTCCCACACAATTCTACAAATTGAGATCAACTCAGACATAGATATTATCACGATCGCCCGATCTCAAATGACAAGCTTTACTCTCAATCTGGACTCCCTCAAGCTGACGGACGACTAGCTTTTCAAATTCTGTCAAAATAACCGAGATTCAAGTCAACTTTAAAATCAAATGAGAGAATCTATTCAAAATGGAACTCATTGGGGTTGGCTGTTCGATCTCGAATCCCGCCGGGGGGAAATTGATCGTCCCAACCGAGAACTGGAAATCCTCTAATCTCCGACAACTTGATCGGGGGGAAGATGTACTTCCCGGATTTATTTTTAACTTGGAGTTAATTTTTGAAACGTGCGATCGCGCCCCAAAACCTTTAAATTAAGATTAGGAAATCGTGAAAAAAAGGAGTCAAATCTTGACAGTTTATCAAAAATATGGTAAATTTCAGCCAAATGCTAAACTTAGCTTATTCCCGTGCCTCCGGGGAGCGATCGCCCTGTGTACCGCGCTTTTACTGACTCTCCTGACGGGTTGCAGCATTCCGCAAGTCTCCGCCGAGCAACGAATGTTTTCAGACCTGTCCCTGGAGTATCTGGGGGACTACCAGTTGCCGGAAGACAAACCCATTTCCGATCTCACTTACGATATCGGCGGCTACGGAGAACCCGCCGACAGGGGAATTCGGTTCTACGGGTTGGCGGACACCGATCCGGCCCAGTTCTATACCCTGCGGCTGGAATTTGGGGACGGGGACGACATCTCCCAGATCGCGATCGAAGACAGCACCATTCTGCGGGAACCCAGCGGCGAACCCCTCGCCGTCCACCCCCGCAGCATCGTCTTTTCCCCCCGAAAATCCGTCTTTGTCGCCGCCGCCACTGACGAACCCGATCGCCCCTTCCGCGTCGGAGAATACGACCTGGAAACCGGACAACTCAAAAACCGCGTCCCCCTCCCCCCCACCTACTTTCCCCAGGAAGACACCGAACAAGGACTGCAACCCAAATTGGGCCTGAAATCCCTCTCCATCGCCCCCGACGGCTTCAGTGCCGGCGGAATGGATCCATTTCGGCTGTTCGTCGCCCCGGAAGCCCCGCTGTTGCAGGATTTAGATAGCGATCGCCCCCCGAAAGTGCGCCTGCTGCATTATGTGATTGCCGATCGCGCTTCCTTTTTAGTCTCCGAAAACCTGTATCGTTTTGATGAAAACTCCCCCGGAACCGACCTAGCCGGATTCGTCGCCCTCAACCGGAGCGGCTCATTTCTGAGTTTGGAGCGATCGGCCAACGGCCTGGGAACCGCCATCTATCAAGTCTTCAGCGGAGACGCCACCGACACCACCCGCATCGCCAGCCTGCGGGGAGAACCGACCAAAGTGCAACCCCTGCGAAAGCAACTGCTGCTCAACTTGCCAGAATCCGGCATCGATGCCCCCGTCACCGCCATGACCCTGGGTCCCCGGCTCCCCGACGGCGGACAAAGTTTGATTGCGATCGGCGACAACCCCACTCGTCTGTTCCTCTTCCGCCTCCGGGAGAGTTAGGGAGTCGGGAGTCGGGAGTCGAGAATCGGGAAAAGGGAAGAATTGATAATTATCAATTATCCATTATCCATTATCAATTCTTCCCCCGCCCCAATCTGTAGTATTCTGAAAGTCTGAGTGTTGCGAACCTGCAGTTTTTCCATCCAATGACACACGCCACAGATATTCTCACCCTGGGCCGGTGGCTGGCTTCCGACTTCAGCAACCAAGCCCAAGCCTTTGAAAATCCGCCCTTTTTCGCCCACATCCGCGTCTGCGTGCGTCCCCTCCCCTGGGAACTGACGGACGGTCTGAGCCTGTATTTGGAACAGGCCTACGACATCAACCTGATGCTGCCCTACCGGGTGCGGGTGCTGAAGTTGGTTCCCGCCGGAGATCATATCCAAGTCGAAAATTACGCGATCGCGGGCCAGGAGGAATTTTTCGGAGCCTCCCGGCAACCAGAACGGCTGAAAACCCTGAAAGCCGAACAGTTGCAGAAACTGCCCGGTTGTACGTTCATCACCCACTGGACGGGGACGGCATTCAAAGGGGAAGTCGAACCGGGGAAAGGCTGTCGGGTGGAACGCAAGGGGAAGCAGACTTATTTGGACAGTCGCTTTGAAATCGACGCCGATCGCTTCATCAGCCACGATCGCGGCATGGACTTAGAAACCGACGAACATATCTGGGGTTCCATCGCCGGACCCTTTGAATTTGTGCGCCGGACGAGCTTTGCCGACGAGGTGAAGGTGAATTAACTTGGCCTCAAATCATTCAGAGGGGACCGATTCCTGATACATTTACCCAGTATCAGCAAATACAAGATTGAACTGAAGTTTTATGAGAGTTCTGGTTATTGGCGGTGATGGCTACTGTGGTTGGGCGACGGCGCTTTACCTTTCCAACCAGGGGTACGAAGTCGGCATTCTGGATAACTTGGTGCGGCGACACTGGGATCAGCAGCTCTGCATCGACACCCTGACGCCCATCGCCCCGATTCAACAGCGGATTCAGCGCTGGCGCGATCTGACCGGGAAGGTCATCGACCTTTTTATCGGCGACATCAACCACTATACGTTCCTGATCGACAGCCTGCGCCAGTTTCAACCCGATGCGATCGTCCACTTCGGGGAACAGCGTTCAGCGCCCTTCTCGATGATCGATCGCGAACACGCCGTTCTCACCCAGACGAATAACGTGGTGGGAAATCTGAACATCCTCTACGCGATGCGGGAAGAGTTCCCCGACGCCCACCTGGTGAAATTGGGGACGATGGGCGAATACGGAACCCCCAACATCGACATCGAAGAGGGTTACATTACCATCGAACATAACGGCCGCAAAGATACCCTCCCCTATCCCAAACAGCCCGGAAGTTTCTACCACCTCTCCAAAGTTCACGACAGCCACAACATCCACTTCGCCTGCAAAATTTGGGGCCTGCGGGCCACCGACCTCAACCAGGGCGTGGTGTACGGCGTGCTGACGGAAGAGACGGGGATGGATGAAATGCTCATCAACCGCCTCGACTACGACGGCGTGTTCGGGACGGCCCTGAACCGGTTCTGCATCCAGGCGGCGATCGGCCACCCCCTGACGGTTTACGGCAAGGGCGGACAAACCCGGGCGTTCCTGGATATCCGGGATACGGTGCGCTGCGTCGAATTGGCGATCGCGAATCCCGCCGATGCGGGTCAATTCCGCGTCTTCAACCAGTTTACCGAAATGTTTAGCGTCGGCGACCTGGCGATGATGGTCAAGAAAGCCAGTGTCACGATGGGATTGGATGTGGAAATTCAAAACATCGAGAACCCCCGCGTCGAACTCGAAGACCACTACTTCCACGCCAAAAACACCAACCTGTTGGATCTCGGCTTGCAACCCCACTACCTGTCCGACTCCCTGTTAGATTCCCTGCTCAACTTCGCCATGAAGTACAAAGAACGGGTGGATAAAAATGAAATTCTGCCCAAGGTTTCCTGGCGCAATCCGGGTTCAGTTCACGCGAAAAAGTAACTGTTCTAAAATCGGAATTTGACCGTTGAAATGTTGTGATAAAGCTTGCTGTAGATCGAGATTGAATTCTTTCAAGTTTCTACAGTAAGCTTTTATATTGCCTAGGGGAGTAAATTAATGCGAGCGTTGAATTTTGTGTTGGTCATTTTACTAGCCCTGGGAATGGTGGTTTTCAGCCTCCAAAATACCCAGCCGGCTACCATTCAATTGATCCCCGGAGATGTGAAAGTCGAGGCGCCCATCGCCGTGGAATTGATCGTGGCGGCGGGTTTTGGGGGGATGCTGGCGTGGCTGTTTATCTTCTGGTCTAGGTTACAACAATTGTTGGGCGATCGCGCCACCCTCCGCAAAATCCGCGACCAGGAAAAACGCATCCAAGAATTGCAGGACACCCTGCAAAAATATCAGGGACAAACCCTGTCCGAAAAAACCGAAGCCAAAGCCGAATTTGAGGCCAAAACCGAACCCGAAGCCGAAGTGAAAGACGAACCCAAAACCGAACCTGAACCGGAAACCAAAGCGGAATCCGAACCCGAACCCGAAGAAACCGAACCGGCGGAAAAAGCTGAGGAATCCAAAAAGTAGGGTATGAAACAGGGGAAAGCGATCGCCCTCAACCCGACCACCACTCAATCAACTCCGGCAGAATCCGGAGCGATCTGATAGCGAGTCGGCCCGTTTGAGTGGCACACTACGGCATCGATCGCTATTTTAAACTAAAAAATCGCGCCGGATCGCGATCGCCCTTTCCGGGATCGCTACAATAAATATCAGCCGAATTTGTGATATGCTTCCGGCACGGCGGGGCGATCGCAGCCCGAGCACGACAGGAGACTGACATGACTGCCGACAAACCCAAAGACGCCTTAGCCAGTCTGGCGGAAGGAATCGCACTCCTCATCGATCTCGCCAAACGGGGGGAAATCGACCCCTGGGACGTGCGGGTGATCGACGTGATCGATCGCTACCTCAGCCAACTCACCCCCGGAACCCATGCGCGATCAAGCAACCAATTCGCGGAACTCTCCCAGTCCGGGCAAGCCTTCCTGTACGCCTCCATGCTGGTGCTGCTGAAAGCCGACAGCTTGATGGCGGAAGAATCCGACGACGAAGAGGGGATGGCTGAAGAAATGGAATTTTTCGACGGGGAAGATGGCGAAGGGGGGTTGTTGCGTCCCCAACATCTCGAACGCCAGTTGCGCCGCCGCGCCGTCGCCAAGGTCCCCCAAAAGCGACAGGTGACGCTGCAAGAGCTCATCGAACAATTGCAACTGATGGCGACAACCATCGCCCAGCGCCAGAGTCGCCCCCGCCCCCGCCGCAGCACGACTCGGAATAAAAGCCAAACCGCAAAGGCGATCGCGGAACTCGCCCACCAAGAAAACCTGGTGGAAATGGCCGGACAATTGGACGAACTTCTCCGGGCTCAAGGGTTAAATCCCGAGGCAGATTGGCTGGATCTCGAACAGTTGTTGGTGTTGTGGTCGAATCTCGCCACACCCAAACAATTGCCGCCCCCCTCACCGCCGGAGGAAGCGGAGGACACACCCCACAACCCCCACCCTAAGCACGATCGCGTCGGAGTTTTCTGGGCGTTGCTGTTGCTTTCTGCCCAGTCGAAAGTGGAATTATCTCAGGAGGAATTCTACCAAGATATCAAGGTGCGGACGCTCCCAGTTCCGCAAAAAGCCGAGTTGAATGCGGTTCGGAAATGATGCAAAAATTGTCGCTTTACTACAGGGTTAACTCGCCCCCCTAGCCCCCCAATTCTGGGGGGAATCGGAGTTTCAAAGTCCCCCAAAGTTGGGGGATTTAGGGGGCTTGATTCACTCGCCCCCCTACCCCCACAATTCTGGGGGGAA
>JBNGCR010000197.1:0-10340 GCA_050045915.1 Limnospira sp.
CTGATTTCCGGGAGAACGCAGTACACTATTTTCAAACTTGTTATCGGTCGTCCCATTCAAATCAGCCATGTCCGACCCCTCCATCACCGTCACCGTCAAATTGTACGCCGCCTTTCAAGAAGCCTACGGGACTCCGGAACTGAAACTGGAACTCCCCCGCAAAACCCCCGTTTCCCATCTCCTCGATCGCGCCATTTCCGACCATCCCCACCTCGAATCCTGGCGTCCCTTGACCCGGTTCGGCATCAACTTGGAGTTCGCCGAACCGGAAACCCCCCTCGAAGATGGCGATGAAGTCGTTTTGATTCCCCCCGTCAGCGGGGGTTAATTGGGAAGTGGGGAGTAGAGGAAGTCTCTGTACCCCTATTCCCTATTCCCTATTCCCTATTCCCTATTCCCCACTCCCTCAGAACCGATAAACCTGGCCGTCGATCAGGAGCCGGGTAATGCCCTTGGCCTGCAAGTAGGGGGCCGTCTTTTGCAGCAACCGGCCGTCGGGAACCTTGAACACCCGCTGATTTCGGGCGGAGAAGCGGCTGGCGACCCGGTGATTTTCAAACACGGGCAACGTTTTTTCCTGAATTTCGTCCGAGGGGATGTGTCCCAACTCGCTGAAGGCTTTCAGGGGTTTGACGATCAACTCCGAGGCGCGGTCGATGACCAGATAACAGATTTTCGGCAGGGATGCCTCGGTAAGCGGCAAAATTTTGACGAGGGTGCCGGAGTCGTGGGACAGGGGGCGATCGAACAAATTCTCCTCGTCCCCTTCGTCCGCCTCGCTGTCGCTATAGTCCTCGTCGTCAAAATCGCCAAATTCTTCTTGGGGGAAGAACTCCTCGGCGATGGACTCGTCGATCTCGCCGTTGCGATCGGCAAAACTGTTCCGATTGACGGAAGGTTTGGGGTTGGATTCGAGGAGGCTCAACTGCTCCCCGTCTATCCCGGCGTCGGCATTGGTCGCCGACCGATGCCGACGCCGTCGCTTGCTCCCCGTCGTATCCGATTCCAACGCCTCATCATCTGATGTTTCAGCGACGGAGGCCGGCCTCGGATTAATCTCGGAGGCTAAATTCGGACTCTCTTTTCGCCCCGATTTTTTGATGGTTCGGTGGAGGCGTTGTTTCTGCTGGGTCAGTACGTCATAAATATCCTTGGGGACGGCATTTTGAAGGATACGCCTCACCGTGGAACTGCTCACCCCGAACCGTTCGGCCAGGGTGATCGTCGTTTCTTCCGGCACGTCTTGATAAAGCCTGACGATTTCCTGTTTTTCTGATTCAGAAAGTTTTGAGGATGTCATTCGATTTGATTTCGGTTTGAGATTCACCGGTGTTGGACTCGATCAGTTCAGAGTTCTCGGAGGGGCCAGAATCGGCGATCGCCCCCCGTTCACAAACAATTCTCCTCACTTTTTCACTGCCTCCGATGCCGACGCCAAGCTCTCCGGGGAGTTGAAAATCGACTCCCCTCGCGGGAGTCATCCCCCGACCTCCGCTCTAACCTCTGGCGGTGCGTCTGCCGCGTCTGCTCTGACGGGAACGGGTGGAGATATCATATTCTAGGATGGCACCGATCGCGAACAAAATACCCGTAAACACGAAAAAGACTTCGAGCAACCCGCCACTTTCGTAGTCGCTCTGGACGCGAGAATCAGCCCACTTGAAATAGGTGTCCGCGATGTAGAGCGAGAAAATCGCGAAGGCGATCATCCGCCACGACTGGGAAAAGCGTCCGCCCCAGAAGGCGAGAATCAGGGCTGTCGCCAAAATCAGCAACACCACGTCACCATAGATGTAGAACAGATTGACCCAGAACGCAAGGGGTTCGAGTTGACCGTCGATCTGCACCACCCAGTCGGGGGCAGTGGTTTCCTCCGCCTCTTCTTCCGCTGCCGCCGCTTCGGGCGTCTGCAGTGCGGGGGCTTGGGCGGCGGGGGTCGCCGACTCGGCGAGTACCTGTTCTTCGGTGGGAAGGATGTCTGAAGACCCCAACAACCCGAAGAAAGTCGGATCGGCCACCCAGGTCGCCAGGGTAATGCCCGCGATCGCCACCCCCGCCAAGGTCGCCCACTGCCAAACCTCTAGGTTCAAGCGTTTGGACATCACGGCGGTGATCATCCCCCAGCCCAACATCAAATAGCTGAGAATGTAGAACACGTCCGCGAACGATACGGCGGGATCGAGTCCCCAGACCAACTCCCACAGTCCGAAGAGTACCCCCGCCAGAAAATAGAAGAAGGTCCCCAGGCCGATGCCCAACCAGACATTTCGCCCGCTCACCATTTGGGGACTCTGCCAGTTGCGGTAGCACACCAGGGCGGCGAACAGAAAGGCGCCGAGTTCAAAGATGTATGTGCCGATGGAGTACCACAGGGGCAGTTCCCCCGACGGGGTGATGCTGAACAGCAGGAAGAACAGTAGCGCCATCACCGCCCAGCCGATACCGACGATGACCAGATTTTGAGCGGACAGGACAGATGATATGATCGATGATTTTTCGTGTGAAGTGCTGCTCATAGCAATAAAATAACAAGAAATCTACATCAGAAGACTCGAGTTGAATGCCCCCCACTTCTCAAGACCGTACCGGCTCGAATATTGATCCGAATCCCAGCGTCCCACATTTGTGTCCCAAAAGGTCAACATTCTAACATTACTTAACCTATTGCCCACAATTTTCCAGCCGGAGATTGGCCGAGCCAACTGATAAAGAACTCCCGATCTTCGTCGGGCAGATCTTCGAGAACCTCGTCCAAGCCTTCGGCAAAGCTGGTATTGCCGAAGTATCCCTTGCCGAGGCGGTAGAGTTCTTCGAGCAGGGTTTTCAGATGATCTTCTTTCCAGGGCGGGATTTGCAGGCTGTCGAGGGGATCTTTCGTCAACAATGTCTTGACGGCATCCAAACTGTCGGACGAGGGAAATTTGGAGTCTTGAAAAACCTTGACCAGATCCTTTTCAAATGCCCCGGCTTGCCGGGCTCCCAACAGATCCTCGACATCAAAGTATACGGCTTGCAAGACCAGGAGAGACGCCTGCACCAGGGCTGATATTTTGGCATCGCCGCCGCCACCCCCTTCGCGGGCGAGTTGATCGAGGCGAACTTTGCCCCAAACACTGTACCGCTCGGGTTCCTCCAGCAGCACGCAGGCTTTCCCCCGATTGTCGGTCAAGTCCCGCCAATAGGCCAGGGCTTCAGTGTTTTGGTTGACGTTGAAGACCTTCATCAGGCGGAATGTTTGCCCTTGATAATTGAGGATGGGAATCTGCTGCTCCCGATTGGGATGCTGAACCGTCGTGATCTCAACATCCTGCCGTTTCAGAATAAACATAACACTATGCACCTACTCTTGAGAGCGTTGCAGGTCTTTCAGAATAAACATAACACTATGCACCGCCTCTTGAGAGTATGGCTGGGTTCGACGCCCTTGCCGGCGATCGCACCTCTGAGGCTCGGACGGCTATTTTCCCGGTTTCCCCGGACTCGCGATCGCCCTCATCCCGAAGGACATTTTTTCCCGTTGCACTATCAGAGTCGTTTTGGGTAATATAATAGTTGCGCTTGCCGTGTGACTGACATGACACGCGATCGCATTGGGTGTGTAACTCAGTTGGATAGAGTAGCGGCCTTCTAAGCCGTCAGTCGTAGGTTCGAGTCCTACCACACCCGTTTTTTTGGGGAGTCGGGAGTCGAGAGTCGGGAGTCGGGGAGGGCGAATGGCATTCGCCCCTACAATTTTACTTTCCGGCGATCAGGGACGCCAGATCGGTTTGTCCCAATTCCAGGAAACCGAGTTTTTCGGGGGAAACGGCGGGGGTGAGGTGGAGGCGGACTTCTTCGATGCCGAAATTTTGGCTGAGGGCGGTTTGAATTTGGGCTATGAGACGATCGCGATTTTCCCCTTCCGCTTCTATTTTTAGGGTTGCCGTTAGGAATCGATGACCGGGTGCGATCGCCTCCAGGGCGAGATCTTCCACCGCCGCCACCCCCGGAAATTCCGCGATCGCTGCCGCCACAGCCGTTTCATCCCCGTCGGGGACACCGGATGTCAGCAGCATCGCCAAACTGCGGCGGATCAGGGGCAGCGCCCCTAAACCCACCGCCGTGGCCACTCCCAAACCGATCGCCCCGTCGGCCCAATTCCAGTGCCACTTCCAAATCGCGATCGCGGCTATAATCGCTCCGAGGGAACTCAGGGTATCGGCGGCGACGTGGAGGAGGACTCCCCGCAGGTTGATGTCCGTTTGACTATCTCGGTGCAGCAGCAGGAGGTTGAAGCCGTTCACCCCCAACCCGACGATGGCGGTGACGAACATCGGCCCGCTGAGGATGGTTTCGGGGGGGTGTTGCAAGTGCCGGACTGCCTCCAATGCGATCGCGCCGGCCATAACCACCAGTCCCACCCCGTTCACCAATGCGGCCCAAACCTCGATCCCGACTTTCTCGGGGTTGTGGGGCGATCGTCGGGCCGTCCAGGCGGCAAAAATTGCCAACGCGATCGCCAACCCGTCCGCGGCCATGTGACCGGAATCGGCCACCAGCGCCAAACTGTGACTCGCCCACCCCACCGCAGCTTCAATTCCGGCAAAACCGGCGATCGACATCAACGCGATGCCCAACAGTCGCAATTTGTGGGGGGAAGTGGAAAAGGCGATCGACTGACAGTAATAACAACTCGGGGACTCAAGACGCTTCATCAAAGATTCTGATTTTAACTCAATTCCAATCATAATTCGGGCGATCGCACCCCACAACCGGGACAGAATTGTTGCCGGTATTGATGTGGGGGACGATGCCAGTCCTTTCCGGGTGGATTTCGACGGCGATGAAGATTTGGATTTGATAGCCGGTTCTCGGGGAAGTGGCGATGACTCCCAGACGCTTCATTACTTCCAAAATACGGGTACACAATTCAGTCCCAGCTTTAGCAAACCAACGGGAAGTGCAATTGCCGCGATCGCCGCCGTCGGCGACAGTACCGAGATCCGGGCGGGGTCGCAAATTATGGCTCTGTTGACGGGTGTAACTTCGGGGGCGATTACTGAAGAGGTTTTCACCGTGTTTGAAGCGTAAATTCTTCCTCATATCAAATCCCGATCGTCAACCACAAGGGTCAGGATTTGATAGGATTAAAAGCCCGTTCGTAAACCCGCCGGTTGTCTCGGACGGACTGTTGCAAATCCACCATCGGATGGGGATAGTCCACCCCCAAATGGACTCCAAATTGTCGTTGTTCTGCATTTGATAACGTCCAGGGGGCGTGAATCTTCGATGCGGGAATGGCAGATAATTCTGGCAACCAATGTTTGACATATTCCCCTTTGGGGTCGTAATCTTTCGACTGTTTGGGGATGTTGAAATAGCGGAAACCCCGGGCATCGTTGCCCACCCCGGCGGTATAATTCCAGTTACCCCAATTGCTGCAGACATCGTAATCGATCAGCAGGGACTCGAACCATTCGGCGCCGATTTGCCAGTCGATGCCCAAATTTTTGGTCAAAAAACTCGCCACATTTTGCCGCCCTCGGTTGGACATGAACCCCGTCGCCGCCAGTTCTCTCATGTTGGCATCGACGAGGGGAAATCCGGTGGTCCCGCGCCGCCAGCGATCGCACTGTTCCCAGTCCTCCCGCCAGGGGATCTCCACCCCCTGCAATCCGGATTTTCGGAAGATTTTATCGCCGTGTTTGAGGCAAATAAAGCGAAAATAGTCCCGCCACAGCAATTCAAATATTAACCAATAGGTGGAATCATTTTTGACCCGATTTTCTTCATATTCACCAACTTGTTGATAAATGAAACGGGGAGAAAGGCAACCCAAAGCCAACCAAGGGGAAAATTTTGAGGAATAGTCGGAACCCAACATTCCGTTTCGGGTTTGCTTGTAGTTTTTCAGACAATCCCGCTCCCAAATATAGTTGTTTAATCGATTTAAACCCGCCGTTTCGCCGCCTTGAAAGTTTAAAACGGCGCGGCTGTCAAAAACTGGAGGTTCGAGTCCGAGTGCTTCCAAGGTGGGAATGGAACCGGGTTCGATGTCCGGCAAGGGGGGCAAATTTTTGGGGGTCGGAAAAGGCGGATAAACGGTCGATTTTTTCTCGACTTGTTTTCGGAATTGGGTAAAAACTTCGGGGATATTTTGTATGGGGAAGGGCAGGTCTTCGAGATGATAGAGGGTTGCGCCCCAGAAGGATTTTATCTCGATATCTGTACTATTTTTGAGGTTATTTTCGACGGCGATTTCTTCTGATGTGACTTCTTTGTGATAGTAAATTTTATCGACGTTTAATTTTTGTGCGATCGCGGCAATTGCCGTTTCGGGATGTCCGACTCGCACCACCAAATCGCAGCCCAATTGTTGTAAATTATGGCGCAAATTTGTAACACTTTCAATTATAAACTGCGCTCGAAATGAGCCAGTTTTCAGAAATCCAAAGCCAGTTTTTCCGAATTGTCGCGGATCGAAACAGTAAACGGGAAGAATTTTTGCGTCCGCTTTCAGGGCTGCGTGAATCGGTTCGTGGTCGTGCAGGCGGAGGTCATTTCGATACCAAATTAAAATTATTTTTTGATTCACCACAACGCTCGCCTATCGCTTTTTCTTGAGGCACTTTTTCAGCAAATCCGGAATTTGGGAGGGGCGGGTAGCGACGGGAATTTTGGCTTTTTTAAAGGCTGCAATTTTACTCTGAGCCGTCCCAGGGTGGGCGACTTCCGTAAATTTGGAGGTGATGATCGTGCTGGCGTGGCCGATAAGTTGGACTTGGGGGGCGTGGAGTCCGGCGATGTAGGCGACGACGGGTTTATCGATGGTTTCGGCGATGTAGGATGCGGCCTCTTCTTCGCTCGCGCCGCCCACTTCCCCCACCAAAACGATCGCGTCGGTATTGTCGTCCTCGTCCAAAATTTGCAGCCACTGGATGAAGGAAGACCCCACAATCAGGTCACTGCCGATGCTGACACCGAGGGACTGGCCAAATTTAGCGCGGGTCAGGATTTGGGCGACTTCGTAGGTGAGGGTGCTGCTGCGGCTGATCAAACCGATGGAGCCGGGGGTGTAAAATTCGCCGGGGTGGGTTCCCAACAACAGCGTATCGGGGACGATGATCCCGGGACAGTTGGGGCCGACGACGAGGGTTTCCGTGGCTTCGGCCTTCCTCACCAGGTGTATCATATCCAGCGGCGGCATTCCTTCGGTGACGATCACGAGTTGGCGGATGCCGGCGTCGATCGCCTCCAGAGCCGCGTCAAGGACTTCGTAGGGGTGGACAAAGATCACCGTCGTATCCAGAGGGCCGACGGCCGCCTGTGCCTGTTCCACCAGGTTGAATACGGGGATGTCGTCGAGTTGTTCCCCTCCCCTCCCCGCGCTGACGTAGGCGACGACGTTAGTCCCGTAGGCTTTCATCTTCAGCGTCGCCCGAACCGACGAGTCGGAGGCTCTCAAACCCTGAATGATCACTTTGCTATCTGGCGTTAAATTCATGTCCGTTCTGGGAATCGTGAGCTATCGGGCTAAAGTCACCGCTTCGGTGACGGCATCATCCAAAGTTTCGACGAGTGTCACCGGCAGGTCTTGAAAAAGCCCTTGGGTCGTCTTGAGGTCGGTCAAATTCAGGCGGAGGACGATTTGGGGGAGGGAGCGCTCTCGACTCCGAGCGTTCAAATGGGCGGCGATCGCCTCGGCCAGGGGGTCGGCGACGGTCTGGTGGCCGAGCCAGTTGAGCAGAACCACTTTCACCCGGTTCGATCGCATCACCCATTCCAATCCCCGACAGAGGCGGTCGCGGAGATTTTCCGAGGCCTCGAAATTATCTTCACCGCCCAGATTCAAGAAATTTGCCGGTTTGCCCTTGGCTGCGATCGCCTGGTCAAGGGTCGTCATCGTCAGAGCCGCACCGTTGCACAGGATGCCGATATTGCCGTCGAGTTCCACCAAGTTGGGGCGGTTGGGGGGCAAAAATGTCTCCTGAACGGTTTCCCCAGTTTCTTCCCAGGAAGGTTCCGGTTGGTTGCGAACCAACAGCACCAAATCCGCGTGGCGTCCCAAGGCCCCGTTGTTGGCGACCACCTTCCCGTCCAGGGCCATCACCTCTCCCGTGGGACTGATTCCGAGGGGATTGATTTCCACCAAATCCAGGTCTTTGTCCACGAACAGGCGGTACATTTTCTCCACGATATTGCTGACGGCGAGAATCAGGTGGTCTTGCAACCCCATTTTCACCATCAGGCGGCGGGCGTAAAACGGAGAAAACTCCTGATCGACCACCACTTGTTTGATATGGGACAGGGTTGCCTCCACGTTCACCCCCCCTTGCAGGGAGCCGAGCAGCAGGGGACGGCGGATCACGGGATCGAGAATCACCGCCAGATAGAGTTCCTGGTCCGCGTCGTATTTGGCTTCCGCCAGGAGAACCTGGGGATATTCGTCCCGGATGGGGAGGTTAAAAATCATCTGGGCGGCGGCTACCGCGTCGATGGTATTTTCGACGAACTTGATCCCCCCCGCCTTTCCCCGTCCGCCCGAGCGGACTTGAGACTTGAGAACCACGGGATAAGGAATGTTCAACCCTTTGAGATCGTGGGCGTGATCGATTCGCTGGGAGGGCAACACCGGGATTGCCATCTGGCGAAATAGGGTTTTTGCTTGATACTCTAGCAAATCCATGAGACTCCCTCACGCGCGGTCTGGGGTTCCTTGATGGACCGTCTTCACCCATTTGAGTCGTTTCGGACGCACCGAGATGCGGACGGTCGTGCTGGCGACGACGATCAGCCAATGAAACATATACACCGTACCACGGACAGTCTGAAACAATGTAGTGATGTAGGACACCAGGGATGAACTCGGGGGGGTCCCGTCGGTGGGCGAGGGGTCGGCGATCGCGGGGGTGGCGGCATCCAGCAGCGGTTTCACCGTCCCCAGGCTGCGACGCAGGCCAACGAACATCCCGAATAGGGAGAGGGAGAGAGCTAGGAGAGTGATGGGGGTGGTGACGGGCGGACGGCGGAGGATGGCGGACAGGAGCAGGTCGGGGATGGCGGCCATCGGCAGCAGATATTGGGTGACGACAAAGCCGAACAGATCGACTTTTTTGCCGAAGTTCAGGCGATCGCCGAGGAGGAATTTTCCGTAGTCGAGATAGCGTTGGTAGCCGCCTTCGGCCCAGCGGTTACGCTGGTGCCAGAGGGCCAGCCAGCGAGTCACGCCCTCTTCAAAGACGGCTGTTCGGTCTAGGAAAGCGATATCCCACCGGTCGAGGTGCAGGCGGAGGGTGAGGTCGAGGTCGTCAGTGATGGTTTCTTCGCACCAACCGCCGCAGGTTTCGAGGGCACGGCGGCGGATAAATTCGCCGTTGCCCCGCAGTTCTCCGATGCCGCCGACGGCGATCCGCTGTTTCTGGAAGAAGGCGTCCAGGGCCATTTCGGCGGCTTGGGAGCGGGTCCAAAAGTTGAAGGATGCGTTGGCGATCGCTTTTTGCAGTTGTACAGCTCCCACCCGTTCGGCTCGAAATTCGGGGACGACGTGGCGCAGCAGGTCAGGGGCTACCTGGGCGTCGGCGTCGAAGACTCCGACGATTTCGCCGCGGGTCAGGGGCAGGACTTGATTGAGGGCTCCCGACTTGCCGCCGGTGGCGGTTTCGTCGCGACGGAGGATGTTGAGCTGTCGGTAGCGTTCGGCCAACTCGTCCAGGACGGCGGGGGTGCGATCGCTGCTGTTGTCGTCGATGACCCACAGTTCGTAGCAGTGGGCCGGATAGTTCAGGTTGCAGAGATTTTTGACCAAATTGCCGATCACGGCTTCCTCATTCTTGGCGGCAACGAGGAGGGAGACGAAGGGCAGGTCGTCCCCCTCAAGATCCGAGTCCGGGTCGTCTTTCTGAGAGTCGGCGAACAAGACTCGCAAAGCGTGCAGGGTCAAGACACCGCCCAACCCCCACAGGAGCCAAATCCCCCAGGAAATTAAGTGGAGGGCGATGGTTCCGCCCCAAATGGCGGTCAGAACTACAGCCGCCTTGCGTCGCCGGTGTCGGTAACACTGGGGCGGGACGGACAGGGAGTCTGAAGGAGGGGGATCGGGCTGTGGAGGCCGGGGACGTCCCGCGATCGGGCCGTTTCCCAGGTTTCGGAGACGCCGGATATTCCGCAGGGGAAATCGGGAGTTTCGTCGGGTGGAATTGGGGGGGACACAATCGCGCTGATTCTGGTGCATTTCAAATAACCCGGTCGTGCCTTGACGGGTCGGATTCTGACGCTGATGGTTCGGCCAAGATTTCTCTGGCATAGATGATGGTTCAATACTCAATTGTCTACATTGTCTTCCGCCCGGAGCGGGGATTCAC
>JBNGCR010000198.1:0-10220 GCA_050045915.1 Limnospira sp.
GTGAAGGTGGCGTAACAAATCCACATCGAGATAAGTCGAATCCTTCGCGGCCCCCCCTCTCACCTGGAAGGGGCGATCGGGTTCTCCCAGGTGGTTCAAAACCAGCGCGGCTTCCGCAAAATCCTGGTTTTGGGTGTAGTCGTTGACGGTGACAATTGTTGTCAACCCCGCCGCCCGGGCCGCCGCCAAACCGTGACGGGAGTCTTCGATCGCCACACAATCCCGGGGCGTCAGTTGCAACTGTTCGAGGGCGTAATAGTAAATATCCGGGGCCGGTTTTTTCTCGGGGACGACATCCCCGGCGGCGACGACTTCAAACCAACTCGGATCGAGGGTTTGTTCTAAAACAGCCATCGCGTTGGGGAGGGCGCTAGTGGTGGCGATCGCCAGGCGGATGTCGCGATCGCGGGCCTCTTCGATCAACCGCTTCACCCCCGGACGGGGGGGAATCGCGCCTTCGGCCAAAAGTTCCTGATAATGGTGGTTTTTCCGTTTGTGGACTGCGACGATCCAATCGTCCAAGGAACCGGGGGGGTCGAAATCAGGGCGATCGCGCTCTAAATAATAGCGGAGGCGCTCTTTTCCCCCCGAAATCGCCAATAATTCACCATACAAAGAATTCGACCAATACCAGTCCAACCCGACTTCCGAAAACGCCCGGTTGAACGCCACTCGGTGGCCGTCCCGTTCCGTCTCAGCTAGGGTACCGTCCACGTCGAAAATAATCGCTTTTAACTCGTCCATCGATCGCTAAAGTTGGGGTTGTTGACCGTCTTCTGGAATCTCGGGACAGCGATCGCCGGATTTGATCCGGTAGCCTTCTTTTTCCAGTCGTTCGACAAAGTGAGTCGGATTGGTGTCTTGATCTCGGGAAGTGGGGGAATCCGCCGGGGGATTCTGCCGTTGCTGCCGGCGCTGGCGTTTCAGTTTAGCCTGTCGTCCCATCGGTTTTGACCCGTACAATCGAAATTTCTTTTTTTATTTTATCATCACGGCGATCGCCCCCATTGTTCTCCCTCCCCCGGCGACGGGGAGGGCCGGGTAGGGGTTGTCCACTCAATCTTTTTTCCCCGATTTTGCCGCTTCTATCCGTTCGCGATCGCCCGCAAAAAACCGATCCAGATCGATCGCCTCATCCCCCTTATTTTCCCAGAGGCTGAACATCGAACCCAACTGGAACCAAATCAATAAAGCGGTAGGAATGACGACCAGAGCCCCCGCGATCGCCGAAAACCAGTTGACTTCAAAAAAGACCGCCAGACTCGTCGAAACCGACACCCAAACGCACAGCGACATGGCGAGATAGGCGACGGTGAGATTGGGGGTTTTGTAAGTGATTTTCGTTCGGTTTAAATCTTCCTTCCAAACGGCGACCTGATATTCCAACATATCTTTGAAAATCAAGCCGAAAATAATTGCAAACAGCGTGGAAGCAATGATAGCGATATAAATGGGCTGGACAACCAACGTTTCAGAAGACATGAGTAATAATTGCTAGGGGAACAATCCACAGATAGCTTTTTAGTATAACACCCCGATTCAAATTAGAACAGTTCCCGACTCTCCACTCCCGACTCCCGACTCCCATCCCCTTCAGGACTCGGGTTCGGAAATCAAAATCTTGCCCTCGCCGTCTATTTCGAGTTGGGTTTCGGGAAAATTATTTTTCGTCAAACTGCGAATCAAGCCGACGCTGCGAAACGAATGATCCAGGTAGGGAATACCCTGGCTGTTGAGGTGAACCGGAATAATTTTTCCCTCCACAAAATTGCCCACGGGGTCGAGTTGGGCTTCCAGCACCAGAGAATAGCCCAGTTGTGCCCGGGTGGAGAGGGTGCGGTATCCCATAAAATTCCCCAGAGAATAGGCGATGAGTTTGCCGTCGTACAACTCCAAAGCCCGGGGAACGTGGGGGCCGTGTCCGAGTACCAAATCGGCCCCCGCGTCGATCATCGATCGCGCAAATAACACCTTGTTGCCCCGATTTTCCCCGTAGAAATATTCCGTTTTATTGTCAATATTTAAAGCCGCCGTTCCCTCCGCGCCGGCGTGGACGGAGACGACGACGATCGCGGCATTTTCGGCCGCTTCCGCGATCAGGGCTTGCGAGGCTTCCAGGTCGTTCATATTGTTGTGAATGTCGAAATAGCTAAACCCGACAAAAGCTGTCTGCACCCCCTTGACTTCGTGGTAGACGATCTGATCCTTTTTACCTACCGCTTTCATGCCGGCTTTTTCAATATTGGCGATCGTCTCTTCAAAGCCGGTTTCAAAGAAGTCGAAGGAGTGATTGTTGGCGACGCTGAGAACGTCGAATCCGGCCTCTTTTAAAATTTCAGTATATTCCGGGGGAGTCCGGAAGGCGAATACCAAACCCCGACCGACATTTTTGGCGCTATTGGGGTAGTTTGTGAGGGTACTTTCAAAATTTCCGAAGACGATATCTGCCCCCTGAAGTGCCGGTTTCACCGACTGGAATAAAACCTGTTTTTGGGGGTGCAATTTGTTGGAGGGGTAATTGGTGCCGGGGATGATATCTCCCACCGCCTTGATTGAGATCCGCGTGTCCGGATCGATGGGATTTTCTAAAGAAGAAAGGGTCAATTCGGAGAGGCGGGTCAGGGTTTCGACGGTGTCTCGGGTGGGGACATCTTCCGCCGCGAAGGGATTCATTTGGGCGGATTGGGAAAAGGAGAAATCGGGCAGTTCGGGGAGTTGAGAAAAAGCCGTCGAGAGGGTGGGGGGGAGGGCTGCCAGGGAAGCGGAGACGCGATCCCACCCGGCACCGATCGCGAAACTGGAGATGGGCAGAACCGCAATACCGATCGCCCCGACCACAGCCAGCGGTCTAAACTTCCGTTGGGCAGGGGGGGCGGGCGATCGCGGCGCAGTTTGGGGGGGCTGGGGGAGCCTGGAGGGGGTCGGGGCCGTTTTTTTGGCAGTTTTTTTAGATTTGCGTTTTCGAGTCGGTTTTGGGGCCGTTTTTGGAGGTTGGGCGGTGGGGACTTCCGCCGGAATCGTGGCGGGGGGCGGGGATTGCAAAACCAGGGTCTGAATCCAGGCGACGGACTCCTGGGTGTCGGGCCGTCCCATGACGGTGACTTCCGAGATCGACTGTGGCTGTAGGCGCAACATCCCCTTGTGAATGAGGCGCATCGAGGCGGCTGGGTCTGGAACGGTTTCGGATTCTAGAGTAATGTAGAGATGATGATTTTCGACCCGGAGATGGGCCCGAACTTGTCTGGCTTTCAGCGCCTGATTAAGCAAGAGGGCGATCGCATTCGGATCTCCCGCCTGGGCAGACTGAAGGACTGGTTGCTGACTCACTCGCGGAACTCCTCACACCAATTCATAGGAATTAAACTCTATGATACGTCGAGTTGTCCGCTACGGGGACGCTTGGCTGGGGCGATCGGGGAGGGAAAGTGAATTCGATAAAGATACAATGGGGAAAGTCAAGCGATTTTTTGGAATTTCAGTCAGGGGTTGGCGCGAGTCCTTGGGGCTGTTTAGAATCATTCAGAGACTTGGGAGGAAAAGACTTTGGCCGTCCAATATAGCTACGACAGCAGTGAAGATGTGACACCCCGGCGACTACTCGTCACGGGTGGCGCCGGGTTCATCGGATCCAACTTCGTCCATCACTGGTGTCACGCCCATCCGAGCGATCGCATCGTAGTTTTGGATGCGCTCACCTACGCCGGAAACCGGCAAAATCTGGCCGCGTTGGAAGGTCAGGAACAATTTCGCTTCGTTCAGGGGAACATCTGCGATCGCACTTTGATCGATCAATTACTCCAAGAAGAGGCGATCGATACCGTCGCCCACTTCGCCGCCGAGTCCCACGTCGATCGCTCCATCATCGGCCCGGACGCCTTCATCCAAACCAACGTCGTGGGAACCTTCACCCTGTTGGAAGCCTTCAAACAGTATTGGGAACACCAGCAAAAACCCGATGACTACCGCTTCCTGCACGTCTCCACCGACGAAGTGTTCGGCAGTCTCGGCCCCGACGACCCCGCCTTCAGCGAAACCACCCCCTACGCCCCCAACAGCCCCTACTCCGCCTCCAAAGCCGGCAGTGACCACCTGGTGCGGGCCTACCACCACACCTACAGCCTGCCCACCCTGCTCACCAACTGCTCCAACAACTACGGCCCCTACCACTACCCGGAAAAACTCATCCCCCTGATGTCCATCAACATCCTGTTGGGCAAACCCCTCCCCGTTTACGGGGACGGGCAGAACGTGCGGGATTGGCTCTACGTCCTCGACCACTGCCGCGCCCTCGACACGGTGATCCACCGGGGCATTCCCGGAGAAACCTACAACATCGGCGGCAACAACGAAGTCAAAAATATCGACCTGGTGCAGATGATCTGCCGGATCATGGACGAGCTGGCCTCCCACCACCTGCCCGTCAAACCGTCGAGGGAATTGATTACCTTCGTCAAAGATCGCCCGGGCCACGATCGCCGCTACGCGATCGACTCCACCAAAATTAAAACCCAGTTGGGATGGGCCCCCCTCGTCACCGTCGAAGAAGGGCTGCGGCAAACCCTGGGCTGGTATCTGACCCACAAAACTTGGTGGGAACCCCTGCTCTCGGAAGAGTACCAGGCCTACTACCGGCAGGTTTACGCCTAGGCTTCCGGTGCTCTCCAGCGCCAAACACTTGCCCAAAATCACCCAAACCTGGAACAATAGAAAAACGCACCCTCGCGGAACTCTCAGAACCTGAGTGCATGGGTTGTGTGGAGCGATCGCACTCCACGACACTCAGACCGTGATCGATGTGCGGCTCGATTGACTTTCAAGAAGAGGAGAACCGTTTTGAAAAAACTACTGTCAGTGATTTTACTGGGCGTCGCCCTGTTCACCTTCGCCATCCAGAGTCCGGCTCTAGCCGGAGATGCCGCGAAAGGGGCCCAAATATTTGGAGCCAACTGCGCCGCCTGTCACCTGAACGGAAATAACGTTGTCATGCCCACAAAAACCCTGAAAAAAGGCGACTTGGAGAAATACCTCCAAGGCTACGGCGAAGATGCGGAAGCGGCGATCGCTTACCAAGTCACGAAGGGAAAGAATGCCATGCCCGCATTTTTAGGTCGGCTGTCACCGCAGGATATCGAAGATGTTGCGGCCTATGTTGTCACCCAAGCTGACAAAGGCTGGTAAGTTGGCAGATTAGAACAACCCCGGATCTCGAAATGGGTTCCGTTCTGGGGGTGAAGCGTTCAGGCCAGAAAGTCGGATTGAGAAATCCTGATTTTGGGCTCGAAGGTTTCGCCCCCTTGCCATCTGTAGCGATCGGCTCTCAGGTATCAGCTTTCAGTCAATCTCCCATTATTGGGATCTCCGGGGAGTTGGCAGGTTCGCTTCGGTTTTCGTCGCCGCCGCTACCGCTTCCCCAGGCGAGTGCGGTTACAATTTCAGGCATCTGCTATGGTGATATGAAGATCAACTCGATCCTCGAACTCGCGAATCCGAGTGTTTTGTGCCCGAATCTGGCCGCCAACCCGAATTAAATTCCAGTTAAATGTTCGTGCAAGCGAAACTAACCGAGCGACAACAACACATCCTCTGGGCAACCGTTCGCCACTATATCGCCACGGCCGAACCCGTCGGTTCCAAATCTTTGATGGAAGAGTACAATCTCAAGGTGAGTCCGGCGACGATCCGCAACAACATGGGGGCCCTGGAAAAAGCCGGACTGCTCTACCAGCCCTACACCTCCGCCGGGCGGGTGCCCTCGGATTCGGGCTATCGGATTTACGTCGATCGCCTGATCACCCCCTCCGACACCCTTGCCAAGGAGGTGGCCCGACTCTTGGGAGAACAACTGAATTTTGAGCGTTGGAGTTTGGAGGCTGTGCTGCGAGGTGCAGCCCAAATTCTATCCACCCTCAGTGGCTACATTTCCCTGATCACCATGCCCCAAACCCAAACCGAACGCCTCCAGCACCTGCAACTGGTGCCGGTGGGGGCGGGAAAAATCATGGTTATCGTCGTTACCCACACCTATCAAACTCAGTCGATTTTGATGGAAATTGCCCCGGCGGCGGGGGCGGCATTGGGGAATCCGGGCGGCGGGGACGACGGAAATTTGGTCGAACAGGAGTTGCAACTGCTCTCCAATTTTCTCAACCACGAATTGAAGGGGCGATCGCTGGCCGAACTCTGTGCCCTCGACTGGACGGAGGTGGATCGGGAATTTCAGTCCTACGGCAACTTTATCCGACAGTTGCTCGAGAGTTTGCGCGATCGCCACCAAACTCCCGAATATACGCGAATTCAGGTCAGCGGTGTTTCCGACGTCCTGCGGCTGCCGGAATTTTCTCAACTCGACCAAGTGCAAACGATCCTGCACCTCCTCGAAGACGGACAGGAGCAACTCTGGCCCCTCATTTTCGCCACCCCCGAATCCCAACAACAGGTGAGCGTCCGCATCGGGTCTGAAAATCCCCTCGAACCGATCCGCAGTTGCACGTTGATCTCGGCGCAATATTGCCATAACTCCCTCCCCATCGGCAGTGTCGGCATTTTGGGGCCGACCCGCATGGTCTACGAAAATGCGATCGCCCTGGTGGAGGCGACCGCCAATTATTTATCCGAAGCCCTCAGTCAAAATTAGGGGGCGGGAAGAATTGATAATTAACAATTGTCAATTCATCGTTTGTCCCAAATTAATTAACGGGTACGTCCACGACTTCGGCGTTTACGTCGGTCACTTGGGCCACGTCTGAGGGGGTGCGGCCGATTCCGCGACGCTTGAGTTCTTCCATCACCAGGGCAGAAACCTCCGTCACCAACAGCGTGGCGAGGATGCCGTCGTCGATCCATCCAATGACGGGGATGAAGTCGGGGGAAATATCAATGGGGCTGAGGAGATACAGCAAGGTTCCCCCGATGATCAGCCAGCGATACTTGGTGTGGCGGAGGGTTTGACGATACCAGGTGTAGAAAGATTGAACGAAGTTTTGCATTGCCCTACGGTTTGTTTCGATTGTTGTCATCTTCTACGGTGACAGGTTTTCTTTGCGGCGGGCAGTGCTGATCTTCCCCCCGCCCGGTAGGGAAGTTACGCCCGTCCCGATTCCGAAATGGCGGGGACTCGACGTGAGATCGGGTCGGTTGAGAAACCCGGTTTCTGGATCGGTCGATCATTATCAATTGTCAATTATCAATTTTCCCCACACCCTAATTTTCAAATTCCGGTGCCTCTGCGAGGACGGGGTTGATGTCGAACCAATAGTCCTTCTGATGGCGATATTCAAACACCCACAAACTCCGCAGTAGGGTTTGATATTCCGTCAGACCGCTGAGTTTCTTGGTTTTGGCGACGTGTCGCAACAGATCCCACTCCTGGGACTCGATCGCCAAGAGTAGCTGATGGCGTCGTTGGAGGATGACATTTTCCAGGACATCCCGGGGGAGGGGCGGATCTTCCTGTTGCAAGCAACTGTAGAGTAACACCAGCAAACTCCTGACGTGGCCGCCGCTGATAATGCAGAGGCGGTCGAGGGTGTCGGGGTCGTCGAAAATTGCGGGGACGAACGGGGAATATCGATCCGCGTCGATGCCGGGAAACGCCCGAACCATCACCATTTGTCTCAGATGCTCGATTCCCGCCTCGCAGGGGGTGCCGTCGGGAAATTGGACGGGGACCATCGGCAGGGCTTTGGGATCGCTGCCGAAGCGGTTGGTGAGTCGCCCCAGGTCGCTGGAGAAAATCAAACCGAGGGGGATGGTGTAGACGACGTGACACTGGAGTTGGTTGAGTTGGTCGCCGCGATCGATAAACAGATATTCCGGTTGGGGCCGTCCCGTAGCCGTTTTGGAACTCATGATCCGATCCAGGTTGTCGATAATCACCACCAACCCGGCTTTCCCCTGCTGTTTGAGTTGTCGGATGGAGGGGATGAGTAATTCTTGGTTGATTGCCTCCAAGATATTATTGGTGCGGGGTTCGAGGTATTGTCGCAAGAGCGATCGCAAATCCCGGGAGTCTTTGGCTTGGGCGGTCAATTTACCGATCCCCAAGGCGAGGGAAAATTCCCCGTCGCTGCTGGCACTCGCGCTTCCGATTCCGGGCAACTCCACTTCCCCTTTCACATCAATTTGAGTGTTGAGAACCTCCATCACTCCCCGGAGTAGGGTTTTGAACCCCGTGGGTTTGAGTTTGATGTTCATCCGTTCGATACTCTCGCTCACCTGGCGGGCGATCGCCAAGAGAATGTCGGTAATATCGACATCCGCCATATCCAAATCCTTGGAGGACTCGAAATAGACGACGTGAAAATCCGCCGCTTCCAGTTCGGCTTTGAGGCGCAGCAACTCGGTGGATTTTCCGGAACCGATATGTCCGGTAAAGAGTTGACAGGTGGGACTCTCGGGAGACAGGCGAGAAATCGTGCGGGCAATTTGCCCGATCAGTTTGCCGCCGCGAACGTCCGAAAAATTGATATAGTATTGTCGGTCTTCCGGGTTCCCCACATCTAGCGTTTTTGCGGGGTTGGAAGCTCTAAAAAATTTGCGTAAATTGAGTTCCATCGTTGTCCACTCAGTCGAAAGATTTTGACCCATTTTCTGTTTCGGGTCGCTATTGAAACAATCCGCAAGCCTTACAAAATCAACGTCGGAGCGCTTTGCACCGGGAACGGGAAAGAAAAGCCGGGAGGTTCTCGGAGCTGGGGAAATTCTTCATTTTTCATTTTTCAACCGAAAACGAAAACGAAAGCGCGATCAACTCGCCAATAACTTGCCCAATGCCAATCCTAGTCCGGAAATGGAAACTAATATCCAAACGGTGTAAAACGGGTTGAGAGATGCGAGTAATTTTTCCCCGGCGACCATCTGGGCGACGACCCCGGAGATCACGGCGATCGCACCCCAGGCCCCCACGATCGCGTAGAGTCCGGTTTCCAGAATCGCCTCCATCATGGCGCCCCGACCCGCCCCGGACCAGGCGCCCAACCAGGCGCCCAACCCGAATCCGAACTGGCTTCCGATGCCCCCCGGCTTTCGGACTTTGAACAGGGCGTCGGAAATTACGCCGACCGCCCACCCAACTAGGGTCCCGATCGCCCCAAACAGGCAAGATCCCAGGCCGTTTCCCGTTCCCGCCCCTGTCACCCAACCCGCGATCGCTACGATTCCGGTCCAACTCACCACCCAGAGGGCCGTCCACAAATTGGCGTCGGAACCCGCGATCGCGCCGAGGCCGATCCCCGCTATTCCCCAGGCGATCGCCGTGATCGGCCCCCCGGCTTGGCTGCCGGCGATGCACCCGGCGGCCCCTCCCGCAAAGATCGACGCGATCGGCCAGGAATAGGGGTTTTCCGAGCTGTAACTGGCTAAAAGTGAAAGTCCGACGCAAGCCACTCCGACACCAACCCACAGCCAGACCGGAATCGATAAATATTCCAAAATCCAACCCGCTAGGGCATAGCTGCAAAAAGCCCCGGTGAGCCAACCCCAGGGAATCAGGTCGGGAAGTTCCGGGTCTTCCTGTGGTGGACGGATGGGACGGGGGGTGGGTGATACCCTGGACGGGCGGCTTGGCGGTCGCCGGGGTGGGGGTGGGGGGGGAGACGGGATCGGGGGGATGGAAAAATTCGGGTCGCTCAGAAGGGTTCGGAGGCGATCATAGGCGTAGTTGATTTCCTTAATTTTCTCTTCGGCTTGGATTTGCAGGGGAGAATTGTGGGGATAGCGATCGGGATGCCACAGCAATGCCAGATTCCGATAGGCTCGTTTCACCTCTGCCAGGGAAGCGCCGCGTTGGAGGTTGAGCAGTTGATAGTAGCGATCGATCTCGTCCACGTTCTGAACTCGGAAGTGCCTGTTTCAATTGTGACCCGAATTAAGTCGGGGATGGCGGACTCAGGTGGCCGGATCGATGTCAAACACGCTGTATCCCCAGGGGGGCAGATCGAGAGACAGGCTCAGACGCAATAAATTGTTGCCGTCGCGATCGCGGCGGGGGGAACTCATGCGATCGCCGAAATGATACACCGGATAATTGTCGTTATCGACGGGAAGCCGCAGGCAACACCGCCCGGGTTTGGGGGCGTAATTCACCGCCACCAACAACCGCTTCCGCTTCCCGGTTTCGGTCCACGCGAAGGCGACGAACTGATCCCAGGTGTCGTCCCCTGATTGTGCCGGGGTACATTCGAGAAGTTGCCAGTTTCCGTCTCGCAGAACCGGAAGCCGCA
>JBNGCR010000199.1:0-5284 GCA_050045915.1 Limnospira sp.
AAAGTTTCCTGAGTCCTTCTCCAATCAAAGATCTGGAAAATGCCTGGGGACAGTTCTTTTTGTACGCCAGAGCACTTCAAAAAAAAGAATCAGATCGCCGTTTATATCTGGCGGTCAGCCGGAACACCCTGGAGACTTTATTTCAGGAAGAAGCCGGAAAACTGCTTTTAGAAGAACCCGGTTTTCGGATGATTGTTTTCGATCCAAATAGTGAGGAAATTGTGCAATGGAAACCACAATTCAACTTCTAGACAAGTGGCGCAATTTATTGGAGGAAATTCTTCAATATTATGCCGATATTCCCTATCGATATGGTGACGTAAAGACTTACGTTGTTGTCAGTCGGGACGGCAACCATTTTATGCTGGTACACGAAGGCTGGGAAAATGACCGGCGGGTTCACGGTTGTATCGTTCATGCCGAGATTTGCAATGAAAAAATTTGGATTCATTATGATGGTATAGAAGATGGCATCACTGGCGAACTGGTTGCGGCTGGTGTTCCAAAAGATCGCATTGTCCTCGCCTTTCATCCGCCCCAGGTTCGAGAACATACCGGCTATGCGATCGCATAATTTTATGATCGATTGTTCCGGGGGCGATCGCATTTTGTCTCCCACTTTACCCGAGTTGGAATTGACCGTTGATGAAGTATTTGCATCGAGCGGGATTCGTGAGTTATAATAGCAGTCAAGAAACCGGGTTTCTTTGAAAAATCTATGGGTCTAATGCGACTCTTCTTCTAGAAACCCGGTTTCTACGTCTTATCGGGGTTGGGAATTATGGCGAACTGTCCAATCTGTGAAACGGAATATACGGAAAATGAGGTCGAAACCTGTGCGGTGTGTGGCTATGACCTGACACCTCTGTGGTTCTTAGATAAACCACCCGATGTCTTTTTGGAGAAGGAGAGAAAACGCATTGCCGCCGCCAAGCGGGTTTGGCAACAGTCCCAGTGTCAGCTACAGTCGGCACAGAAGATGGTATCTCAGTTTCAGTCTCAGTTGGATGGCATTGTCGAACGCATCGACCGTTTGAACAAGGAACAGAATCAGCAACAATTGCAGAATCTGCAATTACAGTTGGATGAAATGAATCGGAAAATTGACGGTTTAACTGAGTCGCAAAATCAACGTCAGGCTGATTTTCAATCCCAGTTGGATGGCATTGTCGAACGCATCGACCATTTGAACAAAGGACAGAATCAGCAGCAATTGCAGAATCTGCAATCTCAACTCAATAAAATTAATCGGAAAATTGGAAATTTAAGTCGGTCGCAATCGCAACAAGAAACTCAAATCATAAGAGACTCATAATCTGTAGCATATACAATCAATTTATAAACCAAACCATCTCCTAAAGCACTGTCATGAAATGTCCAATATGTGAAACGGAATATACGGAAAATGAGGTCGAAACCTGTGCGGTGTGTGGCTATGACCTGACACCTCTGTGGTCATTAGATAAACCACCCGATGTATTTTTGGAGAAGGAGAGAAAACGCATCGCCGCCGCCAAGCGGGTTTGGCAATTGTCCCAGTCTCAGGTACAGTCGGCACAGTTGATGGTTTCTCAGTTGCAGTCTCAGTTGGATGGCATTGTCGAACGCATCGACCGTTTGAACAAGGAACAGAATCAGCAACAATTGCAGAATCTGCAATTACAGTTGGATGAAATGAATCGGAAAATTGAAAACTTAACCAATCAGCAATCACAGCAAGAAACGAAAATTATAGAAGCTATCAAATCTGAAATAAAGCCGATTTTATCAGAATTGCGAGAGATTTCCATCGTGTCTAAATCTTCTGGTTTCGATTATAACCAACTCAAAATATTTTTGAAATCTGGCAACTGGAAAGCTGCTGACGAAGAAACGGCTCGGGCAATGTTAGAGGTTGCAGGACAAACACAACGGGGATATTTAGATTCAGATGATATCAAAAACTTTCCCTGTGAGGATTTGCGAATTATCGATGGTCTTTGGGTCAAATACAGTAACGGACGCTTCGGGTTTAGTGCCCAGAAGCAAATTTACATCAACTCTGGGGGAAGGCTCGATGGGAGCTATCCAGGTGATACAATATGGTATTGGTTTGCTGACAAGGTAAGATGGCGAGTGAAGGGGTCGTGGTTGTCATTGTCAGATGGCACATTTTCAATGAGAGCCGAAAAGGGCCATCTCCCGTTAGAAGTGTGCGTTATTTTTATGATTTCTACTCAAGTCATTTGTATTATTGATCTCTTCTCTCGCGTCGAGACTTGTAACCTGTAGCACATAACACCTTCAATTTATAAACCAAACTATCTCCTAAAGCACTGTCATGAAATGTCCGGTTTGTGAAACGGAATATACGGAAAATGAGGTCGAAACCTGTGCGGTGTGTGGCTATGACCTGACACCTCTGTGGTTCTTAGATAAACCACCCGATGTCTTTTTGGAGAAAGAGAGAAAACGCATCGCCGCCGCCAAGCGGGTTTGGCAACAGTCCCAGTGTCAGCTACAGTCGGCACAGGCGATAGTTTCTCAGTTGCAGTCTCAGTTATATGAAATGATGCGGAAAATTGACGGTTTAACGGAGTCGCATAATCAACATCAGGCTGATTTTAAAACTCAGTTATATGGCATTGAGCAACAGAATCAACAGCAATTGATGAATTTACAATTACAGTTGGATGAAATGAATCGGCAAATTCGGAATTTAACCCAGTCGCCACCCCCAGAAGGAGATACAAAAAAAAGAGATACTTCTGATCGTGATTATACCCAACTTAAAAAATTTTTGAAATCAGGAAATTGGAAAGATGCTGACCAAGAAACAGCTCGGATTATGTGGGCGGTGGCGGGACAAACGAACCGGGAATATTTAGATACAAATGATATCAAAAAATTTCGCTGTGAGGATTTGCGAATTATCAATCATCTGTGGGTCAAATACAGTGACGGACGCTTTGGATTTAGTGTCCAGAAACAAATTTACATCAATTGTGGAGGAAAGCCGAATGGGAGGTATGATAGTGCAATATGGAATCGGTTCGGCGAAGAGGTAGGATGGCGAGTGAATGGAAAGTGGTTGTCATGGTCAGATTGCACATTTTCCCCGTCAGCATCTCGGGGCCATCTCCCGTGCGCGGGCGGGGTGGTTGGAGGTGGATGGGTAGGTCGTGGGTACTGGGTGGGGATTCTCTCTCGCGCACAAACTTGTAATCTGTAGCACTACAACCACTTCAGGCAGTTGTCAAGTTTTTGTTTTCGGCAACTTTTTCACGGAAAAATCGGCTTTTCCTCCATTCGATTGAGTGAAGAAACCGGGTTTCTCAGGAAGATTTTTTGATGGTTCCGAGAGACTCGGGTAGAAACCCGGTTTCTAGTCCCACTTTTGATGATAAGAAACCGGGTTTCTCAGGAAGATTTTTTGATGGTTATGAGAGACTCGGGTAGAAACCCGGTTTCTCAGATCAGCCGAAACGATCCGATCGCACCTATAATATAAACAGCCCTGCATCGACAGTCAAACACCCGCGATGGCACAGTACAAAATCGGCCTCGACTTCGGCACCACCAACTCGATTATCTCCCACATAGAAGATGGCAAACCCGTTGCCTTTCAATATGGCGGAGAACAGGGATACAAATATATCCCCTCCTTCATCGCCTACGAAGACGACTTCATCGAAATCGGCCAAGCCGCCAGAACCACCGCCGCCAACCATCCCGAAAGCAAAAGTTACGGCAACTTCAAAATGGACTTGCCGCTGACGGAAAACTTCGCCAACACCTACCAGCCGCCGCACACCCCCACCAGCGTCACCGCCGACTATCTGCGGGAACTCCTCCTCTCCCCAGAAAATGAATACAGCTTCACCCGCCAACAGGGGGAAATCGCCGGTTTGGTGGTGTCCGTCCCGGAAATTTGGCAGCGGGATATCTGCAACACCGGACGGGAAAACCTGCAAACCCTAATTGCCGACAATTTGGGACTCGAAAAACAACTGATTCAACTGGTGAGCGAACCCGTCGCGGCCGCCGCCTATTACGCCTGGGAAACCCAACGCCGCCACCGGGAGGAAAACCGGGAACCTTTCAACGGCAATCTCCTCGTTTGCGATATGGGTGGGGGAACGTTTGATGTCAGTTTGTGCCGTATTTACGGGGAGAATAAAGTCGAGGTTTTGTACTTCGACGGACAGGGCGATCGCGGTTTAGAATCGGCCGGGGTCGCCTTCGATCGCAGTTGTGTCATCCAAGCCTACACCCAAAAAAACGGCCTCCCACCCGACACCGACAGTACCGAATTTATGAACCTGCTGCGGGAGTTTGAAAGCGTCAAAATCGCCGGACACAACCGATACACCAAAAAACTCAAAAACTACTTAAACAGCCCCTCAGAACTCGCAGACCAAACGCTCTACAGCTTTTCCAACGGCTACACCCTCACCAGCGGCGAAGTCGCCCGAGCCTTCGCCCCCATCGCCGCCGGAATTACCCGCGTCCTGGAACGGGTGACAACCTGGATGGATGCCAACGGTCAAAAGTGCGATCGCCTGTTTTTGGTGGGGGGATTCTGTCAGTTTCACCTGGTGCAAACAACCATCCTAGATGCCCTCAACCTGGGCGAAAATGACCCCACCCTCGAAAGTCAATTCAACTTAATTAACAGTGCCTTCGCCATCTCCTACGGTGCCTGTTTGATCGCCAACTGCCTCGTCCAACCCAGCGAAATATACATCCACACCATCGGACTGGTGGTGCACGCGATCAACGCCTCCACGGAATTGGAAGAACTATTTATTCCTATCATCGAAGGTGGCACAAATTTGGACGACCTCGCCTCCCTCCGCTTCGCCGATATCCCCCCTCTGGAAGCCTTCCACGACACCCCGACGGTGACATTAGGCGTCGATCCCCAATCCCGGGGGAAACTTTTCAAACAGGTTTTACCCGATATCGTCAAACTCCCCAAAACCGCCACCTCGGAAAAATGGCGGGTGGGAATGCGGGTGAACCGTTCCCAAGTGGCCTATTTGGCGATCGCATCTGAAGAGGGAAATCAAGCGATCGAATACGAACTGGGAAATATCATCGCCAAAATGTTCCCAGGTTTTGTGATGATTGAAGAAGACCTATACCAGACAAATGACAATCAAAAGTAACATCTTGTCCCCCCCTTCTCAAGGGGGGCTAGGGGGGATCGAATCTCAAACATAGGAGGAATAATACCCCCAATTCAATATCTTGTCCCCCCCTTCTCAAGGGGGGCTAGGGGGGATCGAATCTCAAACATAGG
>JBNGCR010000199.1:5384-10121 GCA_050045915.1 Limnospira sp.
ATCTTGTCCCCCCCTTCTCAAGGGGGGCTAGGGGGGATCGAATCTCAAACATAGGAGGAATTATGCCTCAATTAAGCAACTCAAACTTTCACCTTCCCTACAATCCTAAACTGACAGCGATCGCCAAACAAATGCGACAAAATCCAACCCCTGCGGAACGAAAATTGTGGCAAGATTGTTTGAGATATTTTCCGTTTCGAGTGTTGAGACAAAGACCCATTGATCATTTTATCGTCGATTTTTATTGTGCATCTTTAAAATTGGTGATTGAAGTTGATGGGGAAAGTCATTTTACACAACAGGGGAAGCAGTCTGATGCTGAAAGAACTGCTATTTTAGAAGGATATGGATTGCGAGTAATCCGGTTTACAAATGTTGAGGTTTTGGAGAATTTTGAAGGGGTTTGTTCTGAATTGCAGGGGTTGATCCCCCCAAACCCCCCTTAAGAAGGGGGGCTTTTAAACCGCGCTTTTCGAGTCCTATGAGATGGGGCGATCCCCCCAAACCCCCCTTGATAAGGGGGGCTTTTAAACCGCGCTTTTCGAGTCCTATGAGATGGGGCGATCCCCCCAAACCCCCCTTGATAAGGGGGGCTTTGAATCATCAGCCTGAGAAACGCTATAATTTCAAGTACCCATTGAAATCCAAGTCATGCCACCTTTGTCTCCCCCCTTTTTAAGGGTGATTTCTCTAACTCCCCCCTTCTCAAGGGGGGCTGGGGGGGATCTCAAAACTTCTTTTCAACATCACCAAAAATGCAACAACAAACAGCCGCACTCATTCAACTCGCCCAGAAATTGCAAAATTGCGATCCGTTGGATTATGATAACATCGAACTGCCTTTTCAACTGGTGCAAACTGCCCTGGAACTGTGGGAAAATCTCTATCCCCCGGAAGTGTTAGAAAACCTCGCAAAAGCAGACCCCGACACCCTCGACGCCTGGGCGATCGCACTCTCCAAAACCCTCGGACAACAACTCTCTCTCCTCGACACCTGGCAACCCCATTTGTCGGCCCAATCTATCCCCCCGAAACTGGCAGAAAAGCTGCAAAATAACGATCGGAAATTGGCGAAAATCTCCCGAGAAACCTCCGAACTGTTGGCGACGGCTAATCAGCTTTTAAGCCAAGAAGATCGGTTGAAAAAAGCCGGGGAGGAATTGGCACAGTTAAAACACCGCGTCGCCAAATTAAACCGGATTGAAACGGAACTAAAAGCCGCCGATTTAGAACAACTTCGCCGCGACATCGAAACGCGATCGCACACCCTCGAACCGCAATATCAACAACTCGAACAACTCCAACGAGAACAAAGCGAACTCCAAGCGCAAACCGACGCCCTCAACCGGCAGCAAACCCGCCTGGAATCGGAAATCGAGATTCTGCGATCGCGCCAAAGTAAACGAGAAGCCAATACCGCCGAAATCGCCACGGAATTGATAACCCTCACCCAGGCGGAACGAAATAAACTCAATTCTATTTTATCAGATACTCTGACAGAATTGCAACAAGAAAAAGCCGAATTTGACCGCATCCAAACCGAACTCAAAACAGCCATCGCCCACTGCAACCGATACCAACAACAAACCGCCGCCATCCGCGACGACCTCAACCGCCACTACGAGAGCGATCGCGACCTAGGCCGACATCTCCCCATTAACCATCGAGAAATCGACCCGATTTTAGAACAAATAAAAACCCAACTCCAAAACCTCGATCGCCAACTCGCCGACCTCCAAAACCGGCACGCCGAACAGCACCAAAAACTCGCCCTCAACTTTTCCTCATGACCCCATTAAATCTCGCCGAAATCTGCCCGTCAACACGCACGTTAGGCCCCGGAAACCGCTTTGTCATCTGGGTGCAGGGTTGCTGCTTCAACTGTCCGGGCTGCGTTTCCCCCGACTGGATACCCCGAACCCAAGCCACATTGATCGACCCCATCCAACTGGGAAACTTGATCCTTTCCCAACCCAATTTAGAGGGCGTAACCGTTTCCGGCGGCGAACCCATGCTGCAGGCGATCGGATTAGAAACCCTGTTTTCCCACCTGCGAGAAAATTGCGATCTTTCGATTATGTGTTATACTGGATTTACCCTAGAAGAAATCCGGAAAAATCCCGATCGCGATCGGCTGCTTAAATTCATCGATATCCTCATCGACGGACAATATATCGCCGAACTGAATGACAACCGAGGTTGGCGGGGTTCCTCCAATCAAACCGTCCACTTTCTCACCCCCCGCCACCGCCCCGATGCCGAATTATTTACCACCCGAAAACGGGATGTCGAAATCCACCTCAGAAATCAATCTGCTTTAATGGTGGGCGTTCCCCCGCAGGATTTCCGCGATCGCTTTCAACAACTCATCGATCGCAGTACATCAAGAAAGATCCCCCCTTATTAAGGGGGGCGGGGGGGAACTTTCGGATCTACCGTTCAATCCCCCAAAACCAAACCGGATCTGATAATTGTCACGCGGCTGCTATCCACCATCAGGGGCCAAAATCCCCGCTCGTTGAGGGTTTCAAAGGTGTCGAGAATGTCCTCGGCTTCGGCACTGTATTCGACCAACAAATAGGGGCGCTGGCCGTAGGAAACCAGGGCGATTTGTTGGCCGATCGCCCGTTCGACTTGGGCGGCAATTTCCGGGCGGTTGAAATAGTCCACCAAGACCGCATAACCCGATCCGAGGGGTTCCGGGTCGTATCGGGAACTAGGGGGCGATCGCCGCACCACCCGGCCGGCAGGGGGTCTGGGAGCAACCGCCACGTCGGGCTCGATGACGTAGGCCGACAGTCCCGCCGTATCCTCGAAATAAGCAGCCCAGTCTTCCGCGATCAGCATATCCTCAAACCCGCCGACCCGCGTCACCACGTCATCGATGTAGCGACAGACATCGCTTTCGATATCGTCGGGGAGGGCATCGCGGGCGATCGCCTGTTTTTCCGCCGTTTCGCTGACGATCAGGAGCAAATATTCGCCCGGTTTGGGGGGTTCGCAGGCCGTCTGGGCCGGACTCGGTTGGGCGCCGAATCCCAAACCCAGCAGGGCTACCCCCAGCGAACCCATCCCGGCAAACCACTGTCTCACACCAATTTGACCTGTAGCCATAGTTTATGTTCGCGATCGCTTTTGCCCGCCATTGTATCGGAAGAAGGGTGTGGGGTGTAGGGTGTAGGGTGTAGGGAAAGTCAAAATTCCCCATTCCCCATTCCCCATTCCCCATTCCCTACGAAACCGTTGTCAGGGATGCGATCGGGTCCGGGATGCTCTCAGAAGGAGCTTGGAATTCTCCGGTGATGACGTGCTCCAACCGCAGTTTCAGCCAGGTGATAAATTGGGGGTTGGTGGAGACGACGGCGGCGGCGGGTTTCGGGCATTTCGCCTTAATTTCCGCCATGGACGGCGCCTCTAAAAAGGCGGGTTCGACCACCAGCCAAAAGTCGATCGCCTTTTCCTGTTCCTGGTAGTTGCGGGTGCGTTCCCGCAGGACTTCTTCAAAGGGTTCCTCTTCGAGGAGGAAGTGTTTGCTGGCCAAGACGTAATGATAAGTTTGCATTTGAACCTGGAATAAATGGGTTGACTCAGGCGAGGATCGCCTGTTTCATTTCCCGCACGGCCCGATCGAGGCCGACGAGAACAGCGCGACTTATTATTGTATGGCCTATGTTGAGTTCTTCCATACCTTTTAGGCGGGCGACGGGTCCGACGTTCCAGTAGGTGAGGCCGTGACCCGCATTCACCCGCAGTCCGGCTTCGATCGCCAACCGGCATCCGTCGGCCAAAACGGTCAGTTCCTTTTCCCGTTCCGCCTCTCCGGAGGCTTCGGCGTAACATCCCGTGTGCAGTTCGATGAATTTCGCCTTCACCGCCGCCGAGGCTTCGATTTGGTCGGGGTTGGCGTCGATAAACAGGCTGACGGGAATTCCCGCCCCCTGCAAGCTGCCCACCACGTCCGTCATCCGGGCCAGTTGTCCGGCGATGTCCAATCCCCCTTCGGTGGTGACTTCCTCCCGCCGTTCGGGGACGAGGGTGATATAGTCGGGTTTGATATCGAGGGCGATCGCGACCATTTCATCCGTCGCAGCCATTTCTAGGTTGAGGTGGGTTCTCACGGTTTCCCGCAGCAGTCGCACGTCCCGATCTTGAATGTGGCGCCGGTCCTCCCGCAGGTGCACCGTGATGCCGTCGGCCCCGGCCAATTCGGCGATCGCGGCTGCGGCCACCGGATCGGGCTCCACCGTCCGCCGCGCCTGTCGGATCGTGGCAATGTGGTCGATATTGACTCCGAGAGTCGGCAATTTCGCTGTCTCCTGTGAAAATTAGGGTTTAGGGTGTAGGGTGTAGGGTGTGGGGAAGAGTTGACGGTTGATAATTATAGCAGCAGCGATCGCGCATGACACGGATTAATTTTCCTGTTGCCGATTGTTGTTCTTTGCGGTTCGGACAGATCTGCCCATTTTAGACCCGCCTTGAAATCAATTTCAAGGCTCATAGCAAAAGTCCACTGAAGTGGACTCGGTTTGATGTTCAATATCCTCACTAACTGGGCGGTTATATCAGAGCCGGTTTTTCCCTCCTTCAACCTCCCCAATCATCTGAATATGATTTTGGCTGGTAGGGGCGCAAGGCTTGCGCCCTCGGGGAATTGATTCCCAAGCGGTCTTGATGTCCAACCTGTTTTGTTCCGTGCATTCAACCGGATTTAATAGTATTCATCGATCGCCGGACTCG
>JBNGCR010000200.1:0-6468 GCA_050045915.1 Limnospira sp.
AAATACATCCCCAGACAGGCGTGGTAGACGGCGGAATCTTCCCGTTCGAGCTGATAGTAAGCCTCCCCCAAATAGGCGTGGGTGAGGGCTTGTAAATCTTGCTCTCCCATCTGTTGGAGGACGGACAAACCTCGCTCCAAAACGGGGATAGCCTGGGCGGGCTGTTCCAGGGCAACATAGGCTATTCCCAATCCCAAATATCCGAGGGCTTGATTGACAAAATCGTTGAATTTTTCCGATAACTTCAATCCCTCTTCCAGGTAGTTCATGGAACTTTCGAGTTGTTCTAACGTGACGGTTCGCTCCTGTCGGGCGATCGCAATTTCGGAAAATCCCAAACTGATCAGACAGTGAGATTCCCCCTGGCGGGCACCGATTTGTCGGGCTAAAATCAGGGCGCGTTGGGCGTAGGTGACGGCTTGGGAATAGTCTTTTTGGCGCAAACTCAACCGGCTCAGGTGGTTGTAATTCGCCACTTCGCAGGCGCGATCGCCCGTCTGACTCGCCAGTTCCAACGCCTCTTGGTGCAGTTCCGCCGCCCGGTAGTGATTGCCGATCCACTGCTGAGAATAGCCAAGAACGGTGAGAATCCGGGCTTTCTCCAGAATATTTTCGACGTAACTCAGGGGGCGATCGAGGTAGGTGATGGTTTCGCGGAAATTGTCGCCCGAAAACGAGGCGAATACGCCACCGTAAAGGGGAAAATTACTCCGCTGTGCAAAAGTCCGCAGAATTTGCAATGTCATTTGAAAGCAACCCCGTCCGAGGCGATCGCGATCGGAATCGGAGGACAATGATTGAAACCCGCTGCTGAGTTCCGACCAAATCATCGCGAACACCATGAACGTCACGCCAGCCAAATTTTGTCCCACCTGGGCACTGTAGGGTTGTTTGTCAAACCAGGTGACAAGTCCCGCCTGCAAGTCCCGCATTAAGATAATCAACCCCACCCATTCTTTCCAGTCGATTTGCTGTTTGGACTGGGCGAAAATGGCGGCGGATTGGTTTTGGGCTTGTTTGCTAAATAGTTCTTTTGCCAGGGGGCTGTTGACGTTTTTTGCCCAGGTTTCCCAGGGTCCTGCTGCCGTCGCACCGCCGCCGAATCCGATATCTCTTTGGGGGCGATCGTACACCCAGCTAATCAAATAGGGTTCCAGTTCTTGTACCGTTTTTATTCCCTGAAGTAATCCCGCCGCATACTGTCGCAATTCCGAGGCTTCCGATTCCGCCGGCAAACGGCCCGCTTCCTGTTCTAAGGTTTGGGCGAGTTGCCGGATTTGGGGATGTTTGAAAACGTAAGATTGGTTGGGGTCGAGAACTTCAATTAAAACGGTCAATCGTTCGTTGGGATCGGCTTCTAAAATTTGTCGAACTGCACTGCTGCAATGACTCTGAACTTGATAATTTTTCTGCCAATCTTCCCAAGCTTGCCGGATCATTTGAATCCCCCGCAGTTGTCGGGTGGCTTTCGCCTGCTTGAGTTCGTCGGACTCGGTTTTGACTAAAGATTCTAGAGTCCCAATTTTTTCGATTAAACCCCGCTCAAAAATTTCTCCGGTTCCGACAGTGATTTCATCGACCAAACGTTTATATATTAAGGCTTTGGAGGCAATTTTTCCTTTTAAAATATTGGCGATGATATCGTCAATTAAAGTAATATAGCGTTCTCGATCTGAGGGTTGATTCATGATGGATGGTATGGGGTTAAAATGCGAGTAGCACAGGCATCCTGCCTGTGACAAGCTAGAAGCTTGTGTTACGGAGGTGCGGATCGGTCTGGAATGCAAAAATTGGGGGCGCACAATCCCTGAAATTCTACAGTTGAAATGGCGAAAGTATCGAGCTTTAGAACTCGGATCGCGTGGTTGTTGGTATCGGCGATATATAAGCGATCGCCGATCGCACTGAGCCCTGATGGTTCGGCCAATTGCGCCTCGGTTCCCAAGATGCTTTGAGAGTCTCCCGTCTGCGGATCGATCCGCTTGATTTTGTGATTGTAGGTGTCCGCCACCCACAGTAAATGCTTCGCATATTCTACACCCAAACAGTGCTGAAGTCGGACATCAAATCCCCGGCCCTCGCGATCGCGAAGTGTTGCGGATGCAATCTCGCCGAATCCCAACAATTTCCCACTCCCGCAAATCGTCCGCACCCGGGGATTGTCCCCCAAACCCACCCCCCGAATGGAACTGCTTTCGCTGTCGGCGACGAACAACTCCGAACCGTCCGCCGCCAAGCCACTCGGTTGGGAAAATGCCGCCTCCAACAATTCCCCGTCCACGCAGGATTCGGCCCCCCGTCCGGCGTAGGTTTCCACCCGTCCGCCGTCGAGGTCCAACACCCAAATCTGATGGGAACCCGCCATCGCCACGAATAGCCGATTCTCCACCCACTCCAAATCCCAGGGAGAATTGAGGGCAACTTCGGTCCCCCGTCCGCCGTGGGGGTAGATGTGGCGGCTTTGTCGTCCCGTCCCCGCCACGGTTTCCACCGTCTGGGTGGTGAAATCGATTTTGCGGATGGCGTGATTTTCGGTATCGGCGACGTAGAGAAAATTGCCGTCGGGGGAAATTGCCATCCCCTGGGGGGCGAAAAATTGGGCGTCGGCGAAGGAACCGTCCCGCCATCCCGGCGTCCCGGTGCCGATGACTTGGGGTGCATCCCCGTCCAAATCGCCGACGATCAGGCGGTGGTGTCCCGAATCCGCCACGAAAAGCCGGTTTTGAGTTGAATCTGCCAAAACTTTGCCTGGAAACGCCAGGGGGGTCGTCAGGGGGCAACCCCTTTTTTCCAGGTTGAAATTGAGGGTTTGGGGGGTGATTTTGCCCCGTTCCCGATAGTCCCGGATCAGATTTCCCAACATCTCGTCCAACGCCTCCCGGTTGCCTTCCCCCGCCGCGGTTCGGATACAGTAGCCGAGGGGATCGATAATGACGAGGGTGGGCCAGGCCCGGACGGCGTATTGTTGCCAGATATAAAAATCGCGATCGACGATCACCGGATGTTCGATGTCGTGGCGGAGAATCGCTTGGCGGATGTTGTCAACGTCCCGTTCGTTGTCGAATTTGGCGGAGTGGACGCCGATGACGGTAAGGCTGTCGGCGTATTTGGTTTCCAGATATTTTAAATCCGGTAAGATGTGGAGGCAATTGATACAACAATAAGTCCAGAAATCCAGAACCACCACCCGTCCCCGCAGTTCGGCCAGAGACAGGGGGCGATCGCAATTTAACCAGGGAAAATCGGCGGGAAGTTCGGGCGATCGCACGGGAGACATGATCGGAGTTTTTGACGATTGATATATTTTAACAATAGTGTCGCCGAATGGGTTCCTATTTTTTTCATCGCGTGTTTGATAATATCATAACTCCGCCTCTTGAATTCGCTGCAATGCCGCTTTCAATCGAGGTAAATCGACACGAACCGTCTCCCAAATCATCTCCACCTCAACGCGGAAATACTCATGAATCACCACATTTCGCATTCCCCTGATTTGACTCCACGGAATGCTCGGTTCTGCCACTTCCAAATCGGCGATCGCACTCGCCACCGCCTCCCCAATTACAGCTAAACTGTACAACACCACCCGCAAGGGTTGACGATCCCGCGAAAATGCTTCAAAGTTCAAATCCGCGACCGTTTCCTCCACCACCGCAATTTCCGACAACATATCCCGCACCCGCAACTCAAATTCCGCAAAGGGACCCTTGCCCTGCTATAGTATAAAGAAATTAAGACACTATCCGATCGAGAAAATCATGAGAATCCGAGGCATTAAACGGGGTCGGATCATCGAGTTGACCGAAGAACTTGAAATTCCCGACGGTTGCGAGATCGCCATCGAAATCCCATCCCAAATCTTTCTCGGCACGGAAG
This sequence comes from Limnospira sp., assembly GCA_050045915.1. Lineage (GTDB taxonomy): Bacteria > Cyanobacteriota > Cyanobacteriia > Cyanobacteriales > Microcoleaceae > Limnospira. The sequence continues at coordinate 3,877 of JBNGCR010000200.1, forward strand.
AGCGCTGGCAACGCTTAAGTCAACTTTTCGGAGCCTGGTCAAATCAACCCGATCTGGATGCGAACTTTGACGCGATCGCCGACGAACGCCATCGATATCGCGGTCGAGATTTACCAAATTTTGATTGAAAGATGTATTTACTGGACACCAACATCTGCATCGCACTGCTCAAAAATAACGAAAATGCCGTCGGTAAATTTACACAAAACTTTCAGTCAACTTATCTTTCTTCAATTGTCGTGGCGGAACTCTACAAGGGTGTTTACTGTTCTCGAAAAATCGAACAAAATTTACAAACGCTGGAACGGTTTGTAGACTTACTGCCCGTTCTCGATTTCGATCGCGTGGCGGCTATTGAATTTGGCAAGATTCAAGGAGAATTGCGACGTATCGGACGCCCGACAGGTGAACTGGATGCCATTATCGCAGCCGTGGCGCGATCGCGACAATTGATTCTAGTGACAGACAATGTTAAACACTTCGAGAATATTGTCAACTTGGAAATTGAAAATTGGCTGATTCAATAATTTTCGTATTCTCAGGAGTAATATTGTAAAATTGAAAATCGAGCAATTTTCAAGTCTTTGCATCAAGTCCCCCTTGTTAAGGGAGATTTAGGGGGATTCGACCGTATCCAAACTCGTCGAGGCGATCGCGGTGAGTCTCCAATAAATCCAGAACCCGTTTCTTATCCATCCGTCAATTTTTAAATCAAATTTTTCCCAGCGCTTGCAACGTTTGAATATCTTGTTTCAAATCTTCCACATCATAATGAATGCAGATATTGCGACTGGCAAGGAGTTGTTGAAAATTGAGTTGATTCATCCCCGCCAAACGGCTGGCGTTGCCGAGGGTTAATTTTTCGGTCTGGTAAAGCATGACGGCGATTTCCAGCTTTAACTCTGCTTCCGACATTCCGGTACTTTGGAAAATGTCATCGGGGATTGTGATGCTCATGGTTTGTTTCCCAAATCTTTTTTAAGGGTAGCACCAAATCGGTCAGGCAAGAAACCGGGTTTCTATGAGAATTGTTGCATTAGAATCGAAGTTTGAGGAAGAAACCCGGTTTCTACATTCAGACGCGATCGCGCCCGAGACGGATTATAATTGAGAAGATTTGAGGAAGGGTCAAAAATGGTGTCGCTTTCGGGTCGATCTGGGAACGAATTAAAAATTCATCACCTGCGGGACGAGATCCGCCGATCCGCCGCCGAGTTCCGCCTGTCGCCGGAAATTGTGGGGGCGATCGTTTTGGACGAGTTGGAACGCCGTAGTTTTGAGGACGATATCGAGGAGATTTTGGCGGTAATTTTACCCGGTTTGGTCTACTGGGCCGACTGGTCGATCGGCATCGCCCAAATCAAGCCGAAAACCGCCGAAATCGTCTATCGGGAACTGTTGGGAAATTGCCCCAAACCCAATCAAATCGTGCGATCGCTCTTGGATGAAAAAATATCCTGTCGCCTCGTCGCCGCCTACTGTCGCCATATTATCAATCTGTGGCGGGATGCGTTTCCCCAGGCGGAAAATACCGGACTTGACGGCGACGGTGCCCGCCTGTTGGGAACCCTGTATTCCCTCGATCCGACGGGAACCTGGGGGGTGAACGATCGCCCCATTTTCAACGATCGCGGCGAGGGTATCGTCGCCAGTATGCCCAAAATTCGCCAGTTAATTGAAACCCAAATTTAACTTTATTTTGTTGTTGGGATTCAGCCCCTTCTGTAATCAGAGTAATTCTTTAAGGGCTACAGTTTGTCGGTCAAAGAATTTAATTTTAATTTTATCGCGATCGTTGAGTAGCGTCAAGCAAACGATATCTCTTCAACGATTCCCTCTTTCTCCAACGCTTTGTGAAATTCCGGCCTGAGTAAAAATGGGGATTTTCCATCCGATTGATTAAAGACTAAATATGTTTTTCTTCTTTTACTCATCGCCAGCGTCTTGCAAATCAATCGAATCGTTCAATATTCTTCGAGACTTATCCAAAGACTCTAGGATAGAGGAAAAATCACGGAAATAGATTCCGTAATCATTGGCCTCATAATCAATAATTCGTTTACCGTTAAAGAAGTAAACGCCTACATCGTCTTGGGAAATCGATGTGTCGGTGTCGATTAATTTCAAATTATGCTCTTCCACAAGACGCTGAACATCGCAATCATAATCATTTTTAAGCATATCGAGATAAATATAATTGTTGACGGCGTTTGCCATCAGCGGACTGTGTGTGGTAATTAACACCTTATTGTCATTTTGGGTGGCAAATTGAATCAACAGTTCGAGCAACTTAATTTGATTTTCTGGATGGACATTTTCTTCGGGTTCATCCATCATCAAAAAATTATTTTTTTCTTCAACCCAATATTTCAGATAGAGATTGAGTAACGTCAGTTGATTCACGGAAGAGGAAGCCAAATACATCGGCAAATCGCCCCCCTCTTTGCCAAAATTAAAATAGAATTCAATGGGCGATATTCCTTCCAGACTTTTCATAACAATATCCCCTCCCATTATCCGCCCGAGTTTTTCGAGGATATCTTGATAGTAGGGGACGATGTTTGCCTTGAGATTGAGACGATAAGTTCTTTC
>JBNGCR010000200.1:6568-9979 GCA_050045915.1 Limnospira sp.
TCTTTTATGATAGTCAAATATTGAATTTCTTTATTTTCTCCTTCTTCTTCAGTGCCGATATTAAAGTTCGCTTGAAAATAATCCTGCTTTAATGCGGTCAAGCTGTCGGAATGAAGTTCGAGTGAAATATCTTGTATGGGAAATAAATCTGCGTTGAGAGTAGAAATTATTTGTTGTTCTAAAAAATTAGCATATCGGATTAAGATATTGTCGATTAGTTCTGGGGTTAACGCCACAACTCCTTCGCTTTCCCAAGGGATTTCTTCCCAGGTGTGCGATCGCGCAAATTTGCGAATCACATCTTGATTAAAAATCGTCCATAACAGTTGAGCAACATAGGTTTTTCCACTATTATTCAAGCCGACGAAAATATAAAATCGTTGGGATAGATCGATGGTTTGAGTATTACCTCGAATCGGGCCCAAGTTTCTGATCAGTACCTTCATAGCCGTTTTTTCTAATTTGAAGAAATATCAGGTTTGCAGGGTTCACCTGAGCCAATCCCGCGCCAATTCCCATCACACTAATTCATCGGTTCGATCTCAATCCAAACCCCAGTTTTCGGCGCCTCGGGTACATATTCCACCGTCAGTTGGGGCAGACAACTGAGGCGGTCGTCGAGGATAATTCCTGCACCTTTATGCGTCAGGGCATCCAAACAGGCGCCAGCCAAATTGTCGATGTCGGAATTAGTGCGGTGGTTGCCGAATAAGCGAATCGAAATAGCCGCTCGTCTGAGGGGAAAGCGATCGCGCAAATTGCGGTCTTCAATCTGGCGATAAAGCTCAATTTCCGCCCGGTTCCGCCATTCTCGATATCGCGGCGGCAAATAAGTTCCGTTGTTCGTCACACGGGGGCGAGCTTTCGGCACCACCGGACCGGGAATCACGAATCGAATCACATTAGAATTGGGGATCTTTTCCGCCTCCGGGGGCTCGTCGATGGGGGTAAACTCGACATCGATCGCCGCCTCTTCGGCCGGCGGAACTTCTACTTCCGGCGGCAGACTTTCCGGTACAATTTCCGGGGGTTCCGGCCGACCCTCGACCGCCGGCGGAGTCGATAAGGCCACCAGTCCCCCGTCCATTCCCGGCCAAGTCCGGGCGATCTGGACGTACATTCGGGCCGTCTGTTCCGAGATCTGGGTGTGGGTTTGCCGCCAGCGGTCCCAGTCGGCTTCGGACAGGTGCGATCGCACCTTCAGCAACATCGCCCCCGCCTTACAAGCCGGGATCAAAGCCGCCTGGGGGGACTCCAGGCAGCGTTCATGTTCGCGATTAATTGCGATCGCGAGTTCCTCAAATTGCGAAATTTTGGGTTGTAACTTGGTCAACACGATTTTTCAGTTGAATTGGGGCGGGGGGAAATTGACAATTGAAAATGATCAATTGTCAATTATCAATTATCAATTATCAATTATTAATTAATTACAGGTTCCTCCATCCAATATTGGAGGCTCTGCACTTCCAGGTCAGATTTGGTCAAGACCCCCGGTTCGGTCTGCATGGGCAGCACGTCCAGGGTATCCGTTTCGCTGCAATATTTGAGGTCATCGTAGCATTTTAAACCGATCAGGCGCTTTCCGTGGCTGGCATGGTTCATCAGTTCGTACAATTTTTCCCGCCACTGCACATAAAGGGCGATCGCGCCGAAAACTTCGTCATTTCCGGCCAAATCGTTGAGGGGATAGCCCATTTCTGAGGCAAAACTGTCCGCGATCGCTCCCGCACAGACCGTATCTTCCAGGGAAAAACTGCCTTCCCAACCCGATCCCACGATCCACACCGTCTCGGGCATCTTCGTCATCAAATATCGGACGACGGTTCGGCGGTTCACCAGGGCCGCCGTCAGCACCACCGGCGCCGCTTGAACCCGCTTCAGGGCGCGGGTGCCGTTGGTGGTGGTCATGAACAGGCGCTTGCCTCCGACGGCCTCCGGCGTGCAGTTGAGGGGGGAATTTCCCATGTCGCAGCCTTCCACCATCGCGCCGCCCCGTTCGCCGACGCGGATGCGCCGGTCGGCCGGCCATTTCTCGCTCACCTGCATCAATTCGTCGATATCGCTGAAGGCCTGCACACCTTCAGCCCCCGCGTCGAGGGCCGTGGCGATGGTGGTCGTGGCCCGCAATACGTCAACGACGATCGCACAGTCCGGGGTGCGATCGGCGGGGGTCAGTTCGGGAGTATGGTAAATAAAAAGCTTCACGATGGAGATGATATTAAGTAGAATTGCCGACTCTTTATTGTAGGGGTTGGGGGAAAAAATCGGGAGTCGGGAATCAATAAAGACAATGAATGCATCATTATCAATTGTCAATTATCAATTGTCAATTATTCTAAGTCCAAGCCCGGAAAAAGGTATTTTCCCGCCAAGCGGTGGCGGTGCGATTTTCGATCGCGGCCATTTCCTCCGGACTCAGGGGTTGGAAGGCCTGGGCGACCCGGAAATTGGACTCCAACTGTTCCACTGACTCCGCGGCGATGATGCAGCAGTGCACGCCCTCCAGGGACAGGACGTAGCCCATCGCCTGTTCCATGCCGTCCAATACCCCATTTTTGAATAACCGCCCGTAAGCTGGGATTTTCATGGCGATGACGCCGACATTGTTTTCCCGGGCTACCGGCAGTACCGTGGGGGCGAAGGGGCGGGGGTGGTGTTTGTCGGCGGCGTTGATGGAGACTAAGGTGGTGTCGAAGGGGTAGCGCCGCAACCCCTCGGCGATGACGTCCGGTTCGTGGTGTCCGGTGATGCCGGCAAATTTGACGATCCCCTGGTCTTTGGCCTCTTCCATCGCCTCGATGGCGCCATTTTTGCCGAAAATCTCGTCGAGGGTTTCGGAGAAAGAGACGTGGTGGAATTGCCACAGATCGAGATAATCTGTATTCAGGCGTTTGAGCGATCGCTCCAGTTCCCGCCAAGCTCCATCCCGATCGCGCATCGCCGATTTGCTGGCCAGGAAGATCTGCGATCGGTAGGGGGGCAGGACTTTCCCCAGATGTTTCTCGCTGACGCCGTGACCGTAGCTGGCGGCGGTGTCGAAATAGCGCATCCCCAATTTTAACGCCGCCTCAATTTGGGCGATCGCTTCCGGTTCCCGCCCCGCTTTGTCGATGGGCGTCTGCCCCGCCGTCCCCAGGCCGAAAATGGGCAGGCTTTGCCCGGTTTTGCCCAACACCCGTTCGGGAAGGGTGGGCTGTTGGGGCGTCGAAATGGCGGGTTGGGCGACGATTTCGGTGCCGTTGCGTTTCCAGACCGCCGTGCCGATGATCCCCCCGGCGACGGCTACTCCGGTGGCGATGAATCCCCGTCGGGTCGTTTTCCGTCTCATAAATCCCCCTCGCTTGTCAATTTGGGACGATTAGGGGTCGAGAGAGAAGTCACCTTCTCCCCCTCCCATTCAGAACCGTGCAT
>JBNGCR010000201.1:0-9928 GCA_050045915.1 Limnospira sp.
CCCTATTTGGGCCTGCACTTCCCCGAATCCGACATTCCCAAGGTGGCGCGGCGGCTGTTCAGCTCCAACTGGATTCGGATCATCCCCGACGCCAAAGCCGAACCCGTGCAACTGTTTCCGGAGATCAACCCAGTCAGCGATCGCCCCCTGGACCTGACCCACTCCATCCTCCGCAACCCCTCCGACTGCCATTTGGAGTATTTGCACAACATGGGCGTCGGGGCCTCCGTGACCATCTCCCTGATTAAAGACGGCCAGCTCTGGGGCCTGATCGCCTGCCACCACCGGACGCCGAAATTCGTCTCCTACGAGCTGCGGAAGGCCTGCGAATTCTTCGGACGGGTGATTTTCTCCGAACTCTCGGCCCGGGAAGAGACGGAAGACTACGACTACCGGATGAAGCTAACCAACACCCAAACCGCCCTGGTAGATTATATGTCCCAGGAAGATAACTTCATCGATGGTTTGGTGAAATACCAGCCCAATTTGTTGGATCTCACCAATGCTCAAGGGGCGGCGGTGTCCTTCGGGGGGCGGTGGACGGCGATCGGCCAGATCCCGAAAGAGGAAGACCTGAATTTGTTGCAGGAGTGGCTGCGGAAAAATACCGACGGCGAGGTATTTTACACCGACGCCCTGCCCCGCATCTACCCCGACGCGGAACCCTACAAAGATGTCGCCAGCGGTCTGTTAGCCGTGCCCATTTCCGATCGCAACTACGTTTTGTGGTTCCGTCCCGAAGTGATCCAGACGGTGAATTGGGGCGGCGATCCCGGTCGGGCCTACGAAAAGAGCCACACCGACGGCATCACCCGCCTGTCCCCCCGCAAATCCTTTGAACTGTGGAAGGAGACGGTGCGGCTCAAGTCCCTGCCCTGGAAGTCCGTCGAGATCAAAGCCGCCCTGGAACTGCGGAAAGCGATCGTCAACATCATCCTGCGGCAGGCTGACGAACTCGCCCAACTCGCCCACGACCTGTCCCGGTCCAACGCCGAATTGAAAAAATTCGCCTACATTGCCTCCCACGACCTGCAGGAACCCCTGAATCAGGTGGCGAACTACGTCCAATTGCTGGAGATGCGCTACCGGGAAGAACTCGACGAGGATGCCGAGGAGTTTATCGGGTTCGCCGTCGAGGGGGTGAGTTTGATGCAGACCCTGATCGACGACGTTTTGGCCTATTCTCGGGTGGATACTCAAAGTATCGAATTTGACGTGACGGAAGTCGATCGCGCCCTGAGCCGCGCCCTGGGCAACCTGCGGAGCCGAATTCAGAAAACCGAGGCGACGGTGACGTTTGACCCGATGCCGACGGTGATGGCCGACGGCACCCAGTTGATGCAACTGTTCCAAAACCTGATCAGCAACGCCATCAAATTCCGCAGCGAGGAACCCCCCCAAATTCATATCGGAGCCGAGCGCCTCGAAGATGAATGGCTGTTCTCGGTGCGGGACAACGGCATCGGCATCGACCGACAATTCGGCGATCGCATCTTCGTGATCTTCCAGCGCCTCCACACCCGGGACGAGTATCCCGGCACGGGCATGGGTCTGGCGATTTGCAAAAAGATCGTAGAATGTCATCGTGGCCGGATCTGGGTTGAATCGGAACTCGGTCAAGGTTCGACGTTCTATTTTGCGATTCCAGTAGGGGGACGCCATCGTCAGCACCCCGGGCTGAAGCACGGGGGCTTCGTGCCTCCCTTTCAGGTAGCTGACCCGTCTAAGCCTTAACTGGCTACGTTTCGAGGATCACGATACCCAAATATTCGTCGCTAGTATTTGGCTCTATCGGTTGTCGTTAAACAGGTGATCAGGGGATTAAGCCAGTGTGACCACCCGAACAAGTCCTGGAAACATTGATGCAGCAAACTTTACGAGCCATCAGAAGAGACACAAAAATGTCGAATTACGTTTTTGTTTTAGATACCAATCGTAAGCCCTTAGCACCCTGCAAACCCGGAGTGGCGAGGTCATTACTCAAGTCGGGAAAGGCGGCTGTTTTCAGACGCTACCCGTTCACCATCATCTTGAAAAAGGAGGTTGACGCCGATCCTGAACCGAACGAAATTAAGCTAGATCCGGGTTCTCAAGTTACCCAAAAATGCGAAAAGACGGCTCCTGCCAGACCCCAGGTTGGCGGAGAGATGAATCGAGAGAAAGCTCGGTTGAAGGGGACCTGGATTCACGCCCAAATTCCCGACACCGGGCGGGATTTCACCCACAAGCTGACGACTCAACTGCCCAGTGAAAACCCAACGATTGTGGTTGAGAACTTGGCGGTCAGCAACATGGTAAAAAATCCCAAATTAGCCCGTGCCATCAGCGATGCCAACTGGGCCAAACTGGTCAGGCAACTCACCGACAAAGCCGAGTGGTACGGCAGAAAACTGGTGAAAATTGACCGATGGTTTCCCAGCTCGAAGCGATGCTCGAACTGCGGACACATCGTCGAAAAGATGCTGTTAAACGTCCAGGAGTGGGAGTGTCCTCAGTGCGGAACCCATCACGACTGGGACGTAAACGCCAGCATCAACAGTTTGGCGCCGGGACTCGCCGTGTGAGTCTGGGTCGCGATCGTAAGGTTTGGGAATCCCCGTCCCTTTAGGGGGGGAAGATGTCAAAAACAGGGCTTCCAACCATCCCAGGAGATTGATGTGAGTGTAGAAGTGGACGACAAGCCCAAAATCATCCTTTTGGTTGAGGACAATAAGGCGGACATCCGCCTGATTCAGGAGGCGCTGAAGAAAAGTTCGGTGCCTCACGAAATCGTCATCGTCCGCAACGGCATGGAGGCGATGGCTTACCTGCGGCGGGAGGAGGAGTACGCGGACGCAATCCGCCCGGATCTGATCCTGCTCGATCTCAACCTCCCTCGCAAGGACGGCCGAGAGGTGCTGGCCGAAATCAAAGCCGATCCGGGCTTGAAGCGGATTCCGGTGGTCGTCCTGACCACCTCCCACAACCAGGACGACATTTCTCAAAGTTACGATCTGCACGTCAACTGTTACATCACCAAATCCCGAAACCTGAGCGAACTATTTGAAATCGTCAAAGGAATCGAGGACTTTTGGTTGAAAACCGTCACGCTACCATCGGAGTAGGGTGTAGGGTGTAGGGTGTAGGGTGTAGGGTGTAGGGTGTAGGGTGTAGGGTGTAGGAAATAGAGAATAGGGGGATAGAGACTTTCTCCGCTTCCTCTGCCCTCTAAATTTTAGCCGTCGGTCCGATATCCTTAAAAAGTGAGAATCCGAGGGAAAGTCCCCGAAATGTTATGCCTGTACGGTCGGTCAATATCCTGTTAATCGAAGACGATCTGGCGGCGGCCAGGTTGTTGCAGGAACTTTTGAAATGTTCCGCATTGGATTCATTTCAACTGGTTCATGTTAAACGGTTGAGGGAAGCCCTAAAAACCCTCAAAACGGCAGAATTAGAATCGCAGACCTACGATGTCATCCTGTTGGATTTGACCTTACCGGACAGCAGCGGCTTGGATTCCCTCACCCCGCTGCTGTACCAAGCGCCGAGCCTGCCGATTATTGTCTTGACCAACACCAACGACGACAAATTGGCGATCGAGGCGGTGCGGCAGGGGGCCCAGGACTATTTGGTGAAGCGGATGGTCAATGCGGAGGTGCTGGTGCGCTCGATCCGGTACGCGATCGAGCGGAAACAGGCCTTTGAAAGCCTCAAGGAGATGAACGAAACCCTAGAAGACCAGGTGAAGGCGAAGACGGAGCAACTGCTGCAGGCCCAAGAATTGAACCAACTCAAGGCGGAATTTGTCTCCATGATGTCCCACGACTTCCGCAACCCCCTGAGTACGATTTTGCTGTCCACGGAACTGCTGCGGGACAGCGCGGAAAAGTTGAGTCCGGAACAAAAATTGCGATTGTTTCAGCGGATTCGGGCGGCGGGTCAAAATATGACCCAGCTATTGGACGAAGTGCTGTTCATGGGCCAGTCCGACCTGAACGAATTGCAATGCTTCCCCGTCCCTTTGAACGTCGAATCCTTCTGTCGCCAAATTGTCGATGAAATCCAGCTCGAAGTGGGCGAGAAATACGAGATCATTTTTGAGAGTCAGGGAGTTTTCCAGTCTGCCCTCTGGGACGACAATCTGCTCCGGCACATTTTAAATAATTTGCTCAATAACGCGATCAAATATTCGCCGGAGGGGAGTACGATCTGGTTCGATATGTTGGGGCGGGAAGATGCCGTCATCTTTCAAGTCCAAGATCAGGGGGTCGGCATCCCGCCCCGGGATTTGTCCAAGGTTTTCCAGCCCTTCTACCGGTCGGAAAATGTCGGAAAAGTGCCGGGAAACGGACTCGGGTTGGCGATCGTCAAGCGCTGCGTGGAAACCCACGGCGGCCGGATCTCCGTGGACAGCCAACTCGACGTGGGGACGACGTTCACCGTGGCGATCCCGGTGACGACGGTGGCATTTTCGGAGGTGTCGTCGGGGGGGACTGCGGACGGACAAAAATAGTTTGCGCCGTCTCCCAATCTAAGGCAGCCCGCGATCGCCCGACTTTGACGACGTAGCTGGGAAATCGCTGTTCTAAAATGAGCGAAATTCCCGGCACGATTCCCAGGGCAAAGAGTTTGTGCAGGATCGTCTCTTTTTCGGTTTTCACTTCGGCAACGATCGCGTCTATTCCCACATCTAAAGCGGCGAGAGATATCATCAAAAATCAACCCCGAAAAGGTTCAATAGTAGATTCACCAGATACCCCATTGTAAAGGCAAAGGGAATGATAAACGCCACCATTGCCAAGGTGATTTTCAACCCCTGCTCTTTCACCATCGCCTGGAACTGGGCCACACAGGGCAGGAACAGGGTCAAAACGATCGCCGTCACCACCAGTTGATTCCCCGTCAAAATCCCGCCCTGGGTGAGGTCGAACAGCCCCGCCGCCCCGTAGTCCCGTCGGAAGAAACCGTACAGGAAAATCGGCGCCACTTCTCGGGGGAGTCCCAAGGCCGCCGCCACAGGTTCCAGCCCCCCCACAACGACATGAAAGATCCCCGTGATGTGGCCGATCCAAATGAACACGGACACCCAAATAAACAGCGGCACGATCTCCCAAAAATAGGCCTTCATGCGGAAATAAGTTTTCAGCAAAATATTCCGCAGTTTGGGCAACCGCAGCGGGGGAATTTCCATGTAAAATTCCGGGGGATTTCCGGGCATAATGCGGGCGGTGACTGCACCCACGATTACAAAAATTGACAAGACAAATCCAGCCCAGATTACCAAGGCGGCGGGTTTCATCGCCAGCAGCCCCAGAATCACCCCCCACTGGGCGGCACAGGGCACCGCCAGGGCGAGGAGAAAGATGGTAATCGTCCGCTCCCGCCGGGTTTCCAAGGTGCGGGTGACGATGGTCGCCATCGTGTCGCAGCCCAGCCCCAGCACCATCGGAATCACCGCCCGACCGGACAATCCGATCGCCTTAAACAGGCGATCTAACATCAGAGACAGCCGGGGCAAATAACCGCTATCTTCCAATAGGGAAAACATCAGGAAATAGGTTCCCACCACGGGCAGAACGATCGCGATCGCGTAGCGAATTCCCAGGGTAATAATGCCGTATTCGTTGGCAAACAAATCCTGCAGGATCGGCCAGGGAATCAGGGTGGAAACAAACTGATTCACCGCCGGATTGATGTAGGTTTCAAAAAAGGTTTCGATCCCGTCAACTAGGGTTCCCGCCCCGAATTCTCCCACGAACTTGTAAACGCCGAAATAGAGGATCAGCAACAGCAGGGGAAACCCGGTGATCGGATTGACGGTTATTTGGTGCAGGCGTTCCGCCATCGGTTGCCCTTTCGGCACCGACTCCGACAACACTGAACCTTCCACCTCCCAGGCTTTCTCCTGGCGGGCCAGGGCGATGGCGGTGCCGAGGGGGACGTCGAGTTGCACCTGAGCTTCCACGATCGCCCGGTCATAGTCCGTCCGGTGGGGACTGGCCGCGATCGCCTCCCACAGGGTCCGGTCCCGCTGCAAAATCAGCACCGCCAGCCCCCTCGGGGAGAGGTTGTAGGCCTCGAACAGGCGGCTATCTTTTTCTAACAGAGATTCGATCTGGGCGATCGCGGTTTCGATCGCGGGGGGATACGCGAGAGGACTCAACATAATCTGCCACCTTGCACTTCAATTCCTGGATGCCGATATTGTGGGCCGCGGCCGTCAGCACCACGGGGATGCCCAACTGTTTCTGGAGGCGATCGGCATTAATTTCGATGCCCAACTGATAGGCTTCGTCAATTAGATTCACCGCTAACAAAACGGGCAGTCCCGCCTCGATCAGTTGCAGGGTAAAATTGAGCATCCGCCCCAAATGTTTGGCGTCCACGACGTGGACGACCAGATCCGGGGGGGTCCCTAGCAGCAGGTCCCGCCCCACCCGTTCTTCCTCGGTGATCGGCAGCAGGGAATACATCCCCGGCGTGTCCAACACCGCGATCGCACTCTGGCCTACCTGCATTTGTCCTCGGGAAACGTCAACCGTCGTCCCCGGGTAGTTGGAAACCGTGACGTAACGGCTGGTGAGGGCGTTAAATAACACGCTTTTTCCCACATTCGGCGACCCCACCAAAGCCACCGTCGGCAGGGGGGTCGATCGTCCGGTGTCGCGACTCCGGCGACTTCCGAACCAGTCCCGCCAAGATCGTCGCGGCGACGAGATCCGGGCGGGACAGGTTTTGGGGCAGTGATGGCAACTCATTTGGCCTCCTGTTCGAGTCAGTTATCAATAAAAATTCTCAACTATACGGCTACTTTAATTCTAGGAGATGGCAGAAATAAACGTCAAGAACAGGTGGATTGGGGAGGGGGCCAGGGTATCAGCATCTGTCCCCGCGCCCCCGAAATATGTCAGTCCGCAGTCGAGATGTTAAGTGCCACAACTGTCGGCGCCCAGGGCGCCCACGGCGGGCTGCTCGCCTTTGAGCTTGGCGAGATCTTCACCATTGTACACCGCCCGGAGTCCGGTGGCGATCGATCCGGCTGTTTCCACCGGCAAAACGCCGCACTGGGTCAAGATCTGCTTCGGGTTGTTGCCGATGCCGCTGGCCAGCACCGCCCGACAGTCCTTGAGGACGTCGGCCACCCGTTGCCACCGTTCAAAGCCGTGTCCCTCCTCCGGGGCGAGACGTTCTTCCACCAAAGCGAACCCCGCCTCGGTTTTCTCCCAAATCTGGAACTGGTCTGCCTGTCCGAGGTGCCGGTTCACCAGGACGCCTTCCACCGTAGCGACGGCGACGTAGGGGCGATCTTTCGTATCGACGGGAATCAGCTTTTTGGAACAGTCGATCAGACAGCCGTGGAACTCCTCCGACTGGTCGGCCCCCAACAGGCCCACCGCGTCGGCGCGGCAGCGGGTGCAGTGGCGCATCTGGGGCAGATACTGCTCGCACTCCTTGCGGATTTTCGCCATCGTCAGGCCGTCGGGTTCGGTGAGTCCCTCGAAGGGGGTTTCCGCCGTGGGGAAGATGGCCATCGCGTTGAACAGGTCGGCCCCCAACTCCGCCATTTTTTTGGCGACTTCGACGGCGTGGTGGTCGTTGATACCGGGCATGATGATGCAGTTAATTTTCACCGTCACCCCGGCGGCTTTGAGTCCGGTTACGGCGGCGATTTGCCGTTTCAGCAACAATTCCGCACCTTTTCGGCCTTGGTAGACGTTTTTTTCGTCCCGCACCCAGCGGTAAACTTTGCGGGTGATTTCCGGGTCGATGGCGTTAATCGTGACGGTGACGTGGCTGACGCCGATGGTGGCAATTTCATCGATATATTCTGGTTTTAATCCGAGTCCATTAGTTGCCAAACAAAGAATTAAATCCGGGTATTTTTCCCGTAGCAGCCGCATGGTCTGCAAGGTTTCCTCGGCGTTGGCGAAGGGGTCGCCGGGTCCAGCGATGCCGGCGACGGTGATTCTCGGCTCTTTTTCGAGCACTTTTTCCATGTAGGATAAGGCTTGGGACGGGGTGAGGATGGTGCTGGTGACGCCGGGTCTGCTTTCGTTCACACAGTCATATTTGCGGTTGCAGTAGTTGCACTGGATGTTGCACTTGGGGGCGACGGGGAGGTGGACGCGCCCGAACTGCCCCTTGACTTTGGGGTTGAAGCAGGGGTGCTGTTCAAAATTGATGGTGGGAACGTTGAGTGTGGCTGTCATGATTGTGCTCCTTAGATTCGGCGGGGTCGGGCGGGAAAAACCGTTTTGGCAATTCGTTGGTGCGATCGCGATCCGGGAAAAATACAAAAAGTCGATATCGGTCAATTTTCGCGGCTGAAATTCCCGGATTTGCGGCGCAGAATGGGGAAATTGTTTTTCAATTTTTGCCTCGAACTGCCTATCATGTTATCTCCCATATTCTTGAGATTCTGTAGTCAAAAAAACAAAAAGCGACAAATTTTTAAATTTGCCACTTTTTACCGTTTTATTTCGCTATTATTTCCGCCGTACCTTGACTGTTAGAGGGGAAAATTTAAGTGGGGCATTAAATTGATAGTTATCAATTGTCAATTGTCGCTGGTCAATTATCAATTGTCAATTATCAATTCTCCCAATCTCCATTAGACAGCGAACAAATAATCTTCCGCTGCTTCCCCTTCTTCCAGAGCGTCGAGGATGTCGTCGATCGCCTCTTCGGTCACTTCCCCGTACCAGTAATTATCGGGGTAAATCATCATCACCGGGCCGCGATCGCAGAGTTTCATGCATCCGGTCGAAGACACCAAGACATTCAGACCGCGATCGTTCAATTCCCCTTCCAAATACTGCATCAATGACTGGGCATTTTTCTTGCTACAGACACCCTGGGCTTCCCCTTTGGTGCGGAAGGACGCGCAGACAAAAATGTGATGATCTGGCTTTTTCAGTTTACCCATCGGAGTTACCTCCCACTGTGTTTAAAGGTATGATTTGCCAAAAAATCGGGTCAAAAACCTTTTGAGGGGCGAGGAATGAGGAGTGAGAAAAAAGTTTCTCTTGTCTCTTTTCTCTCCTCTCAAGGGATCATGCTTTTGACTTTTGACTTTTGACTGTTGACTTAGGCGGAGAAATGGGAAGGAGCGGATGCCCCCCCCCATTCTCCGTTCCCGTCGGTTTACAGGACCAACTCGAAAGTTTCGTCGGGATCGTCGCGATCCTTGCGATCGAGGATGGTGTTGATGATCGTGCACAGCAGGTGCATACTGCCACGGTAGCCGACGCTGGGGAAGTAGCTGTGACCCACGCGATCGAGGATCGGCCAGCCGAAGCGGACGAGGGGAATATCTTCCGCCCGGGCGATATGCTTGCCGTAGACGTTGGTGATCAACAGGTCAACGGGTTCGTTCTTGATCAACTGGTGCAGGTAGAACATATCCGTGTCCGCCTTGACGATCGCTTCGGGAACCCAATCTTTGAGGATTTCCTGGCAGCGATTTTCAAAGTAGCGGGAGGAAGTCCCCGTGATCACATAGACCGGTTTGGCGCCGCAACTGACCAGGAATTCCGTCAGGGGGACGACCTGATCCGGATCGCCGGACACCGCCACCCGCTTGTTGTAGAGGTACTGCTGCCAATCGGTCATCAAGTCAACCAACCGTCCGCGATCGTCCGTCAAGCTTTCCGTGGGTTCCACCCCCGTCGCGTCCATGACCGCCTGGATGAAGCGATCGGTCGCCGCGATGCCGATGGGCAGATCCAGCAGGTCGTAATCGACCTGGCACTTATTCTTGAGTTCTTCCGCCGCCGCCTTGCTGGCGACCGGACCCAACGCCAACGTCTTGATGCTGTCGCCCGTGGTTTTCAGGGCTTCCACCGTCGTACCGCCCTTGGGATACATATGGAATTCCCCGGTTTGGGGCGTATCCACCACGTCAGAGGTGTCGGGGAACACGACGGATTCCACGCCCAATTCCTTGAGA
>JBNGCR010000202.1:0-9864 GCA_050045915.1 Limnospira sp.
TTGATGACCAACCGGTAAAGACGACCCGCCGGATGACAAGAGACTGACCAGCTTTGGCCTGATTCTGTCGATGCTGATTGCCGATTGAGAGAAAGGGTCGGTGAATCAATTTTTACATTGGAGAGGCGGAAAGGTCAGACTCGCTCGCCGGGATACCGACATTGGCTGATCTTCAAAATTCGGGAAATTTTCCTTCGGCGGCCTGATCCGGAGTTTCTCGGCTGCTTTTATAATCCCAGCTTATGAATGTGTTTTAAAAATCTTTTGTTACAATATCTTTACAAAACGACACACCCCATGTTATTTCTGATAAGCTTTTTTTAAGGCAGCCATAAGGCTACCCTGTACCTTGAAAATTCAATTACGCAATCATAATTGTCATGACAACCACCTTACAGCAACGCGAAAGCGGTAATCTGTGGGAACGGTTTTGCAGTTGGGTCACATCCACCAACAACCGCCTCTATGTGGGCTGGTTCGGCGTGCTGATGATCCCGACCCTGCTGACCGCCACCATCTGCTACATCATCGCGTTCGTCGCGGCCCCTCCCGTGGATATCGACGGTATCCGCGAACCCGTCGCCGGTTCTCTGTTGTACGGCAACAACATCATCTCCGGTGCTGTTGTTCCTTCCTCCAACGCGATCGGCCTGCACTTCTACCCGATCTGGGAAGCGGCCAGCTTGGATGAGTGGCTCTACAACGGCGGTCCCTACCAGTTGATCATCTTCCACTTCTTCATCGGCATCTGCTGCTACATGGGTCGTCAGTGGGAGTTGAGCTACCGTTTGGGTATGCGTCCCTGGATCTGCGTCGCCTACAGCGCTCCCCTGAGTGCTGCGACCGCAGTCTTCCTGATCTACCCCATCGGACAGGGTTCCTTCTCCGACGGGATGCCCCTGGGTATCTCCGGAACCTTCAACTTCATGTTGGTGTTCCAAGCCGAGCACAACATCCTGATGCACCCCTTCCATATGCTGGGAGTTGCCGGTGTCTTCGGCGGTGCGCTGTTCTCCGCGATGCACGGTTCTCTGGTGACATCTTCTCTGGTGCGTGAAACCACCGAAACCGAATCTCAAAACTACGGTTACAAATTCGGTCAAGAAGAAGAAACCTACAACATTGTGGCAGCTCACGGCTACTTCGGTCGCCTGATCTTCCAATATGCTTCTTTCAACAACAGCCGCGCCCTGCACTTCTTCTTGGGTGCCTGGCCGGTGATCGGCATCTGGTTCACCGCTCTGGGTGTGTCCACGATGGCCTTCAACCTGAACGGGTTCAACTTCAACCAGTCCATCATCGACTCCAGCGGTCGCGTGGTGAACACCTGGGCGGACGTGATCAACCGCGCCAACCTGGGTATGGAAGTGATGCACGAGCGCAACGCTCACAACTTCCCCCTCGACTTGGCTGCAACTGAGACGACTCCCGTGGCGCTGGTTGCCCCTGAAATTGGCTAATTGAGAGCTGAACTCAAAAAACGCTCCCCGAATGGGGGGCGTTTTTTTGTGGTTTCCCCTTTGTCCCGATCCGCCGGGAGTCCCGACGAACAGTTAGAGAGAGTCTGGCCACTTCGGGAAGGGCGATTCAGTCTCAGGCTACGGGGCTGGACTCCGATCGAAAAACGTAATACAATCCACATCGGTTTGTAAGGATGGCGGGTTTGGCGGTCGAGATTGGGGTTGTCAAAACCGATCCGGTTAACTTGGCATTGCATTCTCCTGTCGCGGGAGAAATGTGCAAAACTGCTAGGAAGTCTTTTTAGCGGCATTAACTGTGTCGCAATCAAACGTCAACCCAATTCAGTGGATGATTGGTTCGGATTTCCAACCGAAGTGCAATTTTTGCCCGGTTGCAGCAAGCCGGAAAGCGTCAGCGAGTTTTTTTGAGTTGTGATTTAGCATTCATAGTGTGGGGGCGTAAACACCAGTGGGCTTTTTTAATCGCTTTTCCTTATCGCGGGACATGGGTATCGACTTGGGTACGGCCAACACCCTCGTCTATGTTTCGGGAAAGGGGATCGTTTTGCAAGAACCGTCCGTCGTGGCGATCGACCAGCAAGACAAGACCCCCCTGGCGGTCGGAAACGATGCGAAGAAAATGTTGGGGCGCACGCCAGATAATGTAATCGCCCTGCGGCCGTTGCGGGACGGGGTGATCGCCGATGTGGATGCGGCCGAGCAGATGCTCAAGCTGTTTATCCGCAGGGTCCATGACGGCAAGACCCTGATCGCCCCCCGGATCGTGATCGGAATTCCGAGCGGGGTGACGGGGGTTGAGCGGCGGGCGGTGATCGAGGCGGCAACCCATGCGGGTGCCCGGGACGTGCGGTTGATCGACGAACCGATCGCGGCGGCGATTGGGGCCGGACTGCCGGTGGCGGACCCGACGGGGAACATGATCGTCGATATCGGGGGTGGGACGACGGAAGTGGCGGTGCTGAGTTTGGAAGGAACCGTGTTGAGCGAATCCGTGCGGGTGGCGGGGGACGAACTCAGCGAGGCGATCGTCGGGTACATGAAAAAAGTGCATAATCTGGTGATCGGAGAGCAGACGGCCGAGGAGATCAAAATTCAGATGGGTTCGGCCTATCCCGGCGACGAGGATGAGGAGATGATCATGGAGGTGCGGGGGATTCACTTGCTCTCGGGGTTGCCCCGCACCGTCTCGATCAAAAGTTCGGAAGTCCGCGAGAGTATGTCGGAGCCGCTGACGGCGATCGTGGACGCGGTGAAGCGGACTCTGGCGCGGACGCCACCGGAGTTGGCGGCGGATATCATCGATCGCGGAATCATGTTGGCCGGGGGCGGGGCTCTGATGCGGGGTTTGGACTCCCTGATCAGCCACGAAACGGGGATCGTCACCCATGTCGCCGCCGACCCTCTCTCCTGCGTGGTGCTGGGAACCGGACGGGTTTTGGAGAATTTCAAACAGTTCGAGCGGGTGTTCACGGTGCGATCGCGCAATCTGTAGCCCGCTCCGTTTAAATAAAAGGGGAGCCGGGCCGGGACGATATCCCGTCGGCTTCCCATCCGACGTTCGCGAAACTTATGGGAATGGATACACGAAGCTGGTGGAATCGATACGGTTCGCAACTTGCCCTGCTCACCCTCGCCATTTTGACGGCGCTGTGGGTGCGGCACACTCAAGGTGCCGCCCTATTTGAAGTTTATTATTGGATTTCTCGTCCCTTTCAAGCCGACCCCGAAGAACTCGTCGAACGGCAAACCCGAGTTGAGGCGACCGAACCCCGCATCCAAAAGCTCGAAGCCGAAATCGAAGAGTTAAAGCGAGAAAATCAAACTTTGCAGGAGTTGCTGGGCTATGTCTCCTCCAAACCCAAGCAGCCCGCGATCGTCGCCCCCGTCATCGCCCGCAGCGCTGACCACTGGTGGCAGCAGGTGACGTTGGGGCGGGGGTCGAAGGACGGAATTCGCCCAGATGCGCTGGTTATGGCGCCGGGGGGGTTGGCTGGCCGCATCATTGCTGTCACCCCCCACACCAGCAAGGTGCTGCTGTTGAGCGACCCCAGCAGCCAAATCGGGGTGGCGGTGACGCGATCGCGCCAGATGGGTTATTTGCGAGGCAACGAAAGCAACCGGGGGGTGCTGGCCCTGTTCAACACCGTCCCCGACGTGAAACCGGGGGACGTGGTGGCGACTTCGGCCTTCAGCCAGATCGTGCCGCCGGGGTGGCCGGTGGGCAAGGTGGTGTCGGTGGACATCAACAAGGCGACCGGACCCGAGGCGATCGTGGAATTTTTTACGCCCCTCGACACCCTGGAATGGGTGGCGATCTACCCCAACGAACAACAGGCTCCGGAGTCCCCCGACGGGACTTCTGACTGATTTTTTCGAGATGCTCTCCCCACCCCAATTCTCATGTATATCAGCACCCGTCAACTTCTCAACTGGATTGTCACCGTCACCTCCGCGATCGCCTGCCTGTTGCTGACCCTCGTCCCCATCCCCGGCATGGAGCTGTTCGGCATCGGCCCCAACTGGCCGTTGATCTGGCTGGTGGCTTGGAGTTTGCGACGGTCGCTATGGGAAGCGATCGCTGCTGGGTTGGCGATCGGCCTGCTGTTGGACGGCCTCACCGCCTCCGACCCCAGCCAAGTTTTTCCCTATGTCGGATCGGCGGTTCTGACGGTGTTCCTGTCCCAATTGGTGATGAAAAATATTCAGGAGGATTTTATCTCCGTGGCGCTGATCGTCTTCGGGATGGCGATCTGGGTGGAACTGTTCCGGGCGCTGCAATTCGGGGGGGGGAATTGGCAAACCCTCCAGACCGACTTGGCCGAAATTTGGAGCGATCGCCAGCGCATCGCCCTCAGTTCCGCCCTGCTCAGTAGTTTGTGGGCGCCCGTCATCTATTTTCCCCTGAGCCGGTGGTGGAAATTTCAGAATCTCGCCGAGCGGGGTTTTGATAATTAATAATTGATAATTAATAATTGATAATTGTCAATTCACGGAAGATGACTCGATACGTTTGGAAGCCCTGTCGCTTTAGCGCAGGGAGGAAAAACGAACGGCGACTTGAGTCGCCTTGGTGTATTATGTTCACAAGTGAGTATTTTTGACTCGTGAAGCAGGTCTTAACGGTAGTTTGCAAGATTCAACCGACCCCGAAGCAAACCTCTAATCTTGAGGCGACGCTTCAGGCGTTCGCTGATGCTTGCAACTATGCCAACCAGGAGGTTGACCCTAAAACCACAAGCAAGACGACGATTCAATCTCAGGTTTACGAAAATAGTACGGGAGTCTGAAAGCCCCGTCAATTTATTGCGGGGATGAAAGACGACACGAGCGGCTTTAGCCGCCTTCCTTACGTCAGATATGCTAATAAAAAAGTACCGTAAGGGGGCAAAACCACAGTCCAGGAACTATCACAAGGCTAGGAACCGATACGCCCGAAAGCATTTAAGGGTAAGCAGGCAGCGTAATGAGTGGGCGAAGAGCATCGCCTACTGCGTCATCCAATCTAACGATTTGGTTGCCTATGAAGACTTGAATGTGAAAGGGTTGGTTCGCCATCGGCATCTGGCTAAGTCGATTAGTGACGCGGGGTGGTCAACGTTTCGCTGTTGGTTGGAGTATTTTGGTAGGAAATACGGGAAGGTAACGGTTGCTGTTCCTCCCCACTATACGAGCCAAGATTGCTCAAACTGTGGCCAACGAGTCAAGAAGGCGCTCTCAGTCAGAACCCATCACTGCCCGCATTGCGGCTATGAGGCTGACCGAGATGTGAATGCTGCCATCAACATCCTGCACTTTGGACTCCGTACCGTGGGGCACACGGGAACGTATACGCTTGGGGAGATTGGGCCTCTGGCTGGGTTGGAGCAATCCGGCTCAGTTAAGTCTGGTCGATGAACCAAGAATCCCCGTCGCTGTCTTCGCGGGGAGTGTCAACCAAAACATTTTCCTCTGTCCCCTCTGCCCTCGAGCGCTAAAGCGCAACAACGAATCACGGTTGTTGGGCTTTCGCCCCCCACTGCCCTCTGTGCGATCGGCAATTGGCAGCTAAAATCTAAAGGCGAGATCCTAACATCAAACGCCCATGCTCAAACATAGCGATTTTGCCCGCACCGACGAGACGAATCGAGTCAAGATCCTCAGCGAGGCCCTCCCCTACATCCAAAAATTCGCCAACCGCACCATCGTCGTCAAATACGGTGGCGCGGCGATGAAAGATAGTTCCCTCAAAGAAACCGTCATGCGAGACATCGTGCTGCTGTCCTGCGTGGGAATTCGCCCGGTGGTGGTACACGGTGGGGGGCCGGAGATCAACACCTGGCTGGGAAAACTGGGCATCGAACCCCAATTCAAAAACGGTTTGCGAGTCACGGACGCCCCGACAATGGACGTGGTGGAAATGGTCCTCGTGGGCCGAGTCAATAAGGAAATCGTCTCCCTGATCAATCAGGTGGGGGGTTCGGCGGTGGGGTTGTGTGGCAAAGATGCCAACCTGATCCGCGCCCGTCCCCAGGGACAAGAGGGGATCGGCTTCGTCGGAGAAGTCACCAGCATCGATACCAAACTGGTGGAGTCCCTGGTCGATGACGGCTACATTCCCGTGGTTTCCAGCGTCGCGGCGGACGAAGCAGGACAGGCTTACAACATCAACGCCGATACAGTTGCGGGCGAAATTGCGGCGGCGTTGGGTGCCGAAAAATTGATTTTGCTGACGGATACCCCCGGAATTTTGGAAGATTATCAAAATCCGGACACCCTGATCGCCAAATTGGACATTGGGGAAGCCCGAGGGTTGATCGAACAAGGCATCGTGGCGGGGGGGATGATTCCCAAAGTGACCTGTTGCGTGCGGAGTTTGGCTCAGGGAGTCCGTGGTGCTCACATTATCGACGGTCGCCTCCCCCATGCGTTGCTCCAGGAAATCTTCACCGACGCCGGGATCGGGACGATGTTGGTGGCGTCCGAGTTCACGAGTTAGATGGGGAATGGGGAATGGGGAATGGGGAATGGGGAATGGGGAATGGGGAATGGGGAATAAATTCCCGACACCCAAAATTTCCTGATATCATGCTCCCAGGTTCGCGTGTGGTGAGGAGAGAGGATGGTTCGACTTTGGCCGGGGAATCGGAAATCGGGTTTCTCGAAAACGGTTCGGGCTTCAAATCGGTTTTTGGCGACGATCGCGATCGCGGCGGGGATCGGTTTGACCCAAACGTTGCCCATGCTCGGGTCATCGTCCGAGTTGTACGGGGCCGGTTCCCTGAACGAGTTGGTCGAATTGCGCGATCGCCTGGTGGAAAGCCTGGAAAATCCCCCTGAATCCCGTCAAGTTCCCCAGTTTATCCCGATCTTCTCCAATCGCCCCCCGGAACCTCGAAAGGATGTCCTGGAAAAGCTGCGGGCCGTGGAACTGCAAATTCTGATCGAACGGCGGGCCAACGACAGTTGGAAACAGGGGATCAGTTTGGCGACCCAGGCTGTGGAGACGGGCAAGGTGTCGGAGATCTCCTGGGAAACCCGGGAACAAATGGTCTGGCTGTGGGAACGGGCGATCGCCAATTTGCTGGAAATCCCCGAAGAATCATTCCTGAAACGGCAGGCGGCGGAGAAAATCGATCAGTATCGGGATCATCTGAACCGTTTAAAGCTAGACTTGCGGGATGCTCAAGCGGAAATTTTGGAGCAAATTCGCCAGGATAGCGGTCTGTCCCGACAGGCGACGATCAGCGTCTGCAACTTCAACCGCCACTGTGCCAGCCTGCGGGGGGACGTGCCTCCCGCGAGTCCGGCGAGTCTGATCAAGGTTCCGGTGGCGATCGCACTATTGCACAAAGCCAACGCGGATAAAGTCAGCTTCGAGGAATCCGTTTATGTGGAGGGGGGGAACTTCACCGAAGATGCCTCCGACATCCGCGCCCGCAAGTCCTACCCCCTGAAAATCCTGATGGGCCAGATGATCGACCACAGCAGCAATATCGCCACCAATCAACTGATCGACTATCTGGGCCACGATTACATCAATTCGTTCCTGGAAGGGCAGGGGTTCAAAGAAACCCGGGTGCGGTTCAAACTGATGGGCGATCGCATCATGCCCTTCCGACCGGGTAAAGGCCGAAATCGCCTCACCAGCGACGAACTCACGGAAATGATGGTGAAAATCTACAATTACGAATACCCGGACTCGGAATTGCTGATCGAGGCTTTGAGCCAGCAGTACGATCGCGAAATCGGTTACATGGCGTTGGATGGATTAAATGCCCAGTGGCTGGGGGAAAAAACGGGCCAAAATTCCAAAATGATCGGCACCACGGTAGCGGCCAGCATCGACGGCGAACGGTACGTTATCACGATCACCGATAACTCCAGCGGCAACATCCCCCAAATCCGGCGAGCGATCGCGGGGATCGTCGATCACGTTATCCGCAACGGTCAGATTTAATTGGGGGAGTCGGTATTAGGGGAATGTCATTTTTTGGGAAGGGGAAGGCAACAGATTGGCCCAATTTTTTTTAATTTTTGCCGCGATCGAAGCAGGGGAGGGGTTGACAGGGGTGGCGATTTCCGGTAAACTATTGACATAATGCTTCATAATCGGGTGGTTGCCAAAATTTTATTTCCGTCACCACTCCCATTATCTAAAATAATACCGGAAGTCAAGCAAAAAAGCAACGATCCTGGAAAAAAAGTCGAAATTTTTAACATTTCTTAATTTTTTTTTTAAAATGATTAATTCTTGGCGCTAATTTGATGCAACTTCACCACTCGATTGGGGGAACCGGATTTCCGATCCTGTGCCTTCACGGCCATCCGGGGTCTGGGGGATGTATGTCGGTTTTTACGGAGCATTTATCCCGGCGATTTCGGACGATCGCGCCGGATTTGCGGGGATATGGGAAAAGTCGGGTGAGTGGGACGTTCGAGATGTCCGATCACCTCCTCGACCTGGAATCATTGTTGGACCGTCTGGGGATCGATCGCACTCTAGTGTTGGGGTGGTCCTTGGGGGGAATTTTGGCGATGGAATTAGCCCTGCGTTCGCCGAGGCGGGTGACGGGTCTGGTTCTCGTCGCCACCGCCGCCCGTCCCCGGGGCAGCCATCCGCCGATTTCCTGGCAAGACAACCTGTTCACCGGACTCGCCGGGATCGTCAATTGGGTTCGGCCGGGGTGGCAGTGGAATATCGATCGCTTCGGACGGCGATCGCTATTTCGGTACTTGCTGGGACGGCAGAGTCCGGAAGCCTACCGATACATCGCCCGGGACGCCACCCCCGCCTACTTGCGGACCTCCCCGACGGCGACCCGAGTCCTGCGTCAGGCGTTGCGGGCCGGATACGATCGCCTGGACGAACTGGAAACCCTGACCAGTCCGGCGTTGGTGTTGGCGGGGGAACGGGACCGGCACATCACCGCCGCGTCGAGTCGGGAAACGGCCGACCGCCTCCCGAATGCGGAATTTTACTGCTATCCCGACACAGCTCATTTACTGCCCTGGGAGATCCGCGATCGCATCTTGGCCGATCTCGACCGCTGGATCGAGGCCCATCCCGAAGTCCTGCAGCCCTAAGCCCACCTGAGTGGGTTGTCAAAATTCGGGCCGAGATCGTCGGCCACGGTGAGATATTCCGGTTGGCAGCGTTTGACGGCGACGTGCAATCCCTCGGCGCCCTCGCCTTCGATATCTTCGATGTAGCCCGGTTCCGCTTCCTGAGCTTCATCTTCAGTGAGGAACGGTCCAAAGTAGTAGGTGCAGCGGGGGATTTCAGTCATAATTTCTACCCAAAATGCCAGCCCGAGGGAATTAAATTGATTGATCACAAATTCTTTCATCTTAATCTGTTCCATTGGGGGGTGTGATGTCAACAAGGGGCGGAGTCCTCAATATCCAACTCTGCAATCAATTCGGCGATCGCGATCGCGCCTAAAATTGTTATGAATTTATTAGGGGTCGAGAGAGATGTCACCATCTCCCCCTCCCATTCTCCAGCCGTGCATGAGACTTTCACCTCACACGGCTCCTAGTTCAGCCGTCTCTTTGTTATGAGTACGACTCTTGCTTAAACTACCATCTGTGGCAGTTTTGGCATCGTGACAGTGGCGGTGCAACAGTTGGAGGTTTTTATAATCGTCCTTTCCGCCGAGGCTTCTGGGGATTATGTGGTCAGTCTCCACTTGGTCTTCAATGGTGAAGTGTTGCCCGCACCATTTGCATTTGCCTTTCTGGTCTTTTAACAGTCGAGCTTCTCGGTTCGAGATTTCTGGTGATTTCCCTCTCCTCGTTGCCCAGTAGACCCAATTTCCGTCATACGTCGATGCGTTTGGTCTGACCAGCGTGTGGTAGACTATGGGAGTCCAGGCGTGTTTTTGGAGTCGTAGACCATCCTTAG
>JBNGCR010000203.1:0-9783 GCA_050045915.1 Limnospira sp.
CCAAATCATCCCCGTTCAAAGCCCCCAGAATTGGGGGTTTGGGGGCGAGACAATTTATCAATGGTTTCCGATAGCCAAATCATCTCACATTTGGTTGAATATCCGAACCGCTTGGGAATCAATTCCCTTTTCTTATAGCAAAAATCCTCTGAAGAGGATTGGGGAGATTGAAGGAGGGGAAAATCGGATGTGATATGAGGACAATTTATGTCCAACCCAGTCCACTTGAGTGGACTTTTGCTATCAGCCTTGAAATTGATTTCAAGGCGGGTTCTCCCGACAAATTGAACAAGATTTAATATTAAAATGTTAAATTCAATTCTCGATCGCACCCTAAAAACCGCGATCGCCCGCCGGTGGTTGGTCGTGGTCGGCGCCATATTGGTGACGGTTTGGGGGGTGTTCAGCGTCACGCAGATGCCGCTGGATGTGTTTCCCGAATTCGCGCCGCCCCAAGTGGACATTCAAACCGAAGCGGTGGGACTGGCCCCCGAAGAAGTGGAAACCCAAATTACCGTCCCCATCGAAAGCGTCGTGAACGGCCTGCCGGGGGTGACGACGGTGCGATCGTCCTCCAAGGTGGGACTGTCGATGGTGCAGGTCGTTTTCGACCCGGACGCCGACATCTACAAAGCGCGGCAGTCGGTGGCCGAACGCCTGCAACAGGTGTCCAACCAGTTTCCGGAGGGGACCCACCCGCCGGAGATTTCGCCCTTGGTGTCGCCCCTGGGCACGATTTTACAGTACGCCTTCACGGTCGAACCGGGGGGGCAAACCTCGCCGATGGACCTCCGCCGCCGGGTGGAAGTCACCCTCAGCAACCAGATTTTGTCCGTGCCCGGCGTTGCCAAAGTCACGATTTACGGGGGCGACGAACGACAGGAACAGGTGCTCATCGACCCGGAAAGACTGCGATCGCTCGATGTCTCCCTCACCGAAGTCGCCGACGCGGCCAGAGGCGCCAATTCCAACGCCCCCGGCGGTTTCCTGGTCGGCGGCGGACAGGAATTGTTGGTACGCGGCATCGGCCAGATCCGGTCCGTCGAAGATTTGGGGCGATCGGCGGTCACGGTCCGGGGCGGCATCCCCATTTTGCTCGAAGATGTCGCCGAAGTGAAGACGGGGGCGGCACTCAAGCGCGGCGACGCCAGTTTTAACGGACAACCCGCCGTGGTGATGATGATCGACAAACAGCCGCAGGTGGACACCCCCACCGTCACCGAGGCGGTGGAAGCGGTGATGGAGTCGCTGCAGCCGACGTTCCCCGCCGATGTCGCGATCGCGCGGACGTTCCGCCAGTCAAATTTCATCGATTCGGCCATCCGCAACGTCGGCGGTTCCCTCGTCCAGGGGATCATCGTCGTATCCGTCATCATGTTGCTATTTTTGATGAATTGGCGGACCGCGGCGATCGCTTTGAGTGCCATTCCCCTGTCTTTGATTGTCGGATTGCTGTTCATGAAAGCCTTCGGTTTGGGCATCAATACCATGACCCTCGGGGGATTGGTCGTCGCCATCGGGTCGGTGGTGGACGATGCGATCGTGGACATGGAAAACTGCTATCGCGGACTCCGGGCAAACCAGGCCCGGGGCAACCCGAAACACCCCTTCCAGGTGGTCTACGACACCTCCGTACAGGTGCGGCTGGCCGTGATTTTTTCTACGGTGATTATCGTCGTCGTATTCGCGCCAATTTTCAGTCTGACGGGGGTGGAAGGGCGCATATTCGCCCCGATGGGTCTGGCTTACCTGCTGTCCATCGCCGCCTCCACCCTGGTCGCCATGACCCTCTCACCGGCCCTGTGCGCGATTTTGCTGGCCGATCGCCCCCTGCCACAGGAGGGCACCTTCGTCTCCCGCTGGGCCGAACGGCTGTATCGTCCCCTGCTAAATTTGTCGGTGCGGGCGCCCCAGATGATTTTGGGACTGGCCCTGGCCGCTTTGGTCGCCGCGATCGCGATCGTCCCCTCCCTCGGACGGGTATTTCTGCCGGAATTCCAGGAAAAATCGATGGTCAACTCGATGGTGTTGTTCCCCGGCGTCTCCCTGGACATGACCAATCGGGCGGGAATGGCCCTTTCCAAGTCCCTGGAGGGCAATCCCCTCTATGACTGGGTACAGGTGCGGGCCGGACGTTCCCCCGGCGACGCGGACGGGGCGGGGGTGAACATGGCCCACGTCGATGTGGAATTGAGCGATTTGGCGTTGGAAGATCGCGAAGCCAGCGTCGCGGCATTGCGGGAGGCGTTTCTGAAATTGCCGGGAGTGGCGCCCAATATCGGCGGGTTTATTTCCCACCGCATGGATGAGGTTTTATCGGGGGTCAGAAGTGCGATCGCGGTGAAAATTTTCGGCCCCGATTTGGCGGAATTGCGGCGAGTCGGCGAACAGGTTCGGGACGCGATCGAACCCGTCGAGGGGGTGGTGGATTTGCAACTCGAACCCCAACTCCCCATCCGCCAAGTTCAAATCGAATACGATCGCGCGGCGGCTGCAATTTACGGATTGACAATGGAACGGTTATCGGAGGTGGTGGAAACAGCCCTCAACGGCCGCGTCGTCTCCCAAGTTCCGGAAAATCAACAATTGATCGATATTTTCGTTTCGCTGACAGAAGAAGCCGCCAACAGTTTGGATGGGATTCGCGCCATCCCCCTGAGCACTCCCACCGGAGAAATCGTCCCCCTGAGTGCGGTGGCAACCGTCGGTTACGGCACCGGTGCAAACGTGGTGAATCGGGAGGACGTATCGCGGCTGATCGTGGTTTCCGCCAACGTCGCGGAGCGCGATTTGGGCGGCGTCGTCGGCGACATCCAAGCCCGAATTCGCCGGGAAGTTCAATTGCCCGAGGGGTATTTTATCCAGTACGGCGGACAGTTTGAAGCGGAGCAAAATGCCACCAATAATTTACTGTTTTATAGCATTTTGGCGGCGATCGCGATCGCGATTTTGATGTTTTTCTCGGTGAAATCTCTCCCGGCGACGGTGGCTATCATGCTCAATTTACCCCTAGCCCTCGTCGGCGGCATTTTGTCCATCGCCCTCACCGGCGGTGTCATTTCCATCGCCTCTCTGGTGGGTTTTATTACCCTGTTCGGCGTCGCCGTCCGCAACGGGTTGTTATTGGTTGACAATTACAATCAAAAATTCGCCCAGGGAATGTACCTGAAAGATGTCATTATCGGCGGTTCCCTCGATCGCGTCAATGCCATCTTGATGACCGCGTTCACCTCCGCTTTGGGGATGTTGCCGCTGGCGATCGCAACCGGGGCCGGCAACGAGATTTTGCAACCGTTGGCGATCGTCGTTTTAGGCGGTTTGTTCACGTCTACGGCGTTGACGCTGCTCGTGATTCCCGCCCTTTACAGCCAATTCGGTCGCTGGTTAATGCCCAAACCCAATCTCACCGAAATCGAGAAAAATTTCCGCTTCCAAACCGAGCAGAAACCCTCGAAAATGTTGTAATTTTTCCTGAAAAATACGGGGATATTTCAAAAGAGTCACTTGTCGGGGCGCAAGCCTTGCGCCCCAATTTATAGCAATGAGCGCTCGTGTGTTTACAGTTCGGTTCGTGGAACAGAACCCGAAACTTCCATGTGTCTTGGCGATTTCTAGCCCCTACACCCTACACCCTACACCCTACACCCGCGCGCAGCGCTATAAATTTCCGAAAAAATTTATATAGCAACGAGCGCTCACGTGGTTACAGTTGAAATGGGGTCAGAAATTTTCAAACCCTTATAGAAAAGCCGTTTCAGTTTCCGACTCCCGACTCCCGACTGCCGACTCCCGCGCGCAGCGCTATACCTTGTATTTCAGATCGAAAAAAAAGCCTTAATAAAAACTTCCGAAACTCGACCCGGGAAGCTGGGGGATGGTCCGCCGTCTGGTGTGTAACGACTCGCCTCGCACAGCGCTATATACCCTATAGCAGCTTGAGCGAACATGATGTCACAGCCCCCAGCATTGGGGGTTTGGGGGCCGGACAATACACCCTCAATCATTCACCTGCAACCGGGCATCCAAAGTTTTGAAAATGCGATCGCGGCTCTTTTCCAAGTGGGCGAGGGTGTAGGCATCCATGCGATCGCCCCCTTTGTCCAAGCGATGACTAATCGCCTCCCCGAGTTGCTTTAACTGGAACCAAGCCAAGGTTTTCGCATCTTCGGGGACGTCGGTATTTTCCAATACCATATCGGCGAGAATATCGAGGTAAACTTGTTGCAGGGGACGGCGAAAACCGCCGATCGCAACTCCATCATCCCGCCAAATTTCCGTCCAAATGCTGTTATTGAGCATTTCAAATAATTCCGGCAGGGTGAGGGTATTTCCCGGCGCGGTTTTCAACTCCAAGTCCCGCAGGCGACTCAAGCGGGTGGGCGCCAGCAATTCCCGAAGGACGTAAGTTTGCAGCCACAAAATGCGATCGCCGATGGGATAGTCGAGGGAGGCGTAGCGATCGGGATTTCCCCAATCCGACCACCGGGAAGGTATCAGGCGCCCGATCAACTCGGGGGAAAAATTGAACGCATCCGCCGCAAAAACATACTGTTCCAACAACCGCAGCGCCCGTCTTTGTTCGCTTGCTGGAATCGGTTCCAGGGGCAGTGTTCCGCCCCGACTGCCGACCCGTTGGCGATCGAAAGATTGCCCTCCCACATACAGGGTCGCGCTGTCAACTTGGCTGAAATAGTAGCCGAAAATCGTCTCGAAGACTTGCCGCAGTTGGTCGGACTCCGTGCCCCATCCGAAAGACCGGGTTTCCAACCGATCCCACATCGCCCGGGCATTCTCCAACTGCGATCGGGAATATTGCAACATATCATTGCTCAGATCGAAGGCGTTCGCCGCCGGGTCGAGGTACACCCCCCACAGGTCCTCATCCGTGGCGAAAGCCAATTCGGGGACCATCCCCCGCCGCGCGATGTCCTGCAATTCCCGAGATTCGCCGTAGGGTGTACCCGCCAGAAGCGGCTTGTACCCGTACTCGATCGCCCAGCGGTCGTAGGGACCGACGATCGCCGGAAAATAGTCCCCCTGGGGTTCCCCTCGGGGGGCGAGGTTGACGGGGACGTAATCCATCACTGACGCCACCATCCCCCGCGTCCGGGTAATATTGGTATCGTTCAACTCCTCCGGCGCCAGCATCGTGCTGCCGTGGAAATTGTGCCGCAATCCCAGAGTGTGGCCAACTTCGTGGGCGACGAGGTGGCGGAGATACTGGCCGACGTACTCTTCGATCGAGGCGGTGTTGGTTTTCGGATCTAAGGCGGACAGGGCGATCGCGCCGACGGCCAGTTGTCGCTCAGAACCCACCCCGAAACATCGGTGGTCGTCCGCTTCCCGGCGGTTCGCCGAGAGTCCCACCTCGCAGACATCGGTATTGAGATCGGCTAACACCGCTTGTCCGTGGCGGAGATCGGCGATCGCCCGACTCTCGATAACGATATCGGCATCCAAAATTTCCCCAGTCAAAGGATTGACGTGGGAGGGGCCGTAACCGGTGAACATCCGGTCGAAAGACATCGACCAGCGGATGGTGTTGTAGCGGACATCCGCCGGGTCCCACGGGGCATCGTCGGGCATCTGCCGCACTTCGACGGCATCGGAAAATCCCGCCGCCTCGAAGGCTTTGTTCCACATCAACACCCCTTCCCGAATGGCGTCCCGGTATTCCGGGGGGACGGTATTTTCGATCCAAAAGACGATCGGTTTCACGGGGGGAGAAAGGGGGGCGGCGGGATCTCGTTTCTGCAAATTCCAGCGGTTGATGTGGCGGACGACGGACGATCGCCCCCCCCGGTTGGAATCGGAGACATCTTGGTAAGTGGTGGTGAAGTAGCCGATCCGCTCGTCGGCGATGCGGGGGCGGTAGCCGTTCGGGTCGGGAACGGCGAGAAAACTATAGCGAATTCGCAGATTGAAAGACCGGGAGTCAGGGAGGGCGGGGGAGTCCCAAAACGGCAAATTTCCGCCCCCGGAAAATCCCAAAACCGACTCGATCTCGACGTTGTTCGGGAAGGCTTCCACGCCGGAAATGTAGGACTTTTGGGTGTCGAGGCTGTAGTTATTTTGCAGGGCGGCGATCAGTCGGTCTGAGAGTCCCGAGAGTTCGCGATCGCCGGTCAAAACGCCTCCGAGGTCCACCAAAATGCTCTGGCGGTCCGGGTGGGTAGCGAGTACGGGCAAGGTGTAAAGGATCGACTCCCCCGCCGAACGAGCGAGCGATCGCCGCTGGGGATCGCCGGGTTCGATGCGAAAGTTGATGTTGGGAATGACAAATTCGACGGAGTTGGAACGGGGACGCAGTTGAAACAGAAAATTTCCGAGATCCTGGCCGCTAAAGGTTCCCACCGTTTCCAACCCGGATTCCAGGGTGATAAAACAGAGGAAACTTTCCTGAAATTGTTCCGGCTGAATTTCCAGATAAACTAGCCCGGTCTGGGAATTTTGATAGAGGGAAAATAGCCCCTCCAATTTTTCCATTCCCTCTACGAGATCTGCAAATGCCGCTGCTTGATCTGGTTCCTGGGCGAGTTGCATTTCCGCCCGAAAGGGGGGCGGCGAAACTTGCGCGATCGCCCGGGGTAACGCGACTGTCACCGTCAAAAATGAGAGGGCAAAAATCCCCATCAATAACCCAATCTTTTTCATTCCCATCCCCCCTATTATTCCAACATTTGATCGGGAGATTATTTCTTCTGTGGCGTTCTCAAATTATATTCTTCCACTTTCTGCTCGAAAATCTGCGACGCCCGGTCGGCGGGGAGGTCGAGCATCTGCCACAGATGGGTCAAAAATTCCCGCTCTTTCGCCGAGAGGACACCATCCACCAACAGCAGGTCGCTGACGACGACGAACACGGGTTCCTGCAGTTCTGCCGGCAGAAATTCTCGAGCGATCGCCAATAGGGAATAGGTCCCTTTGACCGACAACAATTCAAACAGTTTTTCCAACAAATTGGTCAGCCGCTGTTGGGAATACCCCTGAAACAGGGGCAGTTCCGAGAGCAAAACCACGATGCGATCGCGCTCTCCGTCGCGCATATAACCGTCGGCGGAAATGGCACTCACCGCGATCGCCGCAAACGCCTCCGGAGTGGACAGCGAAATTCGGCCCTCGTCGGCTCCCTTAAAGATTTTATTCAGTATGCTCATGGCAAACTCTCCCCCTTGACCTTCTCGAAGACCTGTCGAGCCGGTTCTATCCTAACCCAAACAGGCCGACGACGGCTTCCGATCCGCGATCGCTCTGGAGGTTAACTCCTCAACTCAAGTTTTGACGGGCGCTCCCCCTCCCCGACCTTTCGGAGGGGGGAGTCGCCCGGTTATCGGTTGGAACCGTTTCCTCTCGGAAGCGTCAGGCCCTCGGCCGCCTGACGGTACTCTTCCACATTCTCGTTGAAATCGATGGGCAGCACGGCCACCACGTTCTCATGGGGGCGGGGAATGATCACCCAGGTTTCCAGAGCCGCACCGTAAACGTGCTCCACCGCCGCAATTCCGGCATCCATCGCCGTTTTCACTTCCGAGACGTCGCCGCGGATCATGACCGTAAACCGGGCGCTCCCGGCCCGGATGTAGCCCACCAGGGTGACGCGACCCGCTTTGACCATCGCATCGGCCGCCGCCAAAATTCCCGGAAAACCCTTGGTTTCCAGTGCGCCCACTGCTTGTTGTGACATCTAATCTCTCCTGGATAAATGGAATAATTTGTCGCCCCGACTCGATTTGAGCGAATGTTGCGACCCCTATTGACCGATAACATTTGCCGTGAAATCCGGCCGAACCCCGGGCGAGCCCCTAAACTCGGAAGGGTTCGCTCTCCGGCGTGTGATGGATGGGGAGGACATCGACGATATTCGGCGGCGGGTTGGGGATGGTGTAGTGCGTGATAATCGTACACCCGAACGTCTTTTCCGCCGCGGCGACACCCGCTTCCATCGCCGGTCTGACTTCGGAAGTCCCTCCCCGAATGGCGACCATGAACTCTCCCCGTTCGGCCAGACCGTAATACACCAGGGTCACTCGTGCGGCTTTCACCATCGCATCGGCCGCCGCTAGTACCCCCGGAAATCCCAATGTTTCAATTACACCCACCGCCTCTGGCATGGAAGGTCTCCTCGATCGTTAGATATGGCTCAAGCTAATTCTACGCCGAAACCCGCTTCGATTGGGACGCTTCGTTCAGAAAACTTTAGGAATGGCTGAAATTTGGATTGATACCGGGTTGGCGATCGAGTCGTGGCAACATGAAAAGAAGACATGAATGGGTAAGGATCGAAAGAACATGGAGATACGACGCATCGCGGAATTGTTGAGAACGGGTCAGCCGGGGGAAGCGGTGACGGTTCGCGGTTGGGTGAGGACGAAGCGGGAATTGAAGGAGTTCGCCTTCGCGGAGGTCAATGACGGGTCTGGTATGGCGAATCTCCAGGTGGTGATCGATGCCGATCTTGCCGACTCCGATACTATTTTGCGACAATTGAACACGGGCGCCTCGGTGGAGGTGACGGGGGAGGTGGTGGAGTCCCCCGCCAAGGGCCAGCGCATCGAACTGAAGGCGACAACTGTCCGGGTTTACGGGGAAGCAGACCCCCAATCCTACGTTTTGCAGAAGAAGCGACATTCTTTCGAGTTCCTGCGGACTGTCGCCCATTTGCGATCGCGCACCAATACCTACGGGGCGGTTTTTCGGGTCCGCAACGCCTGCGCGGCGGCGGTCCACCAGTTTTTCCAGGAACGGGGTTTTCTGTGGGTCCACACCCCCATCATCACCGCCAGCGACTGCGAGGGGGCCGGGGAACTGTTCTCGGTGACGAGTTTGGATCTCAATGCCTTACCCCTCAATGAGGCGAAAGCGGTGGATTTCAGCCAGGATTTCTTCGGGAAGCGGGCGTTTCTTACCGTCAGCGGCCAGTTGGAGGCGGAAATTATGGCTCTGGCCTTCGGGAGTGTCTACACCTTTGGACCGACGTTTCGGGCGGAAAATTCCAACACCTCCCGCCACCTGGCCGAGTTCTGGATGATCGAACCGGAGATGGCGTTTTGCGATCTCGACGGCAATATGGATCTGGCTGAGGCGTTTTTGAAACATATTTTTAAATCCGTGTTGGAAAATTGCGCGGAGGATATGGAATTTTTCAACAAGCGCATCGACAATTCTGTTCTGGAGACGGCGGACAATATCATCAACAACGAATTCGAGCGCATCACCTACACTGAGGCGATCGCGCAATTGGAAAAAAGCGATCGTAAATTTGAATATCCCGTTAGTTGGGGCCTGGATCTCCAGTCCGAACACGAGCGCTATCTCGCCGAAGAATTGTTCAAAAAACCCGTCATCGTTACCGACTACCCCGCCGAGATCAAGGCGTTTTATATGCGCCAAAACGAGGATGGAAAAACCGTCCGGGCGATGGATGTCCTGGCGCCAAAAGTGGGAGAAATTATCGGCGGTTCCCAGCGGGAAGAACGCTTGGATGTCCTGGAAAATCGCATCAAAGCCTCGGGTATCGATGCTGAGGAGTTGTGGTGGTATCTGGATTTGCGACGGTACGGAACCGTCCCCCACGCCGGATTCGGCCTCGGTTTCGAGCGGGTGGTACAGTTCATGACCGGAATGGGCAATATCCGCGACGTGATCCCCTTCCCCCGCGCACCGCAAACCATTGATTTTTAACCCATGAAAAGTAGGGGCGAATGGCATTCGCCCTCTTCCCCTTCCCCTTCCCGATTCCCGATTCCCGATTCCCGATTCCCTTTTCTCCTCAAACCTTCAACA
>JBNGCR010000204.1:0-6317 GCA_050045915.1 Limnospira sp.
ACGAAAGGCGGAACCCAAGTCCGGACATTTAACCTGCTCAAGTTTCTCAGTCAACGACACCCCATCACGGTTGTAACACAGCGCACCCCCGATGTCACGGATGAGGAGGTCGAAGGGCTGCGGCAGTGCGTCGATCGCCTGCAAGTCTTTCCGCGCCCCCGACCCGACGGGGCCACCGGCGGGGCGATCGGAAAAGTCGGGCGGTTCGGTAAATTTTTGTTGCAAGGAACCCCGCCCGGAGTCCTGTCCGCCTACTCTCCGGCCCTGCAAAGCTGGATCGACGAAGCCGTCAATGCCGGCACCTGCGACGCCATCACCTGCGAACACAGCATCAACGAGATCTACGTCCGGCCCGAATGGAAACAGCGGTTCAAAACCGTCGTCAACGTCCACAGTTCGGTTTACGGGACCTGTAAGCAGCAGCTCGAAACCGGCACCGCCGAGAAACCGCTGCGCGATCGCATCAACCTGCCCCTCCTCTACCGGTACGAGCGACAATATTGCTCCAAATTCGATCGCATCGTCGCCACCACCCCGGAAGATAGCGTCCAACTGCAGGAATTCAACCCCGACGCCCGCATCGAAGTCATCCCCAACGGCGTGGACTTCGGGGAATTCCCCTGCCGGACCGCCGACCCGGGGGGACACCACCTCACCTTTATCGGGGCGATGGACAATATCGCCAACATCGATGCGGCTCGCTTTTTGACCCGGGAAGTGTTCCCCGAGATACAACAACGGTATCCGGACGCGATCTTATCCTTGGTGGGGGCCCGGCCCGTGCCAGAGGTTTCAGAACTGGCCGATCGCCCGGGGGTGAAAGTGACGGGTCGCGTCCCTTCGATGGCAGAATATTTACATCGAGCTACCGTGTGTGTGATACCGATGCGAACGGGATTTGGGATCAAAAATAAAACCCTGGAGGCGATGGCCGCCGGGGTGCCGGTGGTGGCCAGCGATCGCGGGTTGGAGGGGTTGGCCGTCGATGGCGAAGGCATCCCCCTGCGGGCGCTGCGGGCCAACCGGGTGGACGAGTACGTTGCGGCGATCACGCGATTGTTTGAAGATGCCGAGCTGAGGGGACAACTGGCCGAAAACGGGCGATCGCTCATCGAAACTGAATATACTTGGGAACGGGCGGGCCGTCATTATGAACGGGTCCTGACCGATTGAAGGCTTGTCAGAAGTTTGGCGAAACGCCATTCTTAAAGTTGACGATAGCGGGCAACAGGCACAGAGCTCAACTATGGATGAAAAGTTTCGGGAACCCAATCAAAAACCACACCCTTTCCCCTCCCGAGGCCCGACTCCTCGTCCGCCGACGTGGGTGCGTTCCGCGAGAAAGGGCCAGCGACCGACCCCTTCCCCCCTCTCCCTGCTGGTGAAAAAGTGGATCGCGGATGGAGTGGCATTTACCCTGCTGTTGGGCGGCTCGGCATTGCTGGGGGTGAGTGCCTGGTTCAGCTACAAACTGATCCTGAATCCGGACGTGGGGATCTGGTTGAACCAATTTCTCCCGGAATCTACCCAAATTGCCCTGCCGCACAACGAAACGATCCGCACCCTCGACGAAATCCGGGAAGATCTGAAGGCGGAAAAGCGCTTTTTTGCCGAACCGCTGCCCCTGCCGAGTCGCGATCGCGATCGGGAGATGGGCGATGGCTTTTTTGAAGACAATCCCTACCTCAAACCCCTGCAGCCGCTGCTCCTCCCCTCCGAGTCCCTCGTCCAACGCCCTGGCGACATCCTGATCCCGGTGATGCAAACCCGGGAATCGACCCACGCCCACCCCTGCCCCACGGGTTGCAAGGAAATCGTGGAGTTGCGGGTCTACAAATCCGTGCAGATGCCCTACCAACGGCTGGGAACCCCCCAATATTACCGCCTCGTCTACCAACTGCCCATTCAAGGTCCGGCTGAATCCTTCGTGATCGCGTCGCTGATCGGCACCCGGGCTAACCAGCAGGGCGCCAACAAACCCGTCCCCCTCACCAAAATCAGCCAATTCACCGGCAAGATGCCGCCATCGGGGGTCTGGTTCAACCTCAACGGCACCCGGACGGTGGGCGATCGCGAGGTTCCCTACGGCCAAATCGTCCACTACAATCCCGAACACTACCACCTCAGTTCCATGCTGGACTGGAAAAGCGAAGCCGGACAGCAACCCCTGTGGGAGGACGTGACGGGGGGGAGCGAGCCGGAACTGCTGATCGAACGGACCATCGGTTTGGAACCCCATTTCAGCATCTACGAACTCAAACCCCGGCAGTTCGTCCCCAACCCCGTCCAGTTGGCCAGCATCCCCCTGGATGAAGAAGTGGTCGATCACTACAACTACCGAAAAGCCCTCCGACTCGCCCGCAGCGGCCTGTGGTCCCCGGCTTTGAATCTGATCGAACCCCTGTCAAAAAATGTCGGAAAAGGGGGCGACTCCCCCAAAAAATGGCCCGCGATCGCCCAGGCCCAACTGGATCTGATCCAATTCCACGCCAACATCACCGACGCCCAGGCCACCGCCGCCTGGGCCAGCCCCAGCCAAAAAGTCCTCGCCGGGTTGATCGATGGCCGGTGGAGCGAAGCCCTGAGCGTGGTCAAAGCCGACCGCCTCAAGCAAACTGAATTGGTGACGCTCTTACAAGCCGACGGAGGACGGCTGAAAACCCGCATCCAAGCCGCCCTCCTGGAAAACCCCGAGGAGCCGGATTTGCAAGCCTGGGGGGCGCTGATCGTCGCCGCACAGCAGGGGCGTCAGGAGGCGATCGCTTGGCTGGAAACCGAATCCCGAGCCTCCCAGGACAACAAAACTCGGATTCGAGAATTGTTGGACAATTAACAATTAACAATTAACAATTAACAATTAACAATTAACAATTAATAATTGATGAGTGCTGAGTTTAATGGAAAATCATTTGCGTCTGTCCGAGAGAAGGTCGGATTTTATATCGAAGATATCGAAACGCCGGTC
Organism: Limnospira sp.; assembly: GCA_050045915.1. Classification (GTDB taxonomy): domain Bacteria; phylum Cyanobacteriota; class Cyanobacteriia; order Cyanobacteriales; family Microcoleaceae; genus Limnospira. The sequence continues at coordinate 2,966 of JBNGCR010000204.1, forward strand.
GGGCGGAGTATCAGCCTGACCATTACTTGGCTGATCCTGATTTCCTCCGCCATTTTTGTCGTGCAAACGTACCCCATTTCCGACAGCCTGCGGTCTGCTTTGGAGATGTTGGATTCGGCGATTTTAATCAGTTTCGCGATCGAATACGCCGTCCGGTTTTGGTCGGCTAAGAATCGCGCCAAGTTTTTCTTCAGCATTTTTTCGTTCGTCAATTTGATCGCCATCCTGCCCGTCTTTCTCGGTTTTTTAAACCTCAGTTATATCCGAATTTTCAGATGGTTTAGAATTCTGCGCCTCGTCCGTTTTATCAACTTCAAAATATCCATTGTCAAAATTCGCAACGAAGACAGTATCATCCTCGCCCGTATTATCATCACCCTGCTGACAATTATTTTTGTCTTTTCCGGGTTGATTTACCAGGTCGAACACCCCGTCAATCCCAAAATATTTAGAACCTTTCTCGACGCCCTCTATTTCTCCATCGTCACCATGACCACCGTGGGTTTCGGGGATGTCACCCCCCTCTCGGAAATGGGGCGATTTCTAACCATTCTGATGATTTTGACCGGTATCGCCCTCATTCCCTGGCAGGTGGGGGACTTGATCAAACACCTGGTCAAAACTTCCCACCAGGTGGAAATCATCTGTCCGGGCTGCGGCTGGTCTAGCCACGATCGCGACGCCCGGTTTTGTAAGCACTGCGGCACGGCTCTGGAATAATTAATAATTAATAATTAATAATTGATAATTAATAATTTTTTCGGCGCGTACCGCTATAATAGCCGAGATGGGCGATCCGCGTGGCGCACCGATCGCTCTTGATGTTACCTCGCGAATCCACGACTAGAATGACTGCAACTCCCCTACAATCTAACTCCCCGGCCGGCCAGAATCCCGCCCTCGACCCGTCTCTCGGGCGGTTCGGGCAATTTGGGGGAAAATATGTTCCCGAAACCCTGATGCCTGCCCTGGCGGAACTGGAGGCGGCATTTAAACATTATGTCGGCGATCGCGACTTCCAGGCCGAACTGCAAGACCTGCTGCGGGATTACGTCGGACGCCCGAGTCCCCTCTATTTTGCCGAACGATTGAGCGATCGCTACGCCCGACCCGACGGCACCGGCCCCAAAATTTACCTGAAACGGGAAGATCTCAACCACACCGGCGCCCACAAAATCAACAACGCCCTCGCCCAGGCCCTCCTCGCCCGCAAAATGGGCAAAAAGCGGATCATCGCCGAAACGGGGGCCGGCCAGCACGGCGTCGCCACCGCCACGGTGTGCGCCCGCTACGGCCTCGAATGCGTCATCTACATGGGCGTCCAGGACATGGAACGCCAAGCCCTGAACGTCTTCCGGATGCGCCTGCTGGGGGCGACGGTGCAGCCAGTAGAAGCGGGAACCGGCACCCTCAAGGACGCTACCTCGGAAGCCATCCGCGACTGGGTGACGAACGTGGAAACCACCCACTACATCCTCGGTTCCGTCGCCGGACCCCACCCCTACCCGATGATGGTGCGGGACTTCCACGGCATCATCGGCCAGGAAACCCGCGCCCAGTGCATCGAAAAATGGGGCGGTTTGCCGGATATTTTGATGGCTTGTGTCGGCGGCGGTTCCAACGCGATGGGGCTGTTTCACGAGTTCGTCAACGAGCCCTCGGTGCGCTTGATTGGCGTGGAGGCGGCGGGTTCGGGAATTGAATCCGGGAAACACGCGGCGACCCTGACCCACGGGCGGGTTGGTGTCCTGCACGGGGCGATGAGTTATTTACTACAGGATGAAGACGGCCAAATTGTTGAGGCCCACTCTATTAGTGCCGGGTTGGATTACCCCGGCGTCGGACCCGAACACAGTTATTTGAAAGATCTCGGACGGGCGGAATATTACAGCGTCACGGACCAAGAAGCGGTGGATGCGTTTCAGCGTTTGTCGCAGTTGGAGGGGATTATTCCGGCCTTGGAAACCTCCCACGCGATCGCCTATTTGGAAACGCTGTGCCCCCAACTCGAAGGCAGTCCCAACATCGTCCTCAACTGTTCCGGACGGGGTGACAAAGACGTGCAGACCGTGGCTAAATTTCTGGATTCCGAAATTTAGGATTTGCCGGAGGAAGTCTACTGTCAGTGGGTGAGAATACGGGAATTGTAGGGGCGAATGGCATTCGCCCTCTCTGAAATTTCGCAATTCCCCCGCTTCTCGCAAACTGAATATTCCCAATTTTGTCAAATCAAGAATGAAACAGAAATTAATCGCGATCGCCCTATTATCATTGGGAGCGATCGCTGGCTGTGACGTAACGGGAGAGGTCAATTTTATGGCAAATTCCGACAATTCCCCGATCCCGACAATGGCGGCAACCGCCGCGCCGGATATTTCGGCTTTGGAACAAACGGTTCACGCACAAGTCAACGAGTACCGCCAATCTCAAGGATTACCCCCCTTGAAACTCGACTCCCGCATCAGCCAGGAGGCGCGTCGCCACTCCCAGAAAATGGCATCGGGACAGGTTCCGTTCAGCCACGAGGGGTCAAAACAACGATATCAGGCGATCGGACAACAGATCTCCTATCGCCAAATCGCGGAAAATGTGGGGTACAATTCCGGCTACGCCAATCCGGGAAAACAGGCGGTGGAGGGGTGGATCGACAGTCCCGGCCACGAGGAGAATATGACGGGGGATTACGACCTGACCGGGATCGGAATTGCCAGAAACGACAAGGGAGAGTATTATTTTACCCAGATTTTTGTCCGTCCCCGGTAATTTTGAACCACTCCAGGCACAGAGGACACAGAGAGGGGATTTGGGGGTGAAATGAAACCGGGTTTCTATGAGAGTTCCTATTTCTGAACCTGAAGAGTTCCCCCCAGAATTGGGGGGCTAGGGGGGCGAGTGAAAAGAAACCGGGTTTCTAGTTGTCGGTGAAATTGAACCAGAGTAAAACTCAACACTAGACTATCAATGTTAGGTTTTGTGCCTCAACCCAACCCACGGCTATTTTATAGCGCTGCTAGAGGGGAATAGGCAACAGGCAATAGGCAATAGGGAACTGAAATGACCTTGAAACCTCGATTTCAAGGTTTCTAGCCCGATTTAAACTGTTAATACACGATCGCGATACTTGCGATAATAATTCGATCATATTCAGGACCGGTTTTCCACTCTTCAAAGCCCCCCTTCTTAAGGGTTCGGCCGTTTAAAGCCCCCCTTCTTAAGGGTTCGGCCGTTTCAAAGCCCCCCTTCTTAAGGGTTCGGCCGTTTAAAGCCCCCCTTCTTAAGGGGGGTTTGGGGGGATCAACCCCATCTCATAGAAACCCAAAAAGTTCCATTTCAAAGCCCCCCTTCTTAAGGG
>JBNGCR010000204.1:6417-7854 GCA_050045915.1 Limnospira sp.
CTCCTAATTTGTAATTCGATCCCCCCTAGCCCCCCTTGATAAGGGGGGGACAAGAGGTGAATTGGGACATGGTTTCTCCTAATTTGTAATTCGATCCCCCCTAGCCCCCCTTGATAAGGGGGGGACAAGATAAAGTATCAGCCGAAACCTAAGCCGGAGAAACGCTATCACTGGGGCCGTAAGTTTCTACCTAATATCGCATCCGGTTAAATACCCGCTTTCGTCTTGGGAATTAATTCCCAAGCTATCGCAAGTATCGCCCTCGTGTGTTGACAAATTGAGGAGACTAAAAAAATTTCAAAACCTCGATTCAGAGGGGCTTTTAGTTTTCATGACTCCCGACTCCCGACTCTCGATTCTCGACTCCCGCGCACAGCGCTATAATAGCCGAAATTATCTAAAGATGATTGGGGAGATTTTGTAACTCAAAAAATGAGTCCGATCGGATAACTGATTATCCGGATTTGATGGGAATCAGTGACTCCGATTTGCTCGTTCTAATTTTGTTATAATCCTCTTGAGATGATTTTTGCTATTAGCTGGGAAATTGATTTCCCAGCGGGTGTTATTGGGGCGAGAAAGCAGGGTGACAAGAAACCCGCTTTCTCATTCTCACCCGATACCCACCAAGGGAATTGTCAGCCGTGACTTTGTATGGTATAATTTGCCCGAATTGTTTGTCTCCGATGGGGTTAATGATGACCGATTTTCAGGTGTGCGATCGCGACCTTTCCGACGAACTGCTGTCCGACTATTTGACGGCTGATGCCCTGGCTGTCGATACGGAAACGATGGGGTTGTTGCCGTGGCGCGATCGCCTGTGTCTGGTGCAAATTTGCGACCCGAAGGGTCGGGTTTCCGCCATCCGCGTCGAACGGGGGCAGCGGGAGGCTCCGAATTTAAAAGCCCTGTTAGAAAATAGCCAAATCACGAAAGTTTTTCACTTTGCCCGCTTCGATTTGGGAGCCCTCCGCTACCATCTGGGGATTCACGTCGATCCCGTATTTTGTACTAAAATTGCCAGCAAATTGGCGAGGACTTACACCGGCAAACACGGGTTGAAAGATATGGTCGCGGAACTCGAAGGGGTGGAACTAGATAAGTCCTCCCAAAGTTCCGACTGGGGAAATGCGGCGAATTTGTCGGAAAGCCAACTGAATTACGCCGCCAATGACGTGCGGCACCTGCTGAGTGCGCGGCAAAAGTTGATGGGGATGTTGGAACGGGAAGAACGCCTCGATTTGGCGCTGGACTGTTTCCGGTGTTTGCCCACGATTGTCACGTTGGATTTGATGCATTTTAAGGATATTTTTGAACACCATTAAGTTAATATAGAGTGGCTAGGGAAATGAAATCACTCGGTTGATCGCCGTATCAAATGATTCGCCCATCTCTCACCCATTCAAAGCCCCCAGAATTGGGGGTTTGGGGGCGAGA
>JBNGCR010000204.1:7954-9757 GCA_050045915.1 Limnospira sp.
GAAAAAATCGATCGCGGCGGACGGATTCTCGCCCTGCGGTTTTCCGAGGACGGAACCTGTCCCGCCGAACGGTTTGTCAGGCTGCGAGAAGAATTCGGGGAGGGGGTGGAAACCATCGAAATCGACTCTTCGTCAGGAAATCCCCACAATATCCCGCAATCGGCCCACGCCACCCTCACGGTCCACTACTGCGATCGCCCCGGACACCCAACCCGGCAAGCCTTCGAGCGAATTTTGGAATTTTTTGGCGATCGCCTGCGGGGGGAAAATCCGTAGATATCGTTAACACCCGGTCCGAAATCCGAAACATGGCGTATTCTAAAACTCGGTCATGGTGTCTGTAAAAAGCGGGCGAAGCTCCACAACTTCGCCCGTTTAGTTTTAAATTAAGACTCGTTAACGTGAGGAAAGATATGCCAGGAACCGACATCACAGCAATCAAAGCCAGAGAAATCCTCGACTCTCGCGGCCGCCCCACCCTGGAAGCGGAAGTCTACCTCGCCGACGGTGCGATGGGTCTGGCCCAAGTGCCCAGCGGCGCCTCCACCGGGACATTTGAAGCCTGCGAACTGCGGGACGACGACAAAAGTCGCTATGGCGGAAAAGGCGTCCTCACCGCCGTCAAAAACACCCACGAAACCCTGGCGCCGGCCCTGTGCGGCATGGACGCCCTCGAACAGGGTGCGATCGATGCCAAAATGATCGAACTCGACGGCAGCGACAACAAGAGTAACCTCGGCGCCAACGCCATCCTGGGCGTCTCCCTCGCCACCGCCAAAGCCGCCGCCGCCAGCGTCGGCTTGCCGCTTTATCGCTATCTGGGGGGCAGCGCGGCCAACCTCCTCCCCGTCCCGATGATGAACGTCATCAACGGGGGCGCCCACGCAGCCAACAACGTGGACTTCCAAGAATTTATGATCGTCCCCATCGGCGCGTCCAGTTTCAAAGAAGCCCTGCGCTGGGGTGCGGAAGTGTTCGTCTCCCTGAGTAACGTCCTGAAAGAAAAGGGACTGCTGGGGGGAGTCGGGGACGAGGGCGGATATGCCCCCAACCTGGGCTCGAACAAAGAGGCTCTGGAAATTTTGATCCGGGCGATCGAAATGGCCGGCTACAAACCCGGAGATCAGGTTGCCTTCGCCCTGGACGTGGCGTCGAGCGAATTTTACAAAGATGGCAGCTACGTCTACGACGGCAAGCCCCAGACGCCGGATGACCTAATCAACTATTTGAGTGACCTGTGCGGCCAGTATCCGATTTTATCCATCGAGGACGGCCTACAGGAGGAAGATTGGGACAACTGGAAGCCGCTGACCGATAAATTGGGTTCTACAGTGCAACTGGTGGGCGATGATTTGTTCGTCACCAACCCCATCCGCCTCAAAAAAGGCATCGAAAGCGGAGTGGCGAACTCCATTTTAATCAAACTCAACCAGATCGGGTCTTTGACGGAAACGATGGAAACCGTCAATTTGGCGATGCGGAACGGCTACACCTCCGTTATCAGCCACCGGTCCGGGGAAACGGAAGATACAACGATCGCGGATCTCGCCGTGGCCACCGTCGCCGGCCAGATCAAGACCGGTTCCCTGTCCCGCAGCGAACGGATCGCCAAATATAACCGCTTATTGCGAATTGAAGACGAATTGGGCGATCGCGCCGTCTACGCCGGAACCGTCGGCTTCGGCCCCAAACGGTAAATTAGGGAGTAGAGGCCGAGGAAGCGGAGGGAGCGGAGGGAGCGGAGGAAGCGGAGGGAGCAGGGGGAGCGGAGGGAGCGGAGGGAGCGGAGGAAGCGGAGGGAGC
>JBNGCR010000205.1:0-7959 GCA_050045915.1 Limnospira sp.
GGGAATGGGGAATGGGGAATAGGCAATAGGCAATAGGCAATAGGCAATAGGGAATAGGTCAATTCATTCTCTGTGTATTTGGAGGGAGTCGGGAGTCGGGGGTCGGGGGTCGGGAATCTGCGAAATCTGCGAAATCTGCGGAAGAAAAGATCCGAATCAATTCCCGCTGTGGCATACAATCAAACCAACTGATATTGGGGCGATTGGTTTCGCCCGTCGTTCCACAATGGGGAACTTTATGATATTTAACCGTTTGCCACGATTTTTCTGCGCTTTCGTCCTCAGTCTCTCTTTGCTGCTGTCGGCTTGCGGGGCAACGACAACCGCCCCCCCCCAAAACGCGGGAACCGGGGGAACCGCGACGGATGTGGCCACCGCCGAACCGATCGCGGGCGGCAAATTCAACCGATATTTTCCCAAGGGTGGCGGGGAGTATCAAATTACGTTCCGCCAGGAAAAGCAGGGGTTCGCCCAGGCGAAACTCTCCCAGGGGGGGACGGAATTGGCGATGCTGTCTATCAACGATGTCGCCAATAACCCCAGCGCCCTCAACAAGTTTCGGGACAGCGGCCAGACGATCGCCGGATATCCCGCTACCACCGTCGGCAACAATACCACGGCGCTGCTAGTCGGCGATCGCTTTCAGGTGAAGGTGCAGTCAACATCGATGGCGCCGGGCGATCGTGAAGCTTGGCTGCAACAGTTCGATCTCAACGGTCTATCCAAATTGCGTTAATTATAGGAGTCTCACCGTGAGCAAATCTATCATCGAATTGGTGGACGACCTGCCCACCGGCGGCATCACCGTCATGGTCTTGAAGGGCCTGGATTTTGCCGTTCCCGGCCAGTGGGAAAATGTGGTCGGTTTCGCCAATACAGTCCAAACCGTCACCGGGGAGGACGACCCAGGATTAATTCAGGATATCAGCGAACGGGCCTTGTGGCTCTACAATGACAAGTCGGAAGGCTACCAAAGGGCGCTGTGGCTGTACGAGAAAATTGACGGGGCGGGGAGTGCATTGGGGACGGCGGCGTTAGCCAACAAAATCAGCGAAAATGTCAGTTTTCTGGGATTTCTGGGCAACCTCACCCCCAAGGCGGACAAAGCCCAGGCGATCGACTTGTCCCTGAAGGTGGTGGCGGAGTTGGTGGCGTTCTGCCAAATTAACGGCATTCCAGGGGACAGCATCGGCGATTTCGTGGGGTCCCTGGCGGACTACAGTGGCGAGTCCCTGATGCGGATGGCGGCGTTGGTGTGTTTGGACGGGTTGATTCCCCTCGGACCAGACTTTATTGGGCGGGGGTTGGAGATCGTTTCGGGTCTGACGCCTTCGGAATTGCAGAAAAGCGAGGGTTTCAAGCGCATCAACCCGATGATTCCGGGGGACGATGCCTCCGGGAAGTTGAATTTCGTCCAGGAAAGTTTCAATTCGGTGACGGGTTGGATGAGTGGCTTTGTGAGCGATCGCGATCTGACCCCGGAGAAGGTGGTCAAAAATTTGCAGGGTTTCGTGGATATCGCCGATGACAAGTTGGACTATGTGGGCGCCTTCCTGGACATGACCACCAATTATTACACCCACACCGGCATTCAAACCCTGGCGCGGCGGCTGGTGGAACGGGCCTACGCGGAGATTTAGGGAATAGGGAATAGGGAATAGGGAATAGGCAATAGGCAATAGGGAATAGGCAATAGGGAATAGGCAATAGAGGGACAGAAACTTCCTCCGCCTCCTAGAGCTTTCTGTGCCCCCTGTGCCTCCCTTGTCTGCGATCGCGATAAAATATCGGCAATGCTCCGCCGGAGCTTGTGGCTGAATTTCAATAAGGAAGCATCGATGTCAGAAGAAGAACAGAAAAAACCCGCCGCCAAGGCTAAAAAGGAGAAACCCCCCGCCGTCGAAGACAAGCCGTTTCTGGAGTTTATGGAAGGGCACTATGTTCCGGCCCTGCAAACGGCGCTTCAGGAACAGGGAATTGAAGATCTGCAGTTGCAATTCGTGAATGGAAAGTTCCCGCCGAGTCTGAAGATTGCGGAGGAGTGCCCGCAGGTGAAGGGCAGTTGGCTCGGAGGCCGCCGCCAGTTTACGGTGTACTTTCCCGGCGAGGATATCAAGGGGCCGAAGTTCTTCACCTGGGCGTCGGACGGCACGCAACCGAGCAGCATCGAGGGGTTTTTGGGGGACGAACGCCGCATCAATTTGGATTTGCTGGTGTTCGGCGTGGTGCAGCGCCTGAACGCCCAGAAGTGGCTGGCGCTCAATTGACCGATATCTGAGGTGAAGTCGCACTTCGGGATACTGGAATGGGAGTCGAAATCGGATGGGTTTCGGCTTCTTCATTTTGGGGCTTTGGGGCGACCGTGAAAACCTCACCTGTCAGTTTCGGGCGATCGCGTTAGGATACAAATGAGTTCAACTTCAAGCAGACTCAAAATTGGAGCGTCGAATCATGGTAGAAAAAGTTAAAAAAAGTGAATCGGAATGGAAAGAGCAGCTCACGCCCGAGCAGTTTAAAGTAGCCCGAAAGAAGGGGACGGAACGGGCCTTTACCGGCCCATATCACGACAACAAGGAAAAGGGTGTTTATCGGTGTGTTTGTTGCGGGAACGAGTTGTTCAGTTCCGATACTAAATTCGATTCGGGGACGGGTTGGCCGAGTTTTTGGGCACCCATCGGCGAAGATCATGTAGAATACGAGGAGGATAATAGCCTCTTCATGCGCCGCACTGAGGTTCTCTGTGCCAAGTGCGATGCTCACCTGGGCCACGTTTTTGATGATGGTCCGGCCCCGACCGGAAAGCGCTACTGCATGAATTCGGTGGCGTTGGATTTCGAGAAAAAAGCCGATTCCTAGAAGTTATCAGCCCCAAACGTCAGCCTCGCTCCTTCGGGGCTGATGTGTGCGATCGCTTCGGATCGCCTTCAATTCAAGGGGAATTCTGCTTGAAATTGAGGATATATCGAATCATGGGTGGGGCGATTCCGGAACGGATTTTACCGAGCGACAAAAGTCACTCGTTTTGGCAATTTACGCCACAGTTTGTGAAGTTTATGGATTGACAAATTGCACGTTCAATGATAAAAAAATCACCAAAATAAGGACGGACAAGCGATCGCAGCTTCGTTCGTTCTCTCCCCAAGGACCGTCAATGGGATCGACTGATATATTTTGTGATGAAAGTTACAGTCGGAAAGATGTTAACTTTATGTCTTCTCATCGCTCCAGATAGTTTGTCATAATAGACGACAGTTGAAGGGAGAGTAAAAAGAGCAACTAGCCTTTCGTAGCATCTCACCCAAAACGACTCTCTCTCAGCTAAATATTTGGTTGGCGATCGCGTTTCTATGGGCTGGAAGTTCCCGATTCGCTCGGGTTCGATTCTATCTCGATATCGGATGCGATCGTCTCGATCTAGCCGTACACATTTAAGTTTGGAAAAATCCTCCCTCTGTATTCCTCTGTGCTTCTGTGGCTAAAATCCTGGCTGTCCCAGCATTTTACCAGAGTGCTGTATCAAGCAAAAAAATTAAATTATAGCAACGAGCGCTGGCGTGGTTACACGCCGGGAATGATTAATCTCTCTACTCCCGACTCCCGACTCCCTTTTATGGGTTTTGTAACTATACGAGCGCGCACTGCTATAATCTTGAGACGATCGCCCCAGTTGACTCTACAATATCGTTGACATCCGGGCAGATTAACACTTGAAGATCGAAAACTTGGAGCATCGACCGATCGCCTTATAATAGTGTTAACCTCCCAAGTTCTAAGGGTCAGACTGGTCGATCATGACAAATCGTGAAAAATTGCTACAGTTTGCCGAAGCATTGGTCCGATCGAGGCGAGGAAACCCTCTCAGCTATATCGAAAAAGTCATCTTGGACGAATCGCTGCAAAATTTCAAAAAGACCTACGATGAAATTGCCACGGAAAACGGCTACTCCCCCAGATATTTAAAAAATGGGGTTGCCCCCCGGCTTTGGCAACTGCTTTCGGATATCCTTGGGGAAAAGGTGAGCAAAATCAATTGCCGATCGCTCCTGGAAAATCAGTTGAGCGGCAATGGCAACTTTGGGTCCAATACGGCGAGGGCGACGGAGTTCAAGGAAGGGTTGAAATCGGACACTCGGGTGGAGTCTCCCGAGGGACAGGTTCCCCTGGCTTCGGAACTCTACATCGAACGCCCGCCCATCGAATCGATTTGCTATCAAGAAATTTTACAACCTCGGGTGCTGCTTCGCATCAAGGCGCCCCGACAGATGGGCAAGACGTCGCTGATGGCCCGGGTCTTGGCTCACGGGGAAGGGCAGGGTTTGACGCCGGTTCGCCTCAGTTTCAATCAAGTTGACAGCAGCCGGTTCGCCTCGACGGACAGGTTTTTGCGGTGGGTGTGCGCCAACGTCTCGCAACAAATGGGACTCCCTTCCGAGTTAGATGAACTTTGGGACGCGGATATGGGGGCGTTGGTGAGTTGTTCTCTCTATTTTCAAGAATATTTGCTCGAAAAAATTGACTCTCCCCTGCTGCTGGCGTTGGATGAGGTGAACCAGCTTTTCGAGCATCAGTCCCTCGCCAGAGATGTTTTCTCCCTGTTGCGATCATGGCACGAAGAAACCCGAGATATCGGGATTTGGCGGAAACTGCGGCTGCTCATTGTCCACTCCACCGACGTTTACATTCCCTTAAATACTAACCAATCCCCCTTTAATGTGGGGCGTTCCCTGGAATTGCCGCCCTTTACCCCGGTGCAAGTGTTGGAGTTAGCCCGACGCCACGGGTTGCAGTTGAGTCCGGAAGAACTCAAGCAGTTGTGCGAATGGGTGGGGGGGTTTCCCTATCTGGTGCGTCTGGCGCTGTATCAGACCATGACTCGGAATGTACCGCTCCTGAGTTTACTATCGGCGGCGACGAGTGAAACGGGAATTTATAGCCATCACCTTTATATGCAATTGTGGCACTTGCAGCAGAATCCTGAGTTGGCGATCGCATATCGAAAAACCGTGCAGGCGACGGCACCGATTCAACTCGATCGCGTGTCGGGGTTCAAACTCAAAAGCATGGGACTGGTCAACTTGGAGGGCGATCGCGCTACGGTCAGTTGCGAACTTTACCGGCGATATTTTGGCGGCAAATTGGAGCGTTTTTAGTTGAGTTTTAAAGCGCTCACCGGTACGTCGTCCCAGGATTCAACCGTCCGCAGTTGAGCCACCCAACCGAGTTTTTTTTGGGCTTCTGTCAGATCGTTTTTGAATGTCTCGTGACAGTCTTTGGCTTGGGTTTCATTGCTGCAGGCGATGCAGGAATAAATGATGCCGGATGGATCGATCTGTTCGTTGACCCAAATTGTCATGGTGCGAGTCCTCAATCTTTTAAATTTATACGCGATAGGGATATTTTATAGCAGGGAATGGGGAATGGGGAATGGGGAATGGGGAATGGGGAATGGGGAATGGGGAATGGGGAAGAGGGAAGAGGCAAGAGGGAAGAGGGAAGAGGGAAGAGGAATCAGAAGCCCTCCGCCTCCTCTGCCTGCGATCGCTGTGTTGTGTGTTGATTATTTAATCATGTGTATGGGCGTGTTACCCCCACGAAACAATTATCGCCCCCCGGCGAGAAATTGTCAACCCCTTTTCCCAAACATTCGGCATCGATTTTTTCAAAAATTATTAATTGTTAATTGTTAATTATTAATGGTCAGGTGATGTAAACCCCCCCTCAAGTTCGGTTTAGCGTACCATTGCGGGGGTGCGATCGCGGTTCGGCTATTCCCATCTTCTCAGTGGTTAAAACCGAATTCACCTGGAAGGCTGAATCGAGTATTCTTTAAATCAAGCGGGTTGCAAGCGCACCCCAAAAACCCACAGGATTTAAGAGAGGAGGACAAGACAATGGCACTGGTTCGTTTGGGTTGGGAACCTTTTCGGGAAATCGACACCCTGCAACGTCAAATGAATCATCTCTTTGACAGCTTGAACACCACGACAGAAGATGTCGGTGCGGCTTTCGTGCCTCCTGCCGAGCTCCGCGAAACTCCCGAAGCATTGCACCTAAAATTAGAACTGCCGGGAATGAATCGGGAAGACATCGACGTACAGGTGACGGCGGATTCCATTGCCATCGGCGGAGAACGGAAATCCGAACGGCACGCGGAAGAAAAAGGCGTGACTCGCAGCGAATTCCGCTATGGCAAATTCCGCCGGGTGATTCCCCTTCCGGTTCGGATTCAAAATACCGACGTTCGCGGTGAATACAAAGATGGCATTCTCAGCTTGACGCTTCCCAAAGCTGAGGAAGAGAAGAACCGGGTTGTGAAAGTCAATCTCGGTTAAATCAATTATAATCTTGTTGTTGGGCTTTAGCCCGTGGAAGCGCTGAAGCGCAACAACGGATAGACTGTTAATATCAAAGTGAATAAGTTGGGAATGGGGCGGAACAGGTTGGAGAGCATTTGACCCGATTCCCAACTTTGTTATCATGTAGAGAAATTGGGAGGTATCGCCCATGCCAGCAACGACAGATTATAAGGACTATTATGCGATCTTGGGGGTCGATAAAAACGCCAGCACCGATGACATCAAAAAGGCATTTCGGAAATTGGCGAGAAAATATCACCCTGACCTCAACCCCAATAATCGCGAGGCGGAACAGAAGTTTAAAGACATTAATGAAGCCCAGGAAATTCTCACCGATCCGGAAAAGCGGCAGAAATACGATCGCTTCGGTCAATATTGGCAACAGGGGGGTCAGGGAACGTCGCCGGGAAGTGGTTTTGAGGATTTTGACTTCGGACAGTACGGCGATTTTGAAGACTTTATCAATGAATTGCTGGGGCGGTTCGGGGGGGGAAGTCCCCGCCAGTCCTACGGCTATTCTCAAGGCGGTTCTTCTGCCGGTTTTGATGAGTTTGGCGACTTTTTTGGTGGCGGATATGGTGGCTACCGAGACATCCCGGCGAGAGATTTTACCGCTACGTTACCGCTGACGTTTTCGGAAGCGTTTCGGGGGGTGGAAAAGAAATTCAATCTGGACGGAGAAACGATCCGGGTGAGGATTCCAGCGGGGGCAAAACCGGACAGCCGTATCCGGGTGAAAGGGAAGGGGGGAGTCAGTCCCACTTCTCAAAAACGGGGGGATTTATATCTGACGGTTGAACTCGAACCCCACCCTTTTTTCCAGTTCGACGGAAATAATATTATCTGCGAACTTCCGATTACTCCGGAAGAGGCGGTTTTGGGAGGGGAAATTCGGGTGCCAACGCCGGACGGACAGGTGACGATGAAGATTCCGCCGGGGGTGGATTCGGGACAGTCCCTGCGGCTGCGGGGGAAGGGTTGGCCGGTTCCGAAGAGGAAGGAACGGGGCGATCAGATCGTGCGGTTGAAGGTGGTGACGCCGAAACAAGTGGGCGATCGCGAGCGTCAACTGTATGAAGAATTGCGAAAAATCAGCAATTTTAATCCCCGCCAAAATTTAGAAAATATCAGCTTGTAAGATTGGGAGAGAAATCATGAACGGCACAATTTTTGAAGGGTTTGAAATGGTCGAACATCTTTGGGTTGATGAAATGGGGCGGGTGCGGCGGCGTGTCCAAAAACGGCCTGCCACGGCGGATGCGAAAATGTATTCGACCCGTCCGATCTATAATTTTGATACCGCCGATTGGGCAAATGCGACGGTTATCGATGTGGAGGCGATCGCTTCGGAAGTGGTGGAGGACGAGTCTCCGAACTGGGTGGAGGGCGTTCGGGAAAGGGCGCCGATATGGTGGCAAAAGGCGAACCGCTGGCTGAAGGTGGCGGGTCGAGTTCTGTGGCCGGCGATCGGATAATATTAGCCCCCAAACCCCCAATTCTGGGGGCTTTGATGAGGGGGCGATTTTCGGGGTCCTCAACCCCCAATTCTAGCCCCCAAACCCCCAATTCTGGGGGCTTTGATGAGGGGGCGATTTTCGGGGTC
>JBNGCR010000205.1:8059-9724 GCA_050045915.1 Limnospira sp.
CTCAACCCCCAATTCTAGCCCCCAAACCCCCAATTCTGGGGGCTTTTAGCGAATTAAATTTTTGCGAATCATTGAAAATTGCTCTAGTATAATAGAAGTTTTTTCGGTTTTTAAAAACAGGATGAAAATTGGAGGATCGTGAATGCAGGATAGCAAAAAAGGATCGAATCTGTTCCGCCAATGGGGCGGTTATGCGATCGCCGTGGTGTTGAGCGTGGGGCTGACCCTGGCATCGCTGCGGGTGTTCCCCGGTGTGTTTCTGCCCCCCGCCAAGGCGACGAGTCCGCAGGTGGCGGAGGTTGCTGCTGTCGCCCCTGTTGCTGAACCGGAATCGGTGGCGATCGCACCCCAACGGGCGGGCAATTTTGTGGCGATGGCGGTGAACCGCGTCGGGCCGGCGGTGGTGCGGATCGATACGGAACGGACGGTTTCCACGAATCTCCCGGATCCGTTTTTTGACGACCCGTTTTTCCGCCGCTTTTTCGGTGACGATGCCTTTCCTCAGTTCCCACAAGAGTACCAGCAGCGGGGGCAAGGATCGGGTTTTATTGTTGACAGCAATGGCGTTATTTTAACCAACGCCCACGTCGTCCGGGGGGCCGATCGCGTGACGGTGACGCTGCGGGACGGACGGGAATTGCAAGGGGAAGTCAAAGGTGCCGACGAACCCTCGGATCTGGCGGTGGTGAAGGTGGAAGGAACGGATCTTCCCGTCGCGAAACTGGGCAATTCTGCGGAAGTTCAGGTGGGAGATTGGGCGATCGCGGTGGGAAATCCTTTGGGATTGGATAATACCGTCACCCTGGGAATTGTCAGCACCCTGAATCGCCTCAGTTCGGAAGTGGGAATCCCGGATAAGCGGCTGGAATTCATCCAAACCGACGCAGCGATCAACCCCGGAAATTCTGGCGGTCCTTTGTTGAATGAACGGGGGGAAGTGATCGGCATCAATACGGCGATCCGGGCGGACGGACAGGGCATCGGATTTGCCATTCCCATCGATGCGGCGAAGGAAATTAAAGATCGATTGGCAAGGGGCGAAAGAATCCCCCACCCGTTCATCGGAATTCGGATGATTTCTCTGACTCCGGAAATTGCCGAGGAAGCCAACAGCGACCCGAATTCGATGCTTTTGGTTCCCGAAATTGAGGGGGTTTTGGTGGTGCAGGTGATTCCGGACAGTCCGGCGGCACGGGCGGGTTTGCGTCGCGGCGACGTGATTACTAAAATTGATGGCGATCGCGTCACGGAAGCGGATCAGTTGCAGCGAATTGTGGAGAAATCCCAAATCGGAAAGCCGCTGCGATTTGAAGTGCGGCGGGGGAATGGAACGGAGGCGATCGCCATTCGTCCGGGCGAACTTCAGGATGCGAATTTGCGGCAGTAGTAAGCCCCCTAAATGCTTAATCTTGGGGGAGTTCAGCCCCCTAAATCCCCCAACCTTGGGGGAGTTCAGCCCCCTAAATCCCCCAACCTTGGGGGAGTTCAGCCCCCTAAATCCCCCAACCTTGGGGGACTTCAGACTTAATTGTAGGGTGCGTTCCCTGAAATCATCTGTGGAGTTGAAGAATAAACGAGTGGGAACGCACCGGATTAGAATTGGAGTGCATCTGAGCTCACCCGCCTTGAAATGAATTTCAAGGCTGACAGCAAAAGTCCACTCAA
>JBNGCR010000206.1:0-1131 GCA_050045915.1 Limnospira sp.
GTTTCGATGCGATCGCTGCCCAACTTTTTCCGCAGGTAGCCCACATAAACATCGACGACATTAGATCCCGGATCGTAATCGTAACCCCAGACGCGATCGAGCAACTGTTCGCGGCTGAGGACCTGTTCGGGGTGGCGCAGGAAGGTTTCGAGGAGTTGGAACTCCTTAGCCGAAAGTTTCAGGGTGCGATCGCCCACCTGTACCTGGCGGGTGTAGAAATTCAACGAAATATCGGCGATACTGAGATTTTTATCATCTTCGGTACTCGTTTGCGTCTGAGTTCGCAGCCGTGCCCGCACCCGCGCCAGCAATTCCGCGAACCGAAACGGTTTGGTCACATAATCATCGGCGCCCCCTTCCAAACCCGCCACCTTGTCCGTGATGTCGTCGCGGGCCGTCAGGATGATGATCGGCAAATTTTCCCCCTGGCCCCGCAATTCCTTCAACACCTGGAACCCGTCGCGGTCGGGGAGTCCCAAATCGAGGATCAGCAGGTCAAAATTGTTGCCGATGGCTTTGTCGATCACTTCCCGTCCGCTGCCGGCGATGGCGGTGGTAAAGCCGCTGGCCCGCAGTCCCTTTTCGAGGAAGGCGGCGATTCGGGGTTCATCTTCGGCAATTAAAATCCGGCTCATGTCACAAGACCTGATCAGAGGAGAATGTCGGGAAATTTCCCGGGGGTCGGCGGCGGGTTATGGCGCTGTGTGCAGGTAATGGGTAATGGGTAATGGGGAATCGGTTAACGGTCATCACCTTGACATTAGGGTTTCAAGGTGGGTCTGCCGAACGAAACGGTCAAGACACGATCGCTCATCATTGCCATAGCTTACCCCCGGGCGGTCAAATTTCGTGCGATCGTCGGACGATCTAAAACGGTGCACCCCCGATCGCGACCGCCGGCAATCCATTAAAATGTTGAGTAATGTAAACGCGATCCGTATCCACCAGCAATTGTGACATGACTCCTGCCGTTTTAATCGAGAATCTGCAAAAACGTTACGGTTCGGTTGAGGCCGTCAAAGATGTTTCCCTGGAAGTCCGGCCCGGGGAAATTTTCGGCTTGCTCGGCCCTAACGGCGCGGGGAAAACCACGACCCTGCGATCGCTGTGCACCCTCATCACCCCTGATGC
>JBNGCR010000206.1:1231-9687 GCA_050045915.1 Limnospira sp.
TTGGTGCTCGACGAGCCGACGGTGGGCCTGGACATCGAAAGTCGGGTGGCGGTATGGGACTTCCTGCGGAAACTGCGGGAGTCGGGGACCACGGTGCTGATCACCAGCCACTATCTGGAAGAGGTGGACGCCCTGGCCGACCGCGTGGCCATTATTGACAAGGGGGTGGTCATCGCCACCGGAACTCCCTCGGAACTCAAAGATCGGGTGGGGGGCGATCGCGTCACCCTGCGGATTCGGGAGTTTTCCCCGGTCGAAGAGGCCGAAAAAGCTAAGGAATTGCTCGAATCCCTATCCTGCGTCCAAGAAATTATCATCAACCCGGCCCAGGGCAATTCCCTCAATTTGGTGGTTGAACCCCAAAACGATGCTCTGCTCACCATCCAGCAAGCCCTGAACGAGGCGGGTTTGCCGACGTTCGGAATCGCCCAGTCCCGCCCCAGTTTGGACGATGTTTATCTGGCTGCCACGGGTCAAACCCTGATGGATGCGGAACTCGCTGGGGCAGCCCGCCGTGACCCGAAGGCGGAGAAAAAGCGGAATATGCGTTAGGAAATAATCAACAATTAATAATTAATAATTGTTGATTGTTGTTTTTTTGGCTGATAGTTCACGCTCCAATTTGTTGCGATCGAGAAATTAAACATTATGAGTGGTACGACAATTAATCATCAATTATCGGCGGCGGAATTGGAGGCTCAATCCAATTCGGTAGGCGAGTTTCTCCAAGAGACGATCGCCCTCACCCGCCGCCTGTTCATCCAGTTGCGGCGACGCCCTTCGACGCTGATCGCGGGGGTCATTCAACCGCTGATGTGGTTGATTTTGTTCGGGGCACTGTTCCAAAATGCACCGGAAGGGTTATTCGGAGAAACTGAAAACTACGGACAGTTTCTCGGTGCCGGGGTGATCGTGTTTACGGCCTTCGCCGGGGCACTGAATGCGGGGTTGCCGGTGATGTTCGATCGCGAGTTCGGCTTTTTGAACCGCCTGTTGGTGGCACCTCTGGTGTCGCGGTTTTCCATCGTTTTAGCCTCCGCTATTTACATCGTCACCCTCAGCTTCATTCAGGCGGCGGCGATCGTTACGGCGGCGGCATTTATGGGGGCTGGATTGCCGGGAATTGCCGGACTAGCCGTCATCGCCCTGGTGGTTTTGTTGTTGGTGTTGGGAGTGACGGGTCTGAGTTTGGGTCTGGCTTTCGCCCTCCCCGGCCATATCGAATTGATCGCGGTGATTTTCGTGACGAACCTGCCGCTGCTGTTCGCGAGTACGGCTCTGGCGCCCCTGTCGTTCATGCCGAAGTGGCTGCAGGTGGTGGCGACGCTGAATCCCCTCAGTTACGCGATCGAACCGATCCGCTACCTCTACGTCCACGAGAGTTGGTCTTTGGGTAGCGTGGTGATGGCCGCACCCTTTGGCGAGGTGACATTCGGTGCGGCGCTGTTGGTGTTGCTCGGGTTCGCGATCGCAGCCCTGTTGGTCATTCAACCCCTGTTGCGCCGTCGGTTCGCTTAGGTTTCCGACCCATTTGGAAACATTCTATACCCCTCCGGTTCGGGAGGGGTGTTTCTCTTTTGTCACTCTGGGCATAGTGAGCTTGGCAATTGATTCCCAAGCGGTCTGGAAAGCCGATCGGAATCGGATTAGGTTGAACAACGAAACCCGCCGATTTTGTAAATTTTTACAAATCCAAAAACGCCGCGTCGTTCCCCTTTTCGCGCCGGATTTTTCCATCCTTCTCGAACCAATTGACGACCTGTTCCACTGTCAAATCTTCGACGGAGGTTTCTAATTCTTTAGAAATTTGATTCAGCGGTTTCATGGACGAGATCACCAGGCGGCTGAAAAAGATTTCAAAACTCTCGTCGATTTCCAGTTGGTGCTGTATTTTTTCGTCCCGTTTAATCCACTCGACCACCTGTTCCGGGTGGATCTCGGCGATCGCGCAATTTTTTTCCTTGCCAATTTGCTGTAGGCAGCGGAGGGCGTAAATCGCGAGGCGGGTCGAAAATTTCTCTTTGGAAGACAACAGCGCTGCATCGACTTTGATCGCCTCCTCCGGCGTCAGAAATTCCATATTCGGTTCCATCGATTTCGCCTCAATCTCAACAGTTGACGGGTCAGATATCCGTGGCACCCATTTTAGCGACTCGTGATCAAATAGCCACAGCGATGTTCGCCATTAACCAGCCAGTGCGTCCGTTCCACGGTACAATCAAACAGGACTGCCCCGAACATTTCCAGTTCGTGGCCGCAGACGCTCGGAAAGGACTCGGCGACATTGGAAATGGCGCAGTTGTGTTCCATCAAAATGTAGCGTTCTCCCGTCTCTTCGGAGTCGTCCTGGGCGTCCACCGCATACCACTCGGCCATATATCCTTCCGCTTTGCGAATTTCCACCAATTTTGCCACCCGATCGCGCACTGAACCTGTTCCCACCCGCTTGCGATACTCCATCGCCTTTCTCTGCCACTGTTTGTGCAGGATCTCGCTCACCTGTTCCGCTCCGACGGTTTCCGCCAGGGTGTCCAGGAAAGAAAGCGCAAATTCATCGTAACTGCTCGGAAAGCGATCGCGCCCCATACTCGTCAGCGTATAAATATGTTGGGGGCGTCCCATCCCCAACTGTACCGACTCGTAACCGATCAGTCCCTCCGCTTCCAGATCCTTGAGGTGGCGCCGGGTCGCCTGGGGGCTGATCGCCAGGGCCTCAGCCAGTTCGTGAGCCGTCGCCTGACCCCGCTTGAGGAGGTGCTTGAGAATGTCCTGCTTGGTGGAATGCTGCTGGGTCGTGGTCATCATCTTTACAAAAATTAAAATATTTTGACTTTGACAATACACTTGTTGCTAATGTAACTTAAAATAGACTTAAGTAACAAATCTGTTGTTTAAGTCCCCCATCCCCCGGCCCCCGATCTGCCGTCCTTTGAACCTCCGATCCCGGAACATCGGACTGACAACGAAACGAACACGAGAGAACACAAACTTAAACTTATGAGTGCTTCAGTCAAAACCCTAGTCAACCAACCCTACAAATACGGCTTCGTCACCGATATCGAGTCCGACACGATCGCACGCGGGCTCAGTGAAGAGGTCGTGCGGCTGATCTCGGCCAAAAAGAACGAGCCGGAATTCATGCTCAACTTCCGCCTCAGAGCCTACGAAAAATGGCTGAAGATGAGCGAGCCCACCTGGCCCCACGTCAACTATCCCCCCATCGACTACCAAAACATCATCTACTACTCCGCCCCCAAAGTCGAGAAGAAAAAGGGCAGTTTGGATGAAGTCGATCCCACCCTGCTGGATACGTTTGAAAAACTCGGCATCCCCCTCTCCGAACAGAAGCGGCTGGCTAACGTGGCCGTCGATGCCGTCTTCGACAGCGTGTCCATCGCCACCACCTTCAAAGAAAAACTCGCCGAAGAGGGGGTCATCTTCTGTTCCATCTCCGAAGCGGTGGAAGAGCACCCCGAACTGATCGAGAAATACCTCGGCAGCGTGGTTCCCGTGGGCGACAACTACTTCGCCGCCCTCAACTCCGCCGTGTTCAGCGACGGGTCCTTCGTCTACATTCCCAAAGGCGTCAAATGCCCGATGGATTTGTCTACCTATTTCCGAATCAATAACGGCGAGTCGGGGCAGTTTGAACGGACTTTAATTGTCGCCGAAGAAGGCAGTTCCGTCACCTATTTGGAAGGCTGCACCGCCCCGATGTTCGACACCAACCAACTGCACGCGGCAGTAGTGGAACTGGTGGCCCTGGACAATGCCGAAATTCAATATTCCACCGTCCAAAACTGGTTCGCGGGGGACGAAAACGGCAAGGGTGGCATTTACAACTTCGTCACCAAACGGGGACTCTGTAAAGGCATCAACTCCAAGATTTCCTGGACTCAGGTGGAGACGGGTTCAGCGATTACTTGGAAATATCCCAGTTGCGTATTGATCGGCGATAATTCCGTCGGGGAATTTTACTCCGTCGCCCTCACCAATAACAGCCAGCAGGCCGACACCGGGACGAAGATGGTCCACATCGGCAAAAACACCCGCAGCACGATTATTTCCAAAGGAATTTCGGCGGGGAAATCGGCCAACAGCTATCGCGGTTTGGTGAAAATGGGACCGAAAGCGGCGGGCGCCCGTAACTATTCCCAGTGTGATTCCATGCTGATCGGCGATCGCGCCCAGGCCAACACCTTCCCCTACATCCAGGCGGAAAATAGCACCGCCAAAGTGGAACACGAAGCCTCGACTTCCAAAATTGGAGAAGATCAGCTATTCTACTTCACCCAGCGCGGCATTTCCGAGGAAGACGCCGTGTCCATGATCATCAGCGGTTTCTGTAAGGATGTGTTCAACAAACTGCCGATGGAATTCGCGGCGGAGGCGGACAAATTGCTGAGTCTGAAACTGGAGGGAACCGTTGGCTAAGGGGTTCCGGCGGATCGGATTTTTGCTGGGCGGTTTGGCAGTGGTCTGGCTATTGCGATTAACCGCCCCCGGCATCGCCCAAGAACCCCCGGATTTCTACCCCGGTTCCTGGCCCGATCGCAACGGCGACTATCCCATCCGCCAGCAGTATCACGGCACTTGGAAAGTCGTCGATCCAGACCCGAACGGGTTGAACTGTCGGGGGAATATTCCCCCTTTTCGTCGGAGTCGAGATATCGTCACCACCTTTCCCACGGGCACGTTAATCAACGCCGTGAAACGCGATCGGGGAGTCTTTGAAATTGGCGACAGTCCCCGGGGTGAACCGTGGCTGCGGGTGCAGTTATTTACCCCGGAAGATCTCGATCCCGCCTGCTGGGTGAGGGCGAACCGCCGTTATGTGATCCCCGTCCGGTGTGAAGAGTTGTAATCGTCTCCGCGTAGCACAGGCATCCTGCCTGTTTTCACAAGCTAGAAGCTTGTTCTACGAGACCGTCAAAAGTAACTGAGAGGTAAGTAATGCTCAAAGAAAATAGCGAAGTGATTCTGTCCGTCAAAAATTTGACGGCTACCGTCGATGGCAACCCGATTTTAAAAGGATTCAACCTGGAAATCAAAGCCGGGGAAATCCACGCGATCATGGGCCAGAACGGCTCCGGAAAAAGCACCTTTTCTAAACTTCTAGCCGGACATCCCGCCTACGAAGTGACGGGCGGCGAAATCAGCTTTTTGGGACAAAATATCCTGGAGATGGAAGCCGACGAACGGGCGTTAGCCGGACTGTTTTTGGCGTTCCAGTACCCCATCGAAATTCCCGGTGTCAGCAATATGGATTTTCTGCGGGTGGCTTACAACGCCAAGCGGAAACACCAGGGATTGGAAGAATTGGATGTGTTTGATTTTGACGATCTGATCCACGAAAAATTAGAAGTCGTCAAAATGAAGCCCGAATTTTTAGAAAGAAGCGTCAACCAGGGGTTCTCCGGCGGGGAGAAAAAGCGCAACGAAATTTTGCAGATGGCGTTGCTGGAACCCAAATTGGCAATTTTGGACGAAACCGATTCCGGTTTGGATATCGACGCTTTAAAAATTGTCGCCAATGGCGTGAATCAGTTGGCGAATGAAAATAATTCGATGTTGGTGATCACCCACTATCAGCGGTTGTTGAATTACATCGTCCCCGACTACGTTCATGTCATGGCCGACGGCCGGATTATCAAAACCGGCACGAAGGATCTCGCCCTGGAACTGGAAGAACAGGGCTACGACGATGTCATGGCGGCGGCGACTGCGGGGGTATAATTTTATGATTCAGGTCAAAGAAAAACCGGAAGTTTCCTATTTGAGTCGGCTACTCGATCGCGTCACGACTTCTCTCCCAGTTCCGGCGGCTTTTCCCCTGGAACGGGCGATCGCCGAACAGTTGCAGCAGGTGCGGGATAATGCGGCGAGTTGGGTGCGGGAATTGGCGATTCCCACCCGGCGGAATGAAGATTGGCGATTTACCGATCTGGCACCTTTATTAGAATTGCAATTCGAGGCAGCATCGGCGGTGGAACTGCCCATCGATGCGATCGCGCCTTTGCTGTTGGCGGAGGCGGAAGAAACGCGCCTGGTGTTCGTCAACGGCTACTTCGCCCCGGAACTTTCCGACCTGCAAAAACTGCCCACGGGGGTCTTTGTGGGGACCCTGGGGCAGCTATCGGAACCCTACCGCGATCGCCTGGGGGACTACATCGCCCAACAACCCGACAGCAAGGAAGTTTTCACCGCTTTGAATACCTCCTCCCTGGCCGATGCGGCGGTGGTTTGGGTCGCCAAAAATCAGGCGATCGAAACTCCCATCCACCTATTATTTATCTCCCTAAATGGAGAAACTTCCGTCACCAGTCAGCCCCGCGCTTTAGTGGTTGCCGAACCGAACAGCAAGGCGACGCTGGTGGAACATTACGCCACCGCCGACATTTTAGGCTGTTCCGATCGCCCCGCGAAAACCGCCTATTTCACCAACGCCGTCACCGAAATTTGGGTAGGCGAAAATGCGGAAATTAACCACACCCGAATGCAGCGGGATAATGGGTCGGCCTTCCACATCGGACGCAGCGCCATTTCCCAGGCCCGCAACAGCCGCTATACCTGCAATGCCATCAGTTTGGGGGCGAAACTCTCCCGCCACACCCTTGACGTTTACCAGACCGGAGAGGGCACGGAAACCCATCTGAACGGGTTGACGCTGATCGGCCGCGAACAGGTGTCGGACACCCACAGCGCGGTGTTTTTGAACCATCCCCACGGCGCGATCGACCAGTTGCACAAAACCATTATCGACGATCGCGCCCACGCCATTTTTAACGGTCGCATCGTCGTCCCCCAGATGGCACAAATGACCGACGCGGCTCAACTCAACCGCAATTTGTTGCTATCTCCGAAGGCGCGGGTGAATACCAAACCCCAGTTGGAAATTGTCGCCGATAACGTCAAATGCGCCCACGGCGCCACCGTCAGCCAACTGGAGGCGGACGAGATTTTTTACCTGCGGAGTCGGGGACTCGACGAAACTACCAGCCGTAACCTATTAATTGATGCTTTTGCAGCAGAAATTTTGGATCGGTTGCCGTTGGTTTCCCTACGACACATCCTCGCCCGATGCGTGGCTTGTCGCACCGAAGAACACGAGTTCTAAATGGATGGCGCAACTCGTCGGGGTTGCGCCCCGCTTTCCCCTTTATGAAAACTGCACTAAACGTAAGGAATTAGAGGAAATGACACTGATTCAAGAAAGAACATTGGGCGAAAAGGTGCGGGGAGATTTCCCAATTTTGCACCAGGAAATCAACGAACATCCCCTGGTGTATCTGGATAACGCAGCCACATCTCAAAAGCCCCGAGCGGTTTTGGATGCGATTCAAAACTATTACCAAAAATACAATTCCAACGTCCACCGGGGCATCCACACCTTGAGTGCCAAAGCGACGGACGAATACGAGGGGGCGCGACAAAAAGTCGTCCGGTTCGTCAACGCGGATTCTTATCAGGAAATCATCTACACCCGCAACGCCAGCGAAGCGATCAATTTGGTCGCCTATTCCTGGGGATTGGAAAATCTGCAAGCCGGGGACGAAATCATCCTGACGGTGATGGAACACCACAGCAACTTGGTGCCCTGGCAGATGGTGGCGAAGAAAACCGGGGCGACGATCAAATATGTGGGGTTGACGGACTCCCAGGAATTCGATTTGGAACAGTTCAAATCCCTGATCTGCGATCGCACCAAGTTAGTTTCCGTCGTCCACGTTTCCAACGTTTTGGGCTGCATCAATCCCGTCGAAGAAATTACCGCGATCGCCCACGAACAGGGCGCGAAAGTATTAATCGATGCCTGCCAAAGTTTACCACATATGCCGGTGGATGTCAAGGCGATCGGCTGCGATTGGCTGGTGGGTTCGGGACACAAAATGTGCGCCCCCACCGGCATCGGATTCCTGTACGGAAAGCGGGGATTGCTGGAGTCGATGTCGCCATTTTTGGGTGGCGGCGAGATGATCGGCGAAGTGTCTTTGGAGGGGTTCACCTGCGGCGAACTGCCCCACAAATTTGAAGCCGGAACTCCGGCTATCGGAGAAGCGATCGCCCTCGGCGCGGCGGTGGATTATTTGACGGGAATCGGCATGGAAAAAATCCACGCCTACGAAGCCGAACTCACCGCCTATCTGTTCGACAAATTGAAGGAAATTCCCGAGGTAAAAATCTACGGCCCCCGGCCGGATGCCGACGGGGAAGGACGGGCGGGATTGGCGTCATTTTCCGCCGGAAATATCCACGCCAACGACCTCTCAACGATGCTGAACGATGCGGGTGTCGCCATCCGTTCCGGACACCACTG
This sequence comes from Limnospira sp., assembly GCA_050045915.1. GTDB lineage: Bacteria > Cyanobacteriota > Cyanobacteriia > Cyanobacteriales > Microcoleaceae > Limnospira. Next base: position 9,549 of record JBNGCR010000206.1, read on the forward strand.
CACCCAACCGTTGCACCACTATTTGGACGTGAATTCAACGGCCCGGGCGAGTTGCTATTTCTACAATACCCGCGAGGATATCGATGCCTTCGCGGCGGCGTTGAAGGATGCGATCGCATTTTTCAAGCAGTTTGAATAA
>JBNGCR010000207.1:0-9490 GCA_050045915.1 Limnospira sp.
ATCAATTAAGATTGGGATTTTTTCGGTTTGTAGGTTGAGGCTACCTGCAATTCCTTCAACTGCTTTCCATCGACGCCGGAGGGGGCGTTGGTGAGCAGACAGCGGGCCTGCTGCGTCTTCGGGAAGGCGATCACGTCCCGGATGGATTCTTCCCCGGACAGCAGCATCACGAGGCGATCTAGGCCGTAGGCGATGCCGCCGTGGGGGGGTGTTCCGTATTCAAATGCCTCCAACAAAAAGCCGAATTTTCCGTAGGCTTCTTCACTGGATAAACCGATCGCGTCGAAGACTTTTTCCTGAATATCGCGCTGGTAAATCCTCAAACTTCCCCCGCCAATTTCCGTCCCGTTTAACACCATGTCATAGGCTTGGGCTCGGGCGGTTTTGACATCTTCGATATCGTCGGGGTGGGGGGCGGTGAAGGGGTGGTGCAGGGCTTCGAGCCGCTTCTCGTCGGCGTTCCACTCGAACATCGGAAAGTCGGTGATCCACAGCAGGTTTATTTTATCGCGATCGATGAGTCCCAGCCGCTCTCCGATGACTAAACGCAGGCGATCGAGGGTTTTATTAACGGTGGCAATATCTCCGGCACCAAACAGCAGCAAATCCCCGGCTTTTGCATCCGTCCGCTTCAGAATTTCCGCCTTTTGTTCGTCGTCTAAATTATCTTTGATCGCGCCGATGGTGTCGATTTTTCCGTTCTCTTTGACGCGGATGTAGGCTAGACCTTTCGCCCCGGCTTCGCTGGCTTCTTTAAACAGGTCGCCGCCGGGTTTGATCTGCACGTTGGAAATGGCTTCATTGCCCCCCGGAACGGGCAGGATTTTGACGATGCCCCCGGATTTTACCGCCCCGGAAAAGACTTTGAAGCCGCAGTCTTTGACGACATCGGAGACGTCGGCGAGTTCCATGCCGAAGCGGGTGTCGGGCCGATCGCTCCCGTACCGATCCATCGCTTCTTGGTAGGTGAGGCGGGGGAAGGGGCGGGGCAAATCGATGCCTTTTATGGTTTTGAAAATGTGGGCGATTAAGCGTTCGTTGAGATCCAAGATTTCTTCCTGGGACATGAAGCTCATTTCCATGTCCAGTTGGGTAAATTCCGGCTGGCGATCGGCCCGCAAATCTTCGTCCCGGAAACAGCGGGCGATCTGGTAGTAGCGATCGAATCCCGAAACCATCAATAACTGTTTGAACAGTTGGGGGGACTGGGGCAGGGCGAACCACTCGCCCGGGTTGACGCGGCTGGGGACGAGGTAATCCCGGGCGCCCTCGGGGGTCGATCGCGTCAAAATTGGGGTTTCGACTTCGATAAATTTTTCCTGATCTTCGAGGAACCGCCGCATCGCCTTGACGACTTCGTGTCGTAGTTGCAAATTGCGGGTCATGCGATCGCGCCGCAGGTCCAAATAGCGATATTTGAGCCGCAATTCCTCCCGGACGGGTTCGCTTTCGGCGGTGGACACCTGGAAGGGAAGCTGTTTCCCGAGTCCGTTGAGCAATTCAATGTTATCCGCGTAGATTTCCAGCTCTCCGGTGGGGAGTTTGGGGTTAAGGGATTCCTCGGGGCGCCGGGACACCCGGCCGGTGATGCGGACGACAAATTCGTTGCGGATGGTGTCGGCGATTTTGTAGGAGTCCGGGGTGCGTTCGGGATCGCTGACAATTTGGACGATGCCGGTGCGATCGCGCAAATCCAGAAAGACCACGCCGCCATGATCTCGGCGGCGGTCCACCCAGCCACAGAGGGTGACGGTTTCGCCAATATTGCTGCTTCGGAGTTGGCCGCAGTAATCAGTTCGCATGGCTTTGATGGTACTTTCTGAATTTCAATTTCAAACGGGCAGTCTACCAGTATAGAAGAATTGGGTTCAGTTGACACGGCCTATGGAGACTTCAGGGGCAACCGGACGGTGAAATGGCTGCCGCGGCCCGGTTCGGACTCGACGTCGATGCTGCCGTCGTGGGCGGCAACGATCCGCGCGGCCAGGTGCAGTCCCAGACCGCTACCTGATCGCTTGTGTTTGCCCTGGCGGAACCGCTGGAAAATGATGGCGCGATCGGCCTCGCTCATGCCTTCTCCGGTGTCTTCGACCTCCAGGACCGCCGCGGATTTTTTTCCGTCGGGTTCGGCGTGGAGGCGGACGTCGATGTGGCCGGCGTCGGTGAATTTGATGGCGTTGCCCACCAGATTCATGGCCACCCGCCGCAGTTCCAGGGCATCGCCGACCACTTCGATCGCGGGTTCGATGCGATCGGGTGCCATTTTCAATCCCTTTTCCTGAGCCAGGGGAGTGAGTTCTTCCACCACCTCCCGGATCAGTTCGCTGAGATCGACGGTGGAGAAGGCGAGGGTCTTGCGGCCCGCTTCGTAGCGGTACACCTCCAGGAGGGTGTTCACCATCCGCAGCAGGTTTTGATTGCTGCCGATCATGGTGCGGACTGCCTCCTGCATAGGGGGTGTAAGTTCCCCCAGGGCCCCCTGCCGGAACAGTTGCAGCATCCGGTCTGCGGCCACCAGGGGGGTGCGGAGGTCGTGGGTGAGGCGGGAGACGAAATCCTCCCGCTGGCGGGACATTTTGGTTTGTTCGTCGATGCTGTGTTTGAGTCGGAGGAGCGATCGCACCCGGGCCAGGAGTTCGTCCACCTCCACGGGTTTGCGGATGAAATCGTCGGCCCCGGCATCGAGGCCCTCGACCACGCTGGACTGGTCATAGGCGGTGATCAGCAGGATGGGGATGAAGGACAGGCGGGGGTTGTTGCGGATGCGGCGGGTGACTTCGTAGCCGTCGATCCCCGGCATCATCACGTCGAGGAGGATGAGTTTTGGAGGGTTGCTCTCCAGGCTTTTCAAGGCCGAAGCCCCGTCCGCTTGGCAGCAGACCCGATATCCGGCTTCACCCAAGATGGCATCAATTAAAAATAGATTGTCGGGGGAGTCATCGACGGCGAGGATGGAATCGCTCGGACCGGTTGGTGGCTGGGTGGAAGAAAACATGATACGCGATCTGATCGGCAAAAATGGTTGGTGCGGATGGTGTCAGTCTCGAAAGACTTCTACCCGTCAATTTTATCAGTGAATTACCCGAAAATAAATGGTACAATATATCCCCAGACAAGGAGACTAAATATGAAAAATATTCGCGTTGTTTTGATCGAAGATCATGATCTGACCCGGGTGGGTTTGAGAACGGCATTGGAGCAGAGCAAACAGGTCGAGGTGGTGGGGGAAGCCGCGACCGGACGGAAGGGGTTGGAGGTTTTGAAGGCGACCCTCCCCGACGTGGCGATCGTCGATATCGGTTTGCCCGATATTGACGGGATCGAGTTGACCCAGCAATTCAAAAAATCGATGGGCGATCGCGGAGATCAACCCACGAAAGTTCTGATCTTGACCATGCACGACAACAAAGATGCGGTGATGGGAGCCTTTGCGGCTGGAGCCGATTCCTACAGCGTCAAAGATGTCAGCCTCGATCGCCTGATGGAAGCGATCCTGACCACCAGCGAAGGACACTCTTGGATCGATCCGGTCATCGCCCGCACGGTTCTCCAACAGGCTCAAGATCGGCCGGCGGAAGCGATCGCCAAAAACACCGGAGAAACTGTCACCATCAACGCCGTCGAACCCGAGTACAAAGACTTTCTGGCAACCTGTCCCTTGACAGAGCGGGAACTCGAAGTTTTGGAATTGATCGTTGGTGGGCGCAGCAACGCCGAAATTGCCGAAAAACTGTACATAACGGTGGGAACGGTGAAAACCCACGTCCGCAGCATTTTAAATAAGCTGTGTGCAGACGACCGCACCCAAGCCGCCGTCCGCGCCCTGCGATCGGGGTGGATCGAATAATTTTCGGCTTCGCATCCGGTGAAAAATCCGAGATCGAGAATCGAAAAAACCTGGCCCTCACGGGACAGGTATCAGGGGTTTTTATTCGTGGATTTCCGATTTATACACCGGGCCGATCAAGCGTCATCCCACATTTCCTTAACTCGGCCGGGGAGGTAGCCGGAAATTTCTGAAATTCGCTCTTGGGAAATCTCGTCTTTCGTTGCAGAAAAGACCGCTTTTATGACCGTTTCTGCATCCGTCCCTCTCGGAATTCCCCCTTCCTGCTCGATCCGAAAAATAAAGTTCTTTTCGTTAATTTTTAGGGGCGGACGCAGCCGACTCAGCCAAGCCACCAGCGGATTGGTATCTTGCCAGAGATCGGAAATTTCATTTTGTAAGGATTTGTCCTTCGCCTGCACCGATTCTTCGTGTAGTTCGGAGGCAACGCGATCGGCCGATTCCGTACTCATCATATCCCGCATCGTCCGGAAAACGACCTCCGTCACGTCTCGGGCATCGTAGATGTCTTCGAGCTGACCTTTGACCTTAATTTTTTCCAAAAATTGCAGGTTTTCGGGAGCAATTTTTTCTTGATTTTGGGAGCGGGGCATTTGGGGGGAATTCATATTCATCTCCTCTAACATTTTTGGCTCTTTTTTCGTCAATTTTGCACGATCAAAATCTTGATTTTAAAAAAAATTTGATGAATTCGTCCGAAAAAGCTGAAACAAAATCCGATCTGATATCAGATCTTAAAAAAAGTCAAATTTTGCGAATTTGTACGATTCCACCCCTCATACTCCAGCAAAAAGTCATCGCGGGCATCTACCTTCGGATGGATTGTTGGCGATCGCATTCGATATCACCTGTTATCACCTTGATCGTCCCAATCCCGGAAACCGCCACGGAGTCGGGCTTTTATATATTTCGTTAGATAGAGACGCTGAAAACGATCGCTCCGATATGATGGGAAACGTAAGTGTCCGAAACCGAACGGGTCCGGCGTATAGTTAGGCTGTTTTCATGGAGCTCGCCAGCGAATTTGGAGAACAAACGCTCAATCAAATTGCCAAAGTTGCCCTTTCGAGTCAACTGGATCAGGCCGAAGAACTCGATGTCCGCGTCCAAACCGACCCGGGAAAGCTCGTGCAGGGCCAACTCGATTCGTTTTTCGTGAACGGGTCGGGACTGGTCGTCCAATCTGAGTTGCGGATGGAGTCTTTTGAAGTCCGGGTGAGAAATTTGGCGGTCGAACCCCTCGCGGCCCTCGGCGGCGATTTACAATTGTCCCAGATCGCCCAGGGGACGGCAAATATAACCCTCGCAGAGGCGGACCTCAACCGCGCGTTCGACTCCGAAATTTTTCGACGGCAACTCCGAGACATAGAAATTGATATCGACGGCCGCCAGATGAATGTCGATCTGTCCAACATCCGCTGTCGCTGCCTGCAAAACGGGAAAATCGGCATCGATGCGGACCTGCGATTCGATTCCGAGGACGGCGTGCGGCCCGTGTCGTTCCTCGCCACCCCCCGCATCGCATCCGGGGGGCGGACGGTGGCTTTTGAAAATATCGAGTACCGGTCTGGGGCGGATCTTTCTCCCGCTTTGACCGATGCGATGGTCGCCGAAGCTGAAGCCATTCTCGACCTCGAAAATTTTGAGATGGAGGGGATCGACCTGAGACTTGATCGCCTCGACGTGCGGCCGGGGAAACTCGACCTGTACGCGATCGCCGAACTCTCCCAACTCCCCAACCCGAATTAAGTGAACAAAAACCCTCATTCTGACGCTTTTAATCATGTTGTTAGCGAAAACATAATGTTCCATGAACTCTTCTTCCAACCCTAGTTCTAGATCGGCTCCCAATATTCTCGTCGTCGATGATTCGACGGACAGTCGCTTTTTGGTGGAAATCATCCTCGAGGATGCCGGATATCAGATTCAAAGCGCAGAAAACGGTTATTCCGCTTTAGCCCGAGTCGAAGAATCTCCACCCGATTTGATGGTTTTGGATTTGATGATGCCGGGAATCAACGGTTATGAAGTGATGCAAGTGTTGAGATACGACGATCGCTTCCCCTACATTCCCGTTTTGATCATGACAGCCTGCCATCGTTTGGAATGGCTCGAAGAGGCGAACGTCGAGGCGGATGCCTTGATTCACAAGCCCATCGACGTGGATGAGTTGCTTGATCGGGTGAAAATGTTGCTCAAAAAGATGACAGCCGAGGACGGCGATCGCGAAAAAGAACGTCAGTCTCCCACTGATTTACCCGATTCGTTCAATCCTGAACATCCAAAAAAAAAGTAGGCAAAAATCAGAGCGCTCAGAGCGATCGGAGGGCACATATCCGAGACACTCAGCCCAGACGCTCTCCCAAAATTAGCGCTTAATTGGGTGGAAAAAAATTTCCTGGTATCGGATTCTCAATTGGTCTAACTCCCAACCCTCTCTACTTCAATGAAATTATTGATTTTGGAGATTCGAGGCTTTGCGACTCGGATAGGGTGCCATCTTACAACTTTCAATACGCTCGAATATATTCAAACTGATACCGGACAGACAGGGAGTCGCACTTCGGCCTATCTCCCGATCGCCCAAACAATTATTTTGTGACGATTGAGAAGAGCGGAGGACATTCCATGAAAGGGGCGCGGTCGGCCCATCGTATCGTCCGCCTCCCCGAGCGGTTTTCCACCGTTGATAGGGTTCGATAAAACTCAATTGTCCATTGCTAGACTGATGCCAAGTGCGATCGAGTTCGGCCAGGGCATCGCAGGGAAAGCGGGCAATATCTTGTTGGGTCAGCCGCCGGTTTTTTTTGTGCAAGACCGATAGCATCATGCGATAGGTCTGGCGATCGGCTTTTTCCAGGGCCCCGGAGGCAATCAAATTGGCGAGGCGATCGGAGTCCAAAACTGCGGAAGTCGGTGTCGGGCGGGGGGTATTTCGAGCCATCCCGATCGCCAACGATGCGATCGCGCCAATCAAGCTAAAAATCACGATTTGATACTCTGGTTTCCCCATAAATTCACCGATAATTAGCAGGTCTGACCCTTTGCCTTTCGTAGGGCTTGAATAGTGGCGATCGCGTGTTCGGCTACCCGGTCGATTTCCGCCTCCGTGTTGAACCGGCCGATGCCGAATCGCACCGACGCATAGGCGAGGGCTTCCGGCAGTCCCAGAGCCCGCAGAACGTGGGACGGTTCAATTTTGGCGGAGGTGCAGGCCGAACCCGACGACACCGCCATCGCGGGTTGCAACCCCAACAATAAAGCCTGACCGTCCACCCCCGCCACACTCACGTTTAAATTACCCGGCAGGCGGCGGGTGGGGTGGCCGTTGAGGCGGACGTCGCCGAGGGTGGAGAGCTTGTCCCAGAGGCGATCGCGCCATTTTTCCAGCCGTTTTCCCTCCGCCTCCATCTCCGATAACGCCAGTTTCACCGCCGCGCCGAACCCCACGATCAGGGGGGTGGAGAGGGTCCCCGATCGCATCCCCCGTTCGTGTCCGCCGCCGTGGATTTGGGCTGCCAATTTCACCCGGGGGTCGCGACGGCGGACGTAGAGGGCACCGATGCCTTTGGGGCCGTAGATTTTATGGGCGGTGAGGGACATCAAATCGACGTTCATTTTTTCGACATCGAGGGGAATTTTTCCCAGGGCTTGGGCGGCGTCGGTGTGGAATAAAATTCCGCGATCGCGACAGAGTTCGCCGATTTCCGCCAGGGGTTGCAGCACTCCAATTTCGTTGTTCGCCGCCATCGCGGACACCAAAATCGTGTCGGGGCGAAATGCTTTTTCGAGGGTTTCTAAATTGATAAGTCCATCCGGTTCGACGGGGAGAAATGTCACCTCAAATCCCAGTTCTTTCAAATAGTGGCAGGGGTCGAGGACGGCATTGTGTTCCGTCTCCACGGTAATCAAATGGCGACCCTTGGCAAAATAGGCTTCGGCCACGCCCTTGACCGCCAAATTGTCCGACTCGGTGGCGCCGCCCGTGAAGATGATTTCCTCGGGTCCGGCGCCGATCGCTTCGGCGATGATTTTCCGGGCCTGCTGCACGGCCGCTTCCGTCTCCCAGCCGTAGACGTGGTTGATACTGGCCGGGTTGCCGAACTGCTCGGTAAAATAGGGCAGCATCGCCTCCAAAACGCGGCGATCGACGGGGGTGGTGGCGTTGGCATCGAGGTAAATGGGGCGATCGGACATACTTATTTGGGGGGCTAAAATTTGAGTTTTTACGGATAGATGAATGACGGCGATCGCGGTGCGCTTTTCATCACTGGATGGGTCGAGATTCGGAAAATTACCATCAATTTCCATCTCGCCGTCGGAGCGAGGGCGGTCAATTTATATCTCGAATTTCGAGCGATCGGCCTCGAAAAGATTATACTAGATCTTGTCCGTTTTTAAAACTCGCAATCTTCCATGACAGAATTGACAAGTAACGCCCGCGATCTATTTCGCAACGCCTACGAAAACCGCTACACCTGGGACACCGACTTTCCCGGTTACAGCGCCGACATCGAATTGAAGCAGGGAGATGAAACTTACAACGGTCACATTCGGATTAACCCAGACCTGAGCGTAGAAGTCTCCGGCATCGAGAATGAAGAGGTGCAGCAGAGCGTCTACACCCAACTTCGGGATGTCGTCACCCACCGCAAGCGCACCGCTTTCGAGGACTCCCACGGCAAAAACAAATTCAGCCTGGGAGAAACGGACGAGTCCGGCGCGGTGGAAATCCGGGTGGAAGGGGACTCGATGGGGTCAAACTACAAAGTCCGCGGCCACGAAATCTGTTTGGTGAGCCGGGTCATGGGCCGGATGGCCTTCGTCATCGACACCCACGAAAGCCTCGACACCGGCGAAGGGTACATCTCCAAACGCTACGATGCCATTTTCCGCAACCCCCAAACCGACGAAATCATGCGGGAATTGGAATTCGAGGATATTTTCGAGAAGGTGGGAAATTACTACATTATGACCCGCCAGGTCGTCCGCTCCAAAGACAAGAGCCAGGTGACGACCACCGAATTCAACTACTCCAATATCAAATTGCTCGAACCGGCGGCGGTCTGACGGAAGCGGGGGGGTTGCAAAGGGGCGACCCTTCTCCGGGTATTTCACGCTTCCAAGATATCGCCAGTATGGCGCCCGTGTATTGACGCTCGATTCTCGGGGGGGTTTTCATTCCTCCGACTCCCGATTCCCGACTCCCGACTCCCGCGCGTGGCGCTATGGCGTTAGGATCGAGAAGTCTGTAATTGTCGAATACTTTTATCAAACCACGGATCTGATCGATTATGGCAACCTTAACACTGACTCCGGAAAACGTCGAAACCGTCCTGGACGAGCTGCGTCCCTACCTGATGGCCGACGGTGGTAACGTGGAAGTCGTCGAACTCGACGGCCCCATCGTCCGGCTGCGGCTCCAGGGGGCCTGCGGTTCCTGCCCCAGTTCCACCATGACCCTGAAAATGGGGATCGAACGCCGCCTGCGGGAAAAAATCCCCGAAATTGCGGAAGTTGAAGCGGTGATGTAGGGATCTCGTTCCGGTCGGGGGGAGTTCCCGCCGGGGAGCTGCCCCCGAGGTGGAAAACGGCGGACTCGGGAAGGTGTCGCCGCGGAATCTCAAAGTCCCCAAAAAAAGT
>JBNGCR010000208.1:0-9464 GCA_050045915.1 Limnospira sp.
TTGTGCAACTGAACCGACAGCCGATAGCGGGGAAACCGTCTCAACAACTCCAACACCAGCGGCAAGGTGCGATCGCGCCGGGTCCACTCCGGCTGCAAAAACACCGGAATCTCGCCCAATTCGGCCAAATGCGATCGGTAATACGCCAACTCCTCCCCCGTCTCGATCACCAACTTCACCTCATCCGCCCGATCCCACATCCGCGACACCACCGGATAGCGGGGGCTGACGTGTTCTTTCGGACTCAGCGTCACCCAAGTCGAAGCCGGAACCGCCTGCCAAAACGCCCCCGACGTCTCGATCGATACCCGCCGCCCCGTCCCTTCCACCGCCCCCACCAAATCCGGCAATTGCGGATAAATAAACGGTTCGCCGCCCGAAATCACCACCCGGGGCGATCGCAACTCCGCCAACAACTCCTCAAACCGCCGCACCCGCCGGGGCAACCCCTTCCCCCCGTCCGCATATCCCGTATCGCACCACGGACACCCCACCGGACACCCCGCCAAACGGATAAAATCCACCGGAGTCCCCGCCCAGTAACCCTCGCCCTGGACCGTTTCCTGAAACGTTTCGTGAATGGGAATTTCCGTCATCCGCCGCTTTTTTTGGCCTTGTACCCCAATTTCGTCAGCACCTCCACCAGCTTTTGGGTGTGGTCGCCCTGAATTTCGAGGGTCTGGTCTTTCACTGTCCCCCCCGTGCCGCACTGACTTTTCAGTTGTTTGAGCAACTTCGCCAGGGTTTCCGAACTGCTTTGAAACCCGGAAATCACCGTCACAGTTTTCCCCCCTCGCCCCTTGCGGGTGGCCTGCACCCGCACGTTTTGCTGGTTGGGGGGCAACTCCGGAGTCGCCCGTTCCGTCGCCTCCGACCGGGAGGAATTGCCGAACTCCGAGTAAACCGTGCGGTGCTGACTCGAAGACTTTCGTTTGGATGCAGCCATAGTAATCGTCTCAATCTCAATTCGACAGGCAGGGAGCGGAGGGAGTAACGGTTAAGCGGAGGAAACAGAGGAACTCTGCTTTCCATTCCCCATTCCCCATTCCCCATTCCCCTAAGAATGAAAAATGAAAAATGAAAAATGAAAAATGACCGATTCCCCATTGCCTATTGCCTATTGCCCATTCCCCATTCCCCATTCCCTACTCCCGACTCCCTACTCCCGACTCCCGACTTTAGAATTGACCTCCGCAGTCGGAGCCGCGTCAAAAATAGCGCCCTGTTCCTTCAATTCCAGGATGCGAGCCGGGGTCAGACCGATAATCTGAGTGAGTTTGGCATTCTGCAATAGTGCCCCGGCAAAGTTCGCCCCCTTCAGGTTCGCCCCCTGAAATTTGGCGTGGCTGAGGGCCGCGTCCACCAATTCCGCCCGCATCAGGTTCGCTCGGGTCAGGTCGGCGTAGCTAAGGTTGGCGTGGGTGAGGATAGCCCCGCTCAGGTCGGCTCCGCTCAGGTCGGCTCCGCTCAGGTCGGCGCCCGTCAGGTCGGCGCGGGTGAGGTTCGCCCCGCTCAAGTCCGCTCCACTCAAGTTAGCACAGTAGAGGTTCGCCCCGATCAAGGTGGAATTGAACAAACTCACCCCCAGGAGGTTGGCCCGAAACAGGTTGGCCCGAAACAGGTTAGCCCGAAACAGGTTGGCCCCGCTGAGATTGGCATTGCTCAACTCGGCCCGAAACAGGTCGGTATCGCGGAAATTGCGCTCTCCGGCGACATAGCGATTTAACAGTTCTTCTGCGTTCATGGTGGCTTCCTCGGCGATTACAGTGAATTTACCGCAATTGTGCCAAAGTTGTCGGGAGACGGGGCAAAACTTTAGTTTAATTTAAAAATATGGCGATCGCGGCCGATCAATTCGGGGTTTTTGACATATTTTAAATCGATAATTTTTAAGTTTCAAGGATTTATAAATTGCGGATAATCGACTTTGCGATTTTGTTTTTGGGGTAGGATGGAGGGGATCGTCAAAGGCGATCGCGGGCGGGCGATCGCACCCCGGAACCCACCCGTTTAATTGACACAAACGATTTTATTTGATAAGCTGTACTCTAGCCTGTTCGTCATTTTATTCAAACACGCCAGATCATGACCAAAGGGTGTACTGCCGAGAATTCGACCATGGATTCTTCTGGAAATCTCTTGTCTCCTCAAATTCTGGAAGAAACAGAGGAAATCGTCTACGATTTTTGGATAAAAATTGTCAAAAACTGGGATGCAGACGCAGTTTTGCAGGAATTTATCGCGACTTTTTGGAATTTGGCGAGTGATTACGCCCCCGTCAATCTCGCCATTATCCATCACCTCAATAACGAGGAAAAAGGCGCTTTTACCCTGCTTCTGAAGCGCAGTTTTTATATCCTGATCAACAACTGGTATATTAACCGCAAGTATCAGGTAGCAGAGAGATTACTCAAACAAGTAGAGACAGCCCCGGAAGACGAATACGAAATCATCAACCCGCAACTGGGGCGGCTCCGGAACCGGGTTCGGGACTTTCTCAAGAGTCCCGACTATCAGGATATCCGCCACTGCGCCTTCCAACACGGTCAGGGCTGGAGCAGCCGTTACAGGAGCTATTTATTAGTCTCCCAGTACATGAACCCGAAAAACTCCCCAGAACAGCAAGAGGTAGCGCGACAACTCTCCAAACAGCTCCGGGAGCAGTACAAATTCGATCTCGCCATGTACGTTGCGCGATCGCACATTAGCAGCCAATCCGTCCGTCCGGTCAACAATCCCACCCACCTCGGCGACGAAGTTCTCGAACTCCTCAAAAAAACCATTTCCACCCAGCGAATTTACAGCTACACCCACCAGGCAGAACTCTTTATTCAAGCCACCGCCGATGTCAGTTACCGGCACTTCAAAACCGCCTTACCCGAATACCTGACACTCCATCAGGGCGAACAGTATCCCCTCAAAATTTTGCGAGAAAAAATCTCCGACAAACTCCATAATCTCTATCCAAGCCGCGATGAAAAAATCATCAGTAAAAGTTTAACCATCCGCACCTGTAACCGACTGATCGAATGTTTGACCACGGAAGATGGAAGCCATCCATCTTTTATTTTTAATTTAATGATGGGGCGAGACAGCGCCCTCACCGTGACGATCCTGCTGTTGAAACTGATTTTACTCAGCCCTTCATCCCAAACTCACTTAGAGTTAAAAATTTCTCAACTGCTCCAGTTTTATCAACAACACGAAGAAGAACGCTGTCGCCATTTCATCCTATTCCTAGAAACCTTTAATCTCGTCTTTACCATCTTTACCGAAAACGTCCAGTATCATCTCGTCAAAATCGACCGGGACGAAGTGTCCGCCCCCCCGATCGACGACCTGAGCGCCTACCGTCTTTTCTGTCAGTTCAAAGGGCTAGACCTGCGCCGAGTCAATTTCAAACAGGTCAATTTGAGGAGTCTGGATCTCAAGGGAGCCGACCTGCGGGGGACAGATCTCGCCGCGATCGATTTGAGCGAACTGGACCTGCGGCTGGCCAACTTGGAAGGGGCCGATCTCTGCCGAGCCACGTTAAATGGGGCGCAGTTATTTATCGTCAATTTAAAAGGCGCGAACCTCTCGGAAGCCCACCTTCTCGACGCCAATTTGGGGCGAGCCGACCTGCGGCAGGCCAATTTGAGCCGCGCCCATCTCGCCGGCACCAACCTCCACCGCAGCGATTTGAGGGAGGCCAATTGTTACGAGGCAGCACTGGAGGCAACCAATTTAGAAAACGCCGATCTCGAAGGGGCCGACCTCCAGTTGGCGAATCTGGAACGGGCTTGCCTGACCCGGGCGAACTTGCAAAACGCCAATTTGCGCGGCGTCAAGTTGCGCGGCGCCGATTTGCGGGGGGTGAATTTGCAGGGTGCAGACCTGAGCGACGCGGATCTCACGGAAGTGGATTTGACCGCCGCCGACCTTCGGGGGGCGAATTTGTATCAGGTTCGACTCGATCGCGCCAATTTAAGCCGGGGGACGTTCCAGAACTGCAATTTCTCCCGGGCCCGACTCAACGAAGCGATCCTGGACGGGGGGAACTTCGGCGGTGCGAAGTTTTTGGCCGCCCAATGTCGCTACGCTTCGTTGCGGGAAGCCGACCTCACTGGGGCCGACCTGCGACAGACCGACTTGACCCGGGCGAATTTGGCGAACGCCAACCTCACCGAAACCAATCTGATGGAAACCGCCATTCGCCACACCCAACTCGCCCAGGCGAACCTGTCGGGTGCAAATTTGCTGTATGCCAATCTCTTCGGCAGCAATGTCACCGAGGCGACGGTGGCGGGGGCGAAATTTGGCAACAATTCCGGCCTCTCGGAAGAAACCCGAAAGTCGCTGAATTTATAGCGCGTTACACGCCAGCGCTCGTTGCTATAATTGCTAATTGTGTGCGATTCGTTCGGGAATGAAATAAGGCTGAAATGCCTGAAATAACCTCCCGGTAAGGCTTCCATTCCCTTGGATAGATATAAGGGACGCACCCCTGACCAGCCTTATAACTGTCTGTATGTTCCAAGCTTAATATCACACGATATTAAGTGAGGTCGGAACTCTCAGGGTCAAAGAGAATAAATAATCTCCAAGAGAGAAGGCGATAGCCACCCCCAGTTTTGGGACTCACAACCCCAGGATTGAAGCGGGGAACGGAAGGCGGTGAGGTGGAATCTGCCACCAAAAACCCGACCACGGCCAATCATCTATGACTAGCGGAATATCAAACAATGGTTGAAAGCTGGGGTCATTGACAATAGTGTATTTGACGATACGAAAGCCGGGACACCTCAAGGAGGGGTAATAAGTCCACTCCTCGCCAACATCGCAAACGAGACGGCTGAACTAGGAGCCGTGTGAGGTGAAAGTCTCATGCACGGCTGGAGAATGGGAGGGGGAGAAGGTGACTTCTCTCTCGACCCCTAATTAATTTCCCCTACACCCTACTCCCGTCACCCCTCCGGGATGCTGTTGAAGGGTTTAAAATCTCGGAGGCGAAACCCGCCGGACTTGAGTTGCAGGTCGCAGGAGAGGGGGGTGGTCTGGAAGTCGCAGGAATAATATCCTAACAGCTCCCCCGAGCCGCTGCACACCCGCAGGTTGTATCCGTAGTCCCGGGCAGTGCTGGCAAAATGGTTGACGAACACATATTGGTCGAGATAGCTTTTTTGATTCCAAGACAGGCGATCGACGACCAACGTGACGAATCGCTCCAGGTAGATATCGGGGAGGAGGTGGGTCAACTTCTCTTCTACGAACCAATGTTTGAGGGTTTTTCCCCCGTAGCGTTCTTGGGCGAACCAAAAGTTGGGGATGCTCAGTCCCGTTTGGGAGAGGGGAGGATTCGGCAGGTCAGATTGATCCAAAAAACAGGGTTTGGCACTTTTGGCAAGTTCGAGATTAGAGGACGGCACGCTCTGCGATCGCCCGATCTCAGTTCCCCCCCCGAGAGCCATGAGCCAACCGAGGGCGACCGCTCCCGCCCTCAGTCCCAGAGAGTCGCGCCGACGATGAAAAACCATGACAACCCGAGGCAGAAAGCTCGTCCGGAGTGGGCAAAAAAAGGGAATGGAATCGCCCGCCCGGAAATAGCGGGAGTCCGACCCGTCCCCTAGCGCAGGAAGGCGCTCACCAACCACAGGACGATGAGCGTCACCAGGGTGATAAATTGCTCCCCCGATATGAGGCTGGCCATCGGACTGAGCAAACTTCCCAGAATCAAGCCCAAAATTAATCCTCCCACCGTCAGCAGGACGGCTCGGCCGAATTTGTTTTCTTTGCGGTTGAGGAAATAGAGGGCTGTCCCAACTCCGAGGGCGAGGGGAAGTTGCAGTAAGGACACGTTTATCGCCGGGTACAGGCTCAGGATGCCCAGACCCAGGTAAATGAGTGAAGGCCAGAGCAACTCGGAACGGCTGGGCGTGTCGAGCAGTTGGGGAAGCCAGGTGGTTGTCGGACGACTTGGGGACTTGAGTTCTTTTGGTGGGGCTTTGGTAGTGCGATCGGGGAAACGGATGCGCTCAGGGACTTTAATTTTCCCCTCTTGGCGCATTTTGAGGCGATCCATGAGAATCGCATCGTAGGCGGCTTCGATGGATTCCAGAACCCGGCGCTCGCCGCTGCACTGTTGTTTCAGGCGATCGCGAGCATCCTGGATTTCGTCAAAGGATGCATCGATCGCGACCCCAAGCTGTTCATAGGGACTTTGCTCGCTCATCGCACTTTATCAACTGCAATCTAGTCTCTGCTGTCATTGACCCGCCACCCGTTGCCGGACAATCGAGAGAGCGGGTTTCGAGTTTCGCAAGCCATCCCTCCACTGACCGAGATCAACGTTGGTAGGGCTTTGGGTGTTTACATTATACGTTGTTGTGCCTCGATTCGGGATGCTCCCCCGATGTCCGGTGATGGGGATAGCACCCGAAGGTGGGCGCAGATGCTTAAAGCTTAACTCAATCTCCGTCGGAAGTGGGACTATCCCGGGGATGAGTTGACGATGCCCGACCACTGGACGGATTTGAGGCGATCGCGCCGGTAGGAAAAAAATAGCTCTGGCTGGCTGTAGGTGCAGTGGGAGGAGATCGCCACCTGATCCGCACCCAACCCCAGGCGTTCCAGTTGCAGGGCGTTGAACCGGCGGACGTCGGCCCGGGCGCGATCGGGTTCCGGGTCGGGCAGTAGGGGCGGGTTTGACAGGTGGTAGAGGGGGTCTAAAATCTCAGAAAGGGAAGTCGCCGTGTCGGTGAGCAGCAGGGTGGCAGCCAGTTGCACCGCCACATTCTTCGACACCTGATAAACGCTGCCGGAAATCGCCGGACCCATCGCCACCCGCAAATCGGGGATCTGGCTCCCTTGCTGTTTGAATTGTGCGATCGCCTCCGGTAGGATCTTGGAGGCAGTCCCCCGCCACCCGGCGTGGACGGCCGCCACCCGCCCCGTCGCCCCGTCCCCGATCAGCACCGGAACGCAGTCCGCGCTGGCGACCCAGACAGATTCCGAGGGTTTATGAGTCAGCAGGCCGTCGGCTTCGGCGAGGGGGGTGTCTTCCTCAGAAGAGAGAGGGGATACCTGGGTGGTCTTCAAAACTTCGTTGCCGTGCACCTGTTTGGTGCGGTACGCAGGGATACCCGGTTCCAGGACTTCCACCAGATCGGCCGGGGAACGGGGGCTAAACTGTCTGGAAAAAAAACCGTGTCGCCACGGGCTTAAAATACTACAGGTCAGGTAGGGCAATCCCTGCCACTCGTGCCAAGTCCAGATGTGCATGGGGAATTAATAATTGATAATTGACAATTGATAATTGATAATCATTGATGAATGCGTTGGTCTGACTCCCGACTCTATGAACCGCGATCGCATCCTCGCCGCCTTACAAAGCCTGCAAACGAGCGCTTCCGATTCTTTTCCCGTCGATATTTTAACGTTCGATACCCTGGCTTCGACAAATCAAACCCTCTGGGAACTCTTCGCCTCGGGGGCACCGCCGGGAACCACCGTCATCGCGGCCCGACAGACGGCGGGGCGGGGCCAGTGGGGGCGGCGGTGGCAGTCTGACCCGGGGGGGTTGTACCTGTCCCACGCCATCGCCCCGGACATTCCGGCCGAGGAACGGGCTGGGTTGACCCAGTGTAGCGCTTGGGGAATTGCCACCGCATTGCGCGATCGCGGGATTCCCGTCACCCTCAAATGGCCCAACGACCTGCTCCTGACAGAACGGAAATTGGGTGGTATCCTGACAGAAACAAAAGTGAAAAATGGGCGCATCGGTCGGGCTGTCATCGGTGTCGGCTTGAACTGGAGCAACCCCGTCCCCCCCACGGGCATCAACCTCGAGGATTTTTTCACCGACCATCCGACCTCGCCGGGGGTCAACTCCGTCGAAATGTTGGCGGCCGGAGTCCTATGGGGCATTCAATTGGGGTTCCGGCAATGGAGACAACTCGGAACGGATGGCTTCGAGTCCGCTTACCTGAAACTGCTCTGCGGGATCGGACGTCGGGTCGTGGCGGGGGGAGAAGCCGGAACCATCGTCGGCGTGACGGCGACCGGAGAATTGCGGGTGCGCCTGGAACCCGATCGCCCCGGCGCGATCGGCTCAGAAATTTGTCTGGCTCCCGGTACAATAAGACTCGGTGTGCGATTCGTTCGGGAGTGAAATAAGGCTGAAATGCCTGAAATAACCTCCTGGTATGGCTTTCATCCCCTTGGATGAATATAAGGGGCGCACCCCTGACCAGCCTTATAACTGTCTATATGTTCCAAAGTTTGGTATCACAAGATACCAAATAAGGTCAGAACTCTCAGGGTCAAGGAGAAAGTTGGATAATCTTAACAATCCTTAACAATCTCCAAGAGAGGAGGCGATGGCCACCCCCGGTTTTGGAACTCACAATCCCAGGATTGAAGCGGGGAACGGAAGGCGATGAGAGGGAATCTGCTCCCAATACTTCGACCACTGCCAACCATCTACGACTAACCGAAAGGTGAACATCTGCCATGAACCCTCGTTATTATTGGGTATCGAAAACAGGTTGATTACGGTGCTGCTCGAATGAGCAAGTGGAAAAGTGGAGGATTACTGTAACCATCCACACAGACCCTTAAAAGTACACCGGGGGAAAGGATGAGTCTAAGGATGGAATACCCATACATATGACGGAAACTGGGTCTACTGGGCAACGAGGAGAGGGAAGTCAGCAGAAATCCCGAACCGAGAAGCTCGACTGCTAAAAGACCAGAAAGGCAAATGCAAATGGTGCGGGCAGCACTTCACCATTGAAGACCAAGTGGAGACTGACCACATCATCCCCAGAAGCCTCGGCGGAAAGGACGATTATAAAAACCTCCAACTGTTGCACCGCCACTGTCACGATGCCAAAACTACCATAGATGGCAGTCAAAGCAAGAGTCGTACTCATGACAACAAGACGACTGAACTAGGAGCCGTGTGAGGTGAAAGTCTCATGCACGATTCTGAATGGGAGGGGGAGATGGTAACATTTCTCTCGACCCCTAATTACGGTGGCAACGCTGAAGCGAAGGAATAGGAAGCCGGCAACGGAAGCAGCTTTTCAATCGGCATTCGAGTCGCTCTCGCTCCTGTCGGTTCAGCTCTACCCTTCTGAGTGATTTTTTTAAAAACTGCCCAATTTATCTTCTGGTTGTGTGAGGAAATGACGGAACCCACTTACTCTGATCCCAATTTGACACCCGAAAACCGCACCATCTCGTCGAACCGCCTCCCCCGGCGTTCCCTGACGCTGGGATTGGGCTTCCTGGGGGCGATCGGGGCGATCGCCAACTCCGCCATCGCCTACGAAGAATTTTCCATCCCCCTCGATACCGGAGCGCCGGAATCTGCGACTACCTACACCCCCGAACCCGAACCTGCCAAAACCTGGGAACCCGCCCCCCAAGACTCCTACGCCGAACCGGAACCCTACTACGAACCCCCGGTTCAAGAATCCTAC
>JBNGCR010000209.1:0-9428 GCA_050045915.1 Limnospira sp.
GCTCCCTCCGCTCCCTCCGCTCCCTCCGCTCCCCCTGCTCCCTCCGCTCCCTCCGCTTCCTCCGCTCCCCATCTCACGATCAGCCCGTATTCCGCATCCCGGCGGCGATGCCGTTGATCGTCAGCAGGGCGCCGCGCAGCAGTTCCCCTTTGCTGTAGCGGGAATGGATCACGCCGGGGGTGGCGGCGGTGCCGTGGCGGCGCAGGCGTTGCAGCAGGGACACCTGCAACAGTCCCAGGGGGATGATCGTGCCGTTTCGCAGTTGCACTGATCGCTGCAGGGCCGGGTCATTGTCCAACAAACCCTGCTGTCCGGTAATCTCCAAAACCAGTTTGCGGGTGAGGTTGTACTCCGTGGCGATCTGATCGAACAGGGCCTCGAAGCGATCGCGATCTTCGGGCTGGCTCAGTTCCCGGACGTAGTGGTGGGCGATTTCCAAATCCACTTTCGCCAGAGTCATTTCCACCTTCGAGAGGGCCGTGCGGAAAAACGGCCACTTGATGTAAAAGTAGCGCAACAGTTTCAGATGTTCCTCAGACTCCTCCTCCACGAACTGCTGCAGGGCCGTCCCCACGCCGTACCAGGAGGGCAGCAAGAAGCGGCTCTGGGTCCAGCTAAACACCCAGGGAATCGCCCGCAGGCCAGAAATATCCTTTTTCTTGTCCCCCTGGCGGCGGGCGGGCCGGGAGCTGATTTGCAGTTGGCTGATTTCCTGGATGGGGGTCACTTGGTCGAAGAACGCCACCAGGTCGGGCTGTTCGTAGACCAGGTGGCGGTAACAAGTCCGCGATCGCGTCGCCAACTCCTCCATAATGTCATTCCAGGGTTCGATCTCGTCGAATCCCGTGTGCAGGAGGCTGGCCTGGATCACCGCCGTCGCCACGCTCTCCAAATTGTAGAGCGCCAGTTGAGACAGGGAATATTTGGAGGCGAGCACCTCCCCCTGTTCGGTGATCTTGATGCGGCCGTTGATACTCTTGCCCGGTTGCGCCAAAATCGCCTTGTAAGCCGGACCCCCGCCGCGTCCGACGGAACCGCCGCGGCCGTGGAAGATGCGAATGCCGACGTGGTAGGACTCGGCCAGACTCTGCAGGGATTTCTGGGCCTTGTGAATTTCCCAGTTGCTGCTCAGGAACCCGGAATCCTTGTTGCTGTCGGAGTACCCCAGCATGATCTCCTGCAAAGAGGCGTTGATGTCCCCGCCCACTTCCCGGTATTTTTCGTAGCCGCCGGCCAACATCGCTCGGTACAGGGGCAACTCGAACAGATCCTTCATCACCCTCGGCGCCCGCTTCAGGTCATCGACGGTTTCAAACAGCGGCACGACGCTCAAGCTGCCGATGCCCGTGGCCGGGTCATAGAGCCCGGCTTCCTTAGCCAGCAACAGCACCTCCAGCAGGTCGCTGACGTCGTGGCTCATGCTGATAATGTAGGTCTGGCAAATTTCCGCCCCGAATTCCTGTTGCAGTTCCCGCATCACCCGGAAGGTGTTGATGGTTTCGCAGGTTTTCTCGGAAAAGGGCAGCTCGGCGGGGATCAAGGGGCGGCGGGTTTGCAGTTCCGAACTCAGCCATAGGGCGCGTTCGGACTCGGTGAGGTCGTTGTAGGGTTTGTGGAGGAGTTGCAGGTACTCCACCACCTCGTTGATGGCGTTGCCGTGGACGGAGGATTCCTGGCGCATATCCATACGGGCCAGGTAGAAGCCGTAAATTTCCACCTGACAGATGAGATTTTCCAGGTCGCGGCAGTGGATGCCGGTGGCTTCCAGGTTCCGCTGAATCAGTTGCAGCTCTTGCAGGAATTCCATTCCGGAGTGGTAGAGGCTGCCGTCCCGATCTTTGGTGACGATGCGTTCCCGTTCCCGTTCGACTTCGTTGCTCTCAGAGAGGCGCTCGTTGCGATCGCGGGTATTTTCCAGCCGCTTCTGGACGTAGGAGAGTTTCAGGCGGTAGGGTTCCTGGCGGTAGCGGATGGCGACTTTGTCGTAGACTTCCGGCAGTTGGATCTGGTCGCGATCGAGGGATTCGAGCAGTTCGGGCAGGACGTCGCTCCAGTGCAGGGACAGACTCAACAGGCTGCTGAGGTGATCGACGGCCACGATGTATTTTTCGAGAACCAGTTTGCGTTGATAACAGGCGGTTCTCCAGGTCACTTCTGGCGTCACCGAGGGGTTGCCGTCGCGATCGGCTCCCACCCAGGAGCCGAATTTACAAAAATCGTAGTTGGGGGGCCGCAAATGGGGGAAGGAGGGTTGCAGCGCCTGCTTGATGCGCTGGTACAACTGCGGGATGATGTCGAATAAAATTTCTTGGAAGTAGTGCAAACTATATTCCACTTCGTCCAAGACCGTGGGCTTGAACTGGTGCAACTCGTCGGTGCGCCACCACAGGCGAATTTCTTCCCGCAGTTGTTCTTGCAGTTCGTCGGTCCAGGCGGTGACGAGGGAGGTGGTTTCCGCGTCCCCGTTTCTCAGGCCGCCGTAACTTTCATCGACGCGATCGAAGGAGGCGAGAATTTGGGCGATCCGGCGCTGTTTGGTGCGGATCGTGTGGCGCACGATTTCCGTGGGGTGGGCGGTGAACACCAGCCGGATGTCGAGTTGATCGAGCAGCCGCTGGATCACCTGGGAGGGGACGTTCAACCGCCGCAGCATCGGAAACAGGTGGTGGAAGGTTCCCAGGTCGCGACTGTCCCTGAGAGAGCTGGCGGGGGCGGAGACATCCACGGGAGCCTCTTCCGCATCCGAGAAGCGCTGGTTTCGGGTTTCAAAAACGGAGTCGCCGGACTTGTCGGGGGATACCGGGGATTTCCCCCGCTGTTTGAGGTGGGCGTAGGCGAGTTGTTGGTCCCGCTGCTCGTAGTGTTGCTCGACGATATTGATCAGTTGGAAATACAGGGCAAATGCCCGGGATGCGCGGATGGCCGCGTTGATGTCGAGTTGTTCGATAATTTGCCAGACGTTGGCTTTGAGATCGGGGGAAGCCTGTCCTTCCGGTGAGGTCATCGATCGCATTTGCAGCAGCAGATCCACCAATTGCTGTCCGCACTCTTGCCGGAGGACACTTTCCCACAAATCTTCGACAATTTTGAGGCGATTGCGTAACAAGAGGTCAGAGGCTGTTAACGGAGCATTGGATGAAACGACCGCGCTGGGGACCTGTTCTGAGGATTGGAGCAGTGAACTCATAAGGTCTGTTCCTATTTAGCAAGAATATCCAACTTATTATACTTGTCAGGTAGACACTTCGTAGAACGGGGCGGGCGAACTGATGAGAAATAATCGCGACCCTTCCTTAAATTTGGCACTGATGTATCTGATGTATCAATTGACCGCGCCGTTTTGTGGTAAATTGGCGCCGAGATGGTTCTATAATTTCAAATTTACGATTAAAAACCGCCGAAAATTGTGGGGCGGAATGGGGCGTTACATCTGCGACGCTCGCCCGTTCCCTCCCGGCAAAAGCCGGTCGGAAATCCCCCGAGCATCGATCCCGAGTCCGGCGATCGGACCCAACACTTCGACGATCGCCGCCGGCCGGAAAACCGCGATATCAAGACTGTTTCAGTTTCGGAATTGCCGGTTGCCTTGAGCCGGTTCCCCAAAAATGATAGCGATCGCGGGAACAAACTTTCCTCACTTCGAGTCAGCCCCCCTCCAAAACAGTCATTCCCCCGGCAACGGAACCGCCAATTTCCCGATGTAAAATCCCGCCCACGATCTCGCCCTCGTGTACTCAAGAGCGGGGAAAGGGAGTCGGGAGTAGATCCTCCGAGTCAATGATCAATTGTCAATTATCAACGATCAATTGTCAATTATCAATTCTCCCCCCCACCCCTTTCAATCCGAGAGCTCCGCATCGGAATCGTCGGGCGGAGTTTGGGGGAAGTGGAGGACGGGGAGGCGATCGCCGCGGAACACCTCCTCGCTGCTCTGGCTCAAACCCAACGCCACATCCCGAACCAGGCGACCGCCGGCCATCGCCGCCACGAACGGAACCGCAGCCAACCCCAGCAGCCAGTCGGACGGCAGGGTGGGGGCGGATTCGGAAGCCGCCGAGGGTGGGGACGGATCGCTCCAAGAAGACTGTGACATCGACAACTTACCTCCATGCAAACATCAGTGAGGCCCGCCCTCAGAACCCGTCGGGCGATCGCGGGCCGGACTCAGACCGATCGTCGGGTCTTCAAATCTGCCCTAACTATGCCAAAATATAGTCGAAAGGTGCGATTCGTTCGGGAACGAAATAAGGCTGAAATGCCTGAAATAACCTCCCGGTAAGGCTTTCATCCTCTTGGATGAATATAAGGGGCGCACCCCTGACCAGCCTTATAACTATCTGTATGTTCCAAGTTTAGTATCACAAGAGACTAAATAAGGTCGGAACTCTCAGGGTCAAGGACAGTCAGCAATACAAATTCCTTATATAAGGAACAAAGTAAAACTGATAATCCAAGAGAGGAGGCGATAGCCACCCCCAATTTTGGGATTCACAACCCCAGGATTGAAGCGGGGAACGGAAGGCGATGAGGTGGAATCTGCCACCAATACTCCGACCACTGCCAATCATCTATGACTAACCGAAAGGTGAACATCTGTCATGAACCCTCGAAAATATTTGGTATCGAAAACAGGTTGATAACGGTGCTGCTCGAATGAGTAAGTGGAAAAGTGGAAGATTCTTTCGGCTATCCACACAGACCCTTAAAAGTACACCGGGGGAAAGGATGAGTCTAAGGATGGAATACCCATACAGATGGAACGATGTTACCCCATGTCCAACGACCATCAGGCGAAATATCAAACAATGGTTAAAAGCCGGGGTCATAGACAATGGTGTATTTGACGATACGAAAGCCGGGACACCTCAAGGAGGGGTAATAAGTCCACTCCTCTCTGAATGGGAGGGGGAGATGGTAACATCTCTCTCGACCCCTAATTGCGAGTGGGACGTCCCCGACTACCGCCACCGGCGATCGCGCGAAGCGCACCGGCAAAGCTGATCGCGGTCAGATCGGGTCGAGCCGGGGGAAACGGGCGAAAAACTCGACCGTCGCACCCATAATAGTCGAGATGAGCGTGAAAGAGTCTTGGTAAGGGATTGGTCAGCATTAACCCAATGGTCTCAAGATGCCGTCGGTTTGACCGAAGTTCAAGTGCAAACTCGGTTGCGGGGGAATCATTTGCACGTTTTGTGCGAAGCGCCCCGGTGTCCCCCGGAAAAACGGGTGGTGTCTGACTTTGAAAGTGCCCTCAAGCGCACCCGCCTCGAATCTCTCCTCCCCCCCGACGCCCCCAAAATTTACAAAATCTTCCTCTGCGGCCGCTCCGCCGGTGCCAAACGTCCGGACTGGACGGTTAAATTGGAATACCCCACCTCCGAACCGGGCGACCCCCCCCAACTCGAAGAACTCCCCGGGGAATCCAACCGCCTCCTGAAATGGTTCGGTCCTCGCAAAGCCGAGCCCGAGCCGATATCCCCACCCACACCGGCGGGGGAATCCGTCATCGTCACTCCCGTCCGGGAAACCTCCGAGGACGAGAACCGCCCCCCGGAGCCACCGGAACCGCCGGTTCCCTCCCCCGGTTTAGCCGTCTCCACCGAAAATCTGGCCGGCCGCGGCCACCCCGACGCCATTGCCCGGGTCCTCAGCGAGATCCTCGGCGGTTTGGGGGTGAGCGTCAAAGTCAACATCCGGGGCGACGGGCGGGGCAAATCCGCCGGCCGGCGGCTGTGGGTACTGTGCGAATCCGCCTACAGCCCCGACCCCTCCCTCCTGGCCGAACCCATTGCTGGACGGCTGCGGGAGTTGCAACTCGAAGATTTCCGCGACGCCTGCATCCTCCTGCAAGTTCGCGGGGAAAGCACCCCTGACTGGATGCTGCGGATCGACCTCACCCCCCCCGACCGCATCCTCCGTGACTGGGCGCGGTGGGGGGACGACGAGGCGATCGGCCGCCTGCTGAATCAAAACCTTGCCGACCGCCATATTCAAGTGCGGGTGACGCTGAAAGAATCCACCCTGCACCTGTTCTGCCACCTCACCCCCGACAGCGAAAAGCGCCACCGTCGCCGCCGGAGAGCGCCAGACAAATCGGCGGTTTTGAAAGCCCTGGAACCCCTCCTGGACGCGATCGCGCCCCAGGGCATCCGGGCGGCTACCCTCTACGGCCTGGAGCTGCGGGCGGATGGCCAAGAGGCGGAAACCCCCGTCTGGATCGACTGGCTCAACCTGCCGGCCTTCCGACACCCCGACCTGCAAACCCCCACGGCTACCCTGGCGGCCCGGGGAGATATCGATGCCCTGAAATTCCTGCTCGAACGGCTGATCAATCCCGACCTGGAAACTAAACTGGCGACGGGGGGAATTCGCGTGTTGGCCCTCCGCAAGGGGAAACTCCTCCACGTCATGAGCGAGGCCCCCACCTGCCCCTCCCAGTCCCGCGTCGCCCTCCCCATCGCCCGGTTCCTGCGATCGCTCGAAATCGAAGGGGTCGCCGGAGTCCGCATTTACGGCCGTCGGGCCGGACAGAAATATCCCCTCTGGCGCTACGGCATCGCCCTGAAAACCGCCCCGGCTGAAGCGTCGGATTTCGCGACGGAAGAGACGTTCGCCCCCTCCGACGCGGCGGGGACTCCGGGGCAGACGGGGCAGTTGGTCTGGTCGCCGGCCATCCACCTCGACCGGGCGGACGAAAATTTTACCGTCGAATCCGATACGTTACCCAAGCTGCAACGCCTGGCGGGACTCCTCCAACAAGGCCTGATCGCTACCGGCTTATTCGCCAGTCCGGCGGGGGGGGCGGGGGCGGATATTTCGCGATCGCAGCACTATTTGAAAGTGGGATTGGCCGCAGCCTGTTCGGCGATCGGGTTGCTGCTGGTCTGGCAGGGCGATCGTCTCCTGGTAGCGGGCCTGGACTCGATCGCCGAAATGCCCGCCCCGACGGTTCCTCAAACGACAGAAGCGGTGGAAGTTTCCGCCGTCGCCTCCGAACCCCAGACCGGGTGGCTGTCCGGTTTGCGGGCTTTGGCTTTGAGTTCGGAGGCGCCCCCCGACTCGGAGGACGCCTTCAACGCCTCTGGTTTTACAGCCCGTCCCGGGAACGATGCGGCGATCGCGGCGGAGTGTCGGGAGGGTGAAGAAACGTCTTCTAAATGTCGCTTATCCCGATTTCTCTACCCCACCTTTAGAAGTCAGCAACTCGACGAACAACTCGCCCGCTACCAACACTATATCGCCACCCACAAGCGCCCCCCAGATATTTTAATTATCGGCAGTTCCCGCGCCCTGCGGGGGGTCGATCCGGCGATTCTAGAACGGGCTTTGGTCGCACAGGGTCATCCCCCCCTGACGGTGTTCAATTTCGGGGTCAACGGGGCGACGGTGAAGGTGGTGGATTTAATTATTCGGCGCATTTTGCCGCCGGAACAACTGCCCCAATTGATCATCGTCGCCGACGGTGTGCGGGCCCTCAATAGCGGCCGGGAAGATCGCACCTACGAGGCGATTTCGAGTTCTGAAGGCTACCAACAAATCAGCCAGGGTACGTTTGAAATAGTCGCGCCTCCTGAGTTGGAAGCGCCCCCCACCCTGCAAGAAACGTTGCTGGAATTGACGGCGACGGGCCTGAAAGGACAGTTGAATTTGGATCGACTCGGGGAGGCGACTCAGGAGCAAATTTCCCGGGCTTCGGGAGCCTACGCACGGCGCGATCGCCTGAAAGCCATCTTGCAAGCGATCGCCAACGGCCGCGCCTTCCAACCCCCAAAACAGACGGCTGACGTGACAGAAACCGGGGGAGAAAATCAGAATGAATCGCCCCGATTTGAAGCGAACGGTTTTTTGCCCCTGTCTGTCCGGTTCGACCCCGAAACCTACTATCAAAATCATCCCACGGTTTCGGGATATTATGACGGAGATTATCAAGGATTTGAATTGGAAGGGAAACAGACCCAGGCGTTAAAAAATACGGTCGCCTACGTCCAATCCTTTCAAATTCCGGTGGTGTTCGTGAATATGCCCCTGACGGAGGAGTATTTAGACCCGGTTCGCAGTGCCTATGAGGAAAAATTCCGCGACCACATGGAAGCGGTGGCCGCAGAAACTGGGCTGGTATTCGTCGATTTGACATCCAGGTGGCTTCGGAACTATGATTATTTTTCCGACCCCAGCCACCTCAACCAATACGGTGCGGTGGCCGTCTCCGAACACCTGGCGACGGTGAAGACCATTCCCTGGCCGGGGGGTGGGGAATAGGGGATAGGGAATGGGGAATGGGGAATGGGGAAGAATTGACCATTTTTAATTCTATAATTTCAGCTTGAAAAACGCGAGAATAACCATCAAAATATCATCGAAAACTGAGGGTTAAGACTGATAATGCCACTGACTCAAACGCTGCAATTTTTGTTGGATGAAGCCATCCACGACCAGAAAGTTCCGGGGGCGGTTTTGTATTTGGGAACGCTCGATCGCCACTACGAAATTGCCTCGGGAATTGCCAATCAAAAAAAGCGCCGTTCCATCAAACCCCGCGATCGCTTCCGGATCGCCAGCATCAGCAAAATGTTCGTGGCGACGGTGGTTTTACAATTGCATGAAGAAGAAGAATTGGATTTGAGCGATCGCCTCCCGGACTGGCTGCCGGAGGAAATGTGCGATCGCCTGGAAAATAGCGCTCGCATCTCCATCCGCCACCTGTTGAATCATACCAGCGGCTTGGATGACTATCTCGAAACGGAGGAATTTCAAGAAGCCGCCGCCGCACGAGATTACAAAGACATTTGGACCCCCCAAGAGGCGATCCGATTCGCCTACGATCTCGAATCTTTGAATCCCCCCGGGGAAGAACGTTGCTATTCCAACACCAACTATATTTTGTTGGAATTGATCGTCGAAGCGGTGACAGGAAATCCGCTGTATGTGGAAATGCGCGATCGCATCCTGGAACCAATTGGCCTGAAAGATACGTTCACCGAAGCCCGAGAAACCCTTCCGGGCGACTTCGTGGAAGGTTACGAAGATTTGGAGGAAGACGGCGTTCAAGACTGCACCAGCCCACTCAATTTCGGCGCCGGTTTGGGCGACGGGGGCCTGATTTCTACCGCCCGCGACGTCGGCAAATTTGCGGAAACACTGTTCATGACCGACGACCTCCTCGACGAAGACAGCTTCGATAAAATGATCGATTGGATGGAGGATGGCGAAGGGGGTTTTTACGGCCTGGGGGTGAACAGTTGGGATACCGAAGAATGGGGCGACGTGTGGGGACACGCAGGGGGAGTCGAGGGATATTCATCGACGTTATGGCACCTTCCCGACGAAGAAATGACGGTCGTTGTTTTGACCAACGACGGCGATCGCGCCCACCCCGATGATATCGTCGAACGGGTTCTAGAAGTCGTTTTGAGGAATTAAAAATTATT
>JBNGCR010000210.1:0-5201 GCA_050045915.1 Limnospira sp.
AACAGGTAACAGGTAACAGGTAACAGGTAACAGGTAACAGGTAACAGGTAACAGGCCCAAAAAGCGCCCGCTGTCTGAGTTTCGATGATTCAGGAGAGAAAATTGTAGGGGCAGTGCCTCTGTGCCTGCCCTTTCCAACCCGTTGCCGATTCCCTAACCGACGGTGGCGATACAGTCAATTTCCACCCGAACATCTTTAGGCAGGCGGGCGACTTCGACACAGGCCCGGGCCGGGGCGTTGTCGGGGTCGAAGAATTTGGCGTAGATCTCGTTGACGGTGGCGAAATCGTTCATATCTTTGAGGAAAATGGTGGTTTTGACCACTTCAGACCAACTGGTTTTGGCTTCGGCGAGGATGGCTTCCAGATTAGCCATCACCTGTTCAGTCTGTTTGCAGATGTCGCCGGTGCCGACGAGTTGGTTGGTTGCGGGGTCGATCGCGATCTGGCCGGAAACGAAGACCATGCCGTTGACGATGACGGCTTGATTGTAGGGTCCGACGGGGGCGGGGGCGCGATCGGTGCGGATGATTTGGCGTGTCATGGGTTTTACCTTGGTTGATAGAATTGGATAGTTTTCGATTTCGTCGATTTCCCCGTCCGGCAATACGGCGCCGATCGTGATGGCGTCCTCGATGTTGGCTTTGTACAGGTTCGCCTCGGTCAGGTCGGCCCCGATCAGGTTCGCCTGGGCTAGTTGGGCGCGGATCAGGTTCGCCCGGTAGAGGTGGGCGATGCGGAGGTTCGCCCCCTGGAGGCAGGCATCTCGGAGGATGGCGTTCTCCAGGTTGGCGCGGTTCAAGTTGGCGTTGGCGAGGTTGAGGGTAGCGAGGTTGACCCCCTGCAAGTTCGCCTGCTGGAGTTTGATCCCCTCGACGTCGGCGCCGTGCAGCTTGGCGTTGCACAGGTTGGCCCTTGAGAGGTCGGCCTCCACCAATTTCGCCCGAGACAGGTTCGCATCCAATAAATTGGCTTTGGATAACTTCGCCCGGGTCAGGTCAGCTTCCATCAGGTTCGCCCCGCACAGGTTCGTTTCGCTGAGGTCGGCTTCCTGGAGGCGGGCGCGGCTGAGGTTGGCGACCACCTGATCGTACCAGGTGAGGGTGGCGGCGGTTAAGTCGGCTTGGCTGAGGTCGGCGCCGATGAGGTTAGCCGCGTCGAGGTCGGCGTTTTGCAGTTGGGCCGATCGCAAGTTGGCGTCGCTGAGGTGGGCGCCGGTGAGGTGGGCGCCGGTGAGGCTGGCCCCAGACAGGTCGGCGCCGTGGAGTCGGGCTCGGCCGAGGTCGGCGTTGTTGAGGTTGGCTGCGGTCAAAATAGCCTGTCGCAGGTCACAGCGAACGTCCGCAGCACTGAGGCGCGATCGCGTCAGGTTGGCCCGGGTCAATTTGGCTTCGCTCAAGTTGGCTTCGGTGAGGTCGGCACCTTCGAGGTTGATTTCGGTCAGGTCTTCCCCCCGCAGGTTCGCCCCACTCAGTTCGGCGCCTTCAAAGTTGCGTTCTCCTTTCGAGTATCGATTCAGTAGTTCCCGCTCGTCCATTGTCTGCGACTCCTTCGCCTATCTATCCGTGGTTGGACGGATTGCTGACATTTTATAGCCACCGCCAGGGTAGTTGTTAGGACATCCGAAAATCCCGAAACCTACCAATTATGGACTCTCAAGCTTTGCTGATTGCCCAAACCTGACTGCTGATTACTATACATGGTGGCGATCGCGTCGAGTCCGAAGATGAGGGGGGAAGTAGCGAAGAGTCGGGAAATTGACCGTTTCCTTCCCAGGAAAAACCTCGAAACCCCGATCCCGAAGGGATTTTCCATCCCCACCAGACACACCCCACACCTTTCACCCCGTTTTTTGACCGACACTGTTGACAGAATTTCCGATTGCTATATCACGGCGATCGCTCCCTGTTCAGCCCTGTTAAAAGTGTTGCATTCTTAAAATGAATAATTTTTGTAAAACGACTGCCAAAACCGATCGCGATCGCGGATATGCTGTATCAAAGGGCGTGAGTTTCGCACCATGGAGAGTGTCCGAGAAGGTGCACCGTCGCATTGTCCGCCATGCCAAAGATCAGCCCCTTCAGAGAACCCGTTTATGTTGCCATCCGTATTCAAAACCTGCATCCCCAGAGCCGAAATTCGGGGCGGAGAACTGGCCGAAGACATCTTCGCGGCCAAGATCCGCCCCGTCGTCGAGGGAACCGCCCCCCGTGTCTACCAAGATGCGGAGGTCTTCTTCGCCAACACCTTCCCCACTGACGGCATCCGCACCCTGATCCGGGAAGTGTTCGGGCGACTGACGGGGGCCGACGTCGGCTCCCCCATCGTCCGGCTCGAAACCAGTTTCGGGGGGGGTAAAACTCATGATGAAATTGCCCTGTGGCACATCTGCCGCCAGGGACGGCGGATTCCGGGGTTGGAGCGCTTCGCCGACCTCAACTTGATTCCCAATAACGCCGTGCGGGTGGCGGCGATCGACGGCCGCGACCTCGACCCCGAAAACGGCGTCTTTCACAAGGACACCGGCGTGACGACCTACACCCTCTGGGGGGAGATCGCCTACCAAATCGGCGGGATTCGCGGCTACGACCTGCTCAAGGGGTCGGACGAAAGCGGTGGCAGCCCCGGCACGTCCGTCTTGGAGCGGTTGCTCGACGGGCAACCCGCCGTCATCGTCCTGGACGAGATCGCCCGATACCTGCGAGCCGCCAAGGCGAAAACTGTCGGCAACAGCGACCTCGCCAAACAGGTGGTGGCCTTCCTGTTCTCCCTGATGGATTTCGCCGCTTCGTCCGATCGCCTCGTTTTTGTCTACTCCCTGGCGTCGGCATCCGACACCTTCGCGGAAGAAACCCAGGAACTCATCGAAGTGATGCGGGCTTCCGCCCGACAGGAGCGGGTTCTGAGTCCCTCCACCGATATCGAAATCTACAATATCGTCAAACAGCGGCTGTTCGAGAGCGTCAGGGAGGACGCGGGAGAAGCGGCGGCGACCGAATACCTGAACGCCTACCGCGCCAGCCGCATCGACCTGCCCGACGGTTGCAAGGAAGCCTCCTACGGCACGACGATCGCCTCCTCCTACCCCTTCCACCCGGAACTGTTCAAACTCCTGACCCAAAAGATCGCCTCCATCCCGAACTTTCAGCGCACCCGGGGCGCCCTGCGGCTGTTCGGTTCCGTCGTCCGCCACCTGTGGCGGGAAGCCGAAGCCGCCCCGGGCTCTGTCTGGATACCCCTGATCCACACCCACCACATCCCCATCGGACGGGATGAAAAGGTGACGAGCGACCTCACCACCCGCCTGGAGCGCCCCCTGATGCGGCTCCCCATCCAGGCCGACATCTACAACCCCGACGGCCGGCCCGCCTACGCCCAGACGCAGGATGAACAGTGGCAGGTGGCGGGTAAACCTCCGTTTTCGACCTGGGTGGCGCAAACTATCTTCCTGCACTCCCTCACCCAGGGCATTTCCTCCGGCATCCGGCGGGCGGAACTGAACCTGTCGCTGCTCACCCCCGACCTAGAAATCGGCTTCGTGGAGCGGGTTCTGGAACAGTTGGGGAAGGTGGCCTGGTATCTCGACATCGATCCGGTCACGTCCATCGCCCGGTTTAAGGAAGAACCCTCCATCAATAAGATCGTCGCCGAAGAGAAGCAGCAGGTGGGTCAGTCCGAAGCCAAGGACGAGCTGCGATCGCGACGGGACAGCATTTTCGCCAGCAAAATGTTCAAACTGGTGTCCGCCCCCGACACCGCCTCCGACGTGGACGACGCGGCCGACTCCATCGCCCTGTGTGTCATCGACTTCGAGGACGACACGATCGCCTCCTCCCAGGACCCGCCCCCGCCGCTGCTGGAAACCATCTTCAACAATACCGGGGAGTCCGGCAAGTTTCGCACCTTCCGCAACCGCCTCCTGTTCCTGGTGGCAAACCGCCACGAACTGGAACGGGCGATCGACCTGACGCGGGAGTACAAGGCGATCCAGACCATCCTCAAAAGCCCCAACCGCCTGGAGGACATCTCCGAAAGCCAGCAGAGGCAGCTCAAACAGAAGGAGGGGGAGATCGACCTGGCCGTGCGTGTCGTCCTCACCAACACCTATCGCCATTTGTTCTACCCCGCCAAAGACGAGGTAAAGGCGCCCAAAGGCCTGATGCACTACACCCTCCCCGCCCAGGATTGCAGCACCGTCAAGGGCAAAAACAACCAGCAGGACGTGATTTTGAAAGCCCTGCGGGACTGCCAGAAAGTCCGCGCCGAGGCCGACGCGGACGCCAAACCCTTCGCCCCGGCTTACATCCTGCAAAAGGTCTGGCCGGCCGGAATCGATCGCTGGACGACCAAAAACCTGCGGGAAGAGTTCTCGAAAAATCTGGCCCTGAATCTGCCCGTGGAGGCGGAAATTCCCAAACTCCGCGACACCATCCGCCGGGGTTTGGAACAGGGACAGTGGGATATGGCGATCGCTCAGAAAGTCTACATCAAGCTCCCCGACGCGCCTTTGACCCTTCCAGATACGATTGAATTTAGCGATCGCCAGGTTCTCTACCGCCGGGGCATCCTCGAACCCCCCAAACCCAAGGAAATCGAACTCGGCGCCCAACTGATGCCCTCCACCGAGGCGATGAAGCCCGTCCGCGTCCGCTGGAAGGCGAAAGAGGCCCTGAAAATTCAACTGTACCAAAACGGAACTCAAATTCCGGGGAACTTCCGGCCTTCGGACGAGTATGAGGGACAGGTGGGGGAAACCACCACATTTCGGTTGGTGGCGGACTACGGGGACGGGGAAACGGCCGCGAAGGAGACGAAAGTGCATTTCTCGGCCCCGGGGGGGAGTCCGTCCGGCCCGTCCCCGGCGGGGGTGGCCGAACAGCCCGGACTGTTCGACGTGAAACCCCCGCAGGTGAACTTTTCCGGGACGGTGAACCGGGTTTTCGGGCAACTGAGCGATCGCTGTTTGGATCTGAAAGTGGGGGGGATCTCCCGGCTGACGCTATCGGTGGACCAGGTGATGGACTACCGCAAAATCACCACGGCGATGCCTCTCCTGAGTCGCTTCGGATTCCAAATCAACCAGACCGTAACCGTCCAGGCCGGGCAGCAGTTCGTCCGCCTGGAGTATCAGGGCGACTTGCGGGGGTTCCAGGGGTTCCTAAGTACCCTAAATGGACTGCTGAACCAGCCCGGTGTGCAGGG
>JBNGCR010000210.1:5301-9400 GCA_050045915.1 Limnospira sp.
CTCGATCGCAACCCGGTGGAACGATTGAACTTGAGCGCCGATTTCCAATATGATTGAAACGCCCACCGTTTTTTTCCGGTTTCAAAGATCCCCGCAAAATGCAGGAATTTCAACTTCGAGTCGTCCCCACGGACAACAACAACTTCGGCCTGGAACTCTACCAGTGTTCTTACAAAAAAGCCGGGGAAAAGAGGCGCCCCGCCGCCAAGCGTTTGGGGCGGCTGAAGGGGAACGCTTTGGTTTTGGCGCGGCAGAGTATTTACCAGGTCTTGAAAGCCAACAACTACGACCCCAACACCCTCACCCACCGCCGCAAAAATCCCTATATTTTGGATGAGGAGACGGGGGTGAATTTGGCGATCTTATTTCAGGCGTTGCAGCCTTTGCGGAAACCGGACAAAATCATGAATATCGCCTCGGGCGTCGGGGAGATGAGCAACGAGGAAGCCCATTATTGGTTCGCGAAGGTGAACAACGGACACCGCAATTCGGCGTTGAGAGCCCTGCGGATTTTGTTGGGGGAGTGAATTAATTGGGGGTTTTTGGAAATGCGAAAAACGGTTAAAATGAAAAATGAAAAATGAAAAATGAAAAATGTAACGCACCGTCTATATGATTGTTGGGCGGTGGGTTACGGCGGATTTATAGATGGCTTTCACAGCATGGGTTTCAGCCGCCTAACCCACCCTACACTCTGTCCACCTTTTTTAATTCTGAATGATGTCTGAACCTCGCCCGTCCCGCCCCCGCCTTTTTATCGAAAGAATTATGCCGGTTAAACTCCTCAACCAACAGGTGTACTACGAACACGGGGGGAATCCCTTCAAGGGGCTGCATCGCTGGTATTCGCGGAAGCCGCTGTCGTTTTCCCGCGCCTCGGTGCTGGCTTCTTTGTTGCCGGCTGATATTTCGATGGATGAATTTGAGTATTTGTTGGGGGTGTATTCCGAGGCGGAGTTGGATTATTTGCAGAAGTCGAATTTGACGCGGGAGGAGAAGGAGGAAAAGATTAAGTCTTCGGTGAAACTCTACAAGACGCCGCCCGGTTCTAAGCGCATCGAACGGGTGCACGACTACTGCGAGACGGTGTGGGGGAAGCGGACGCCTGTGGTGTTGGATGCCTTTGCGGGGGGCGGCAGCATCCCCTTTGAGGCGGCGCGGTACGGGTTGCAGGTGTATGCGTCGGATTTGAACCCGGTGGCGGTGGTGACGATGAAGGCGGCGATGGAGTACCCGCTGAAGTTCGGGCCGGATTTGCAGGGGGATATCGACAGGTGGGTTCAGTGGGTTGGAGATGAGGCGGAACGGCGCCTGGCTGAGTTTTTTCCGTCGAATCCCCTTCTAACTCCCCCTTCGCAAGGGGGAGAACCGGAGACGGTGCAGAATTATTTTTGGGCTCATACGGTGCAGTGTCCGAGTTGCGGTTCGACGGTGCCGCTGAGTCCGAATTGGTGGCTGAGTAAGACGAGTAATTATTCGGGAAAGGGAAAAGCGAGGAAGGTGACGAGTGATTGGTACGCGGTGAAACCGATTCCGAATCCCGCCGAAAAGCGGGTCGATTTCGAGTTGATTAAGGGGAGAAAGGGGAAGGGTACGACGATACAGACGGACGAGGGAGATTTCGACCCAGATGATTACTCAACCATCAGCCGGGGAGTCGGAAAATGTCCGAATTGCAGCACTATCATTGAGGATGACGTTATCAAATATCAGGCAAAATCAGGTCAGCTAGATCATCAATTGTACGCAGTTGCCTACAAAAAAGGCAAAGGTGGTTTGCAGTTTAGAATACCCATAGAATTAGATTTGGAAGGGTGGAAAAATTCACGAAAAGCGATCAAAAAAATAATATTAAGTTTCAATTCAAAAAAAATATTGCCTGATGAAACCATTGTCAACAATCATGGGCAAATTTTGAATTATTGTGAAATTTGGTCAGACATTTTCAATCCTCGTCAACTGTTAACGTTGGTCACTTATGTAGAAATTATCAACGAAGCAAAGGCAAAAATTCGGGAAGAATGCGAAGTCGAGAAAGCCGAAAAAATAGAATTAGTTCAAGATGATTTTGAAGCGATCGCAGAACTTGATGATTATTATCGTGGGAAGGTGGAAGCGATCGGAGTTTATTTCAGTTTGGTTTTCGATCAAGCTATGGACAGAGACAACCGATTGTCACATTGGGATGCAGCAACAGCGAGTGCCAAAGTTGCAATGGCCAGTCATGCTTTAAATTTAATGTGGAATTATCCGGAAGTTAGCCCCAGTAAATTGTGGTTATCATGTGCGAAATTTACTGCGTCTGATTATACAAAACTCTGCCAACTATTTGGAACAAAACCTCACTCAATAGGCTTGCCCGGTATTGAAAAATACGACCCAAAAACTATCCAAATAGACTCGGCTTCCGCTGACAGTCTTTTTCACATCCCCGATCGCTCCGTCGATGCCGTCATCACCGATCCGCCCTATTATGGAACAGTTCCTTATGCAGATTTAGCAGATTTCTACTATGTCTGGCAAAAACGCACATTAGGCGATATTTTCCCCGACCTGTACTTCTCCGAACTCACGGACAAAGACCGGGAAGCCGTCGCCAACCCCTCCCGGTTCCGCAACATGGGGGCCAGCCCCGACGAACTCGCCGATCAGGATTACGAGGCAAAAATGGCCCTGGCGTTCGGGGAATATTACCGCGTCCTCCGCGACGACGGCATCATGACAGTCCAGTTCAACCACAAAGAGTCCGGCGCCTGGGACGTGCTCGCCAAATCCCTCATCGACGCCGGATTCGAGATCACCGCGTCCTGGGCCGTCAGCACCGAAAACCCCCAAAACCTCCACCAAGCCAAGAAAAACAGCGTCTCCAGCACCGTCCTCCTC
Organism: Limnospira sp.; assembly: GCA_050045915.1. Lineage (GTDB taxonomy): Bacteria > Cyanobacteriota > Cyanobacteriia > Cyanobacteriales > Microcoleaceae > Limnospira. The sequence continues at coordinate 8,185 of JBNGCR010000210.1, forward strand.
GTCTGCCGCAAGCGGGACCCCGACGCGGGACAGGCCTGGTGGGACGACCTGCGCCCGGAAGTGGCCAACCTCGTCGAACAGCGGGCGCCGGAATTTGAAGCCAACAACATCACGGGAATCGACCTCTATTTGAGCGCCTTCGGTCCGGCCCTGAACGTCTTCTCCCGCCAGTACCCGATCCTCGACAGCAGCGGCGAGGAAGTGCGCCCCGAAGAAGCCTTCGCCGAAGCCCGAAAAGCGATCGCCAACTACCGCTTCCGCCACCTGGTGCAGTCAGAAACCGCCGGATTCGACCCCTTGAGCCAGTGGTATCTCCTCGCCTGGGATGCCTTCGGAGCGCGGGAATTCCCATTTGATGAAGCGCGACAATTAGCTTTGGCGATCGGCGGGTTCAACGTCTCGGACCTGGCGAGAACCCACAAACTCCTCGACTCCGCCAGCGGCACCTGCAAGCTCCTCACCCCCCGGCAGCGGCTCAAAAAGCGGGCGTTCTCCCTCAACGACCAGGAATTTTCCGGGCGATACCTGGTGGACGGACTCCACGCCATCCTCGCCCTCTACGAGGAGGAACAAAACCTGCAACTGGTGCGGCGTTTCTTGCAAAATACGGGATTAGTAACAAACGACCTATTTATGAAGACTTTGGAGGTGGCATTCAAGGTCATCCCCGATAAAGTCTCGGAGCGGGAGGCGCTGCTGAACCTGTGGCTGGGAATGGACGAGATCAAGGCAAAAGTTGTTGTCGAACAGTTGGAATTACCCCTGAGTGGGGGAGGGCAATTGAATTTGTTTGACAATTAACAATTAATGATTAACAATGAAAAGTGATTCGATTCTCGATCTGGTGGGAAATGGTGGGTTACGGCGCGGATGAAAAGTTGTGGGTTTTTCCGAAAAATTACGGCCGCGCCTAACCCACCTTACCGGACTGCTACTGGACTGGGAAATGATGCGATATTAACCTTTGAGTGCGATCGCGCTTTTTTGAGTTTTGCTATACCTGATAATATCAGATCCGGTTTACCCGTGTGGCTGGGAATGGACGAGAGCAAGGCGAAAGTTGTTGTCGAACAGTTGGAATTACCCCCAAGTGGGGGAGGGAAATTGAATTTGTTTGACAATTAAAAATTAATAATTAACAATGAAAAGTGATTCGATTCTCGATTCCCTGATGACCCGCCTTGAAATGAATTTCAAGGCTCACAGCAAAAGTCCA
>JBNGCR010000211.1:0-5067 GCA_050045915.1 Limnospira sp.
CGCCGGAATGTACTGGTCATCCCGATAGGTGCGGGGGAGGATGAAGAAGTCCACCACCGCCGCCCCGGCGAACAGGAAGACGCCGAGTCCGGAAATGGCGATTTCCAACCAACTGGGGGTAAAGACGCCGAAAAAGGCGAAAATCACCTGGCCGACGATCGCCACCAGCAGGGCGATGATGCCGAGGCTGATGGTTTTCGTGAGGGCCATCCCGTCTTCTTCCGAGAGGTTGGACCCAATTTGACGGCCGGCGATGAAGGTGACGCCGCAACCGAGGGCGGCGAAACCGATGCCGCCGATGCCGACGCCTTCGGTGCCCAGGGCAACGTACAGCAGGCCGCTGAGGGTGTATCCCGTCAGCAAACTGTAGGTAGCCAGCAGGGGCAGGGCTGCGCCGTTATTGCCTTTGAGGGCGATGCCGCGGCCGATGAAGAACAGGGCCAGTTCCGCGACGATCGCGATCCAGAAGGTGGTCATGAACAGTTGCGGGTTGGTCCCCAGAACTCTGAGGCCCCCGAACGACCCCACGGCGGTCAGGACTAGGCCGCCACCCACAAAAGGCAGGGCGTTAGCGATGACGTTGGGCCCGATGAGGGATTGCCCCCGGGCCTGCGATATCGCCTGACGGAAGTTACTTGTATTTGCCATTGCAACTCCTTGGTATGTCAAGTTTCTCTTCTTATTTTGACGGATTTTCAGAGTTTAAACCTTGGGGGATCGGCATGGGGTCGGTTAAAGGAAATCTACTGAAACTCTCGCTCAAATTGCTGGCGGGTGACGGGTTGAGGCACTTCCAGGCCTTCGCCGCCCAAGACATTCAGGGGTTCGCCGTTGACGGAAATCCGTACCGGGGCGTCGGGGTTCAAACTGGTGGCGGTGTAGACGACCTGGCCCAGACGCCCGATCATGGAGGCACTGCCGCCCCCCTGCGTAAATTCCGGGGACAGGTCCACGACGATCGCACCGTCCGGGGTGGTGGCGAGGTTAAGCAGTTGGGTTCCGGGGGGAATTTCGCTGAAGCGGTCCGGCTGTTGCGGGCCCCAGAGGAGGCGTTCAAAGGCGGCGGTGAGGACGGCTTCGGGGCGATCGCTACCCGCTTCCAAGGTGACGGGGGTGGGTATGAATTCGATTTGGGTGTCTCCGCCGACCCAGTAAATTTCGACGGTTGTTTGGACGGTGACGGGGGATTCCGTGGGGGTGGGAGAGACATCGGGAACGGGGCGATCGCTTCTGGATGACATCATCCACCAGGTTGCCCCCCCGGCGATAACGGCGATCGATATCGCTACTCCGGCGATCGTACCTATTTTATTCTGACTGCGATCGGATTGCGGATCTTTCATCGGTTCGGCGCACGACTGTATCCTTGAGTTTAGCGGGCGATCGGGCGTTCTGACAAATGGATTTTGCCATCTGTGGGATCTGTCCCAAACCAGTACGGAATTTATGACTTAAGTTTGATGAAAGTAAAAGATGTTATTAAACTTTTGGAAAATGATGGATGGTATCAAGTGCGGATGCGCGGAAGCCACCGACAATTTCATCATCCAAATAAAGCTGGTACGGTCACAGTTGCGGGTAAGTTGAATGTAGATATGCCCCCCGGAACGCTCAAAAGCGTCTTGAAACAAGCTGGATTGGAATGAAGGAGTCAAATTTTCATGAATCAGTCACTAGAGTATACGGTTATTATCGAAAGAGGGAAATCGAGCTATGGCGCTTATGTCCCCGACTTGCCGGGATGCGTCGCTGTGGGAGAAACCAAAGAAGAAGTTTTGGCATTGATTCGAGAAGCAATTTTGTTACATCTCGAAGATTTGCAAGACAGCGGACAGCCGATTCCCGAACCCACTTCTACGAGTGAAATGATGAGCTTTTCAATGGCAGAAAATTGAGTTTGACAGACAATATACTATCGCGATCCGGGTTTCGTACTCCGACCCGTCGATTTCAAAAGCTGCGAGTCACGACTTGGGGGGCGATCGCCTCCCATTTTTGACTCACTTTGGAAACCGTAACCGTTTTTTGAAGTTCCCGGACTTTCAACCTGATCGAGTATTCGTAGAAAGCTTGTAAAGTACACCAAGCAAAACCGGCGTGACCGTCCCAAATTCCTCCCAATATGAAATACATATAAAGGAAGCGAATTCGCAAGATATCCAATCCTCCGGTATCCGCGATCGCGTAGGATTCACCGTCGAGAGCGACCCCATCAAGTTGCAGATTTCCGAGTCGCATGGAACTCCCGGCTTGGGTGGCGCGGGTGCGGAGGAAGAAGTCGGAAAACGGATTGTCGTAAGTTTGGGTCAGGGTGCGATCGCCGAGGGTAAAATTAACCAAACTGGAGGCGGCATCGTAGGCCAGTTCAAAGGGTTCTGGGATGCCGGAAAGCCAGTCGAATTGGTCTGTCACCTGGGGATCGCCGGGATCGGATTCGTGCAGGTTCAGTTCGTGGGTGGCAAAACCGCCGCGATCGCCGATTCGTCCTTCCGCAACAAAGGCGATATCTCCGAGCAACTCATTCATTTCACTGTCGGAAAACAGGCGAGTTAGCGTGACGGCTTCTGCAGGTGGGGCGACGACACCCAAACCGAATGTTCCGAATAAAACCGCACCTAAAATTTGAGATTTTTTCATGATAATTGACTCCACAAATAACAAAGCCCGACTCGGATGTTGGGTCGTTTTAAAGTCGGGCGATCGCTCATTTAACCGAGTTTCGAGATTTTGAAATTGCCGCGCCACAGTCGGGAAGCACCCAACACCAAGCCTAAGCCGACAACGGGTAAAACTGTGGCAGATTCGGGTACAGGTTGCGGCTCGATGTTGCCGATCATCGCGATAACATCGTTATCGCATTCCGGGGCGAGGTGAGCGATAAAATCGCCATCCGGCAGTAAAGAACGGGCGACGCTAAAGCCGAGGATGTGAGTACCCTTGGCTCCAAATTGTCCGAAGTTCACGCCCAAATCGCCCATATTTCCGAGTACGTTGACATCGCCAATTCGGGTTCCGGCGGCGATGACATTTTGAATGTGGCGATCGGGGTTGAAATAGGGGTCGTTGGCAGCCAAATCGCCGATGCTGGGGGTGCCACCATGATTCCGAACCCAATCGTTATACTCCTGCAAATTGTCCAGGAGCAAGCCATTTTGATTGGCGATGGCTGTGGCGGAAACGTTTTCGTACACCCCCAGTTGAGGTGCGCCGGAATCGTTGTTACCCGCCCAGCGAATTCCGAGCAGTTGAGATGTGGCGCTGGTCGTGTCCAGGTTTTTTCCGGTAAAGTTCAGGAGCAAATCGCCCCACCCGACATGACCATCTTCGGCATATTCGGAGCCAATCCCTCCAATCCCCAGGTTGCTGTTGATGGCAAAAATCACCTCATCGGCGGTTTGCTTCATCGCCATGCCGTAGATTTCATAATCCGTGCCGCCGACGTTGGAGCCTCGCATACTGTCGTTAAATGAATCCATGCTGTAGGACCAGCCATCCACGAACACGGCGGCATGAGCGGTTTTCGTGGCGAGAAATGGAATCAGGCTGGCAGTGGCGGCAATTACAATCCATCCGGGGTTCCGGTCGAATCGACTTCCTCCCCGAACCACAGGGCTCCATACCCCTCATACAAACCCACACCCAACGCATTCCACTCATTATCTGCCCACTGTCCCTGATTGAGAATAACCGCATTGTGGGCGGGACTGCTTGTCCAGGACTCCAGTGCTTCTTCAGCGGTCATGGTCGGGCCGTCAAAGCCACTGTAACCGGTGACATTTTCATAACCATCTCCCGGATAACCCGTATCAAATCGCTGGGGTGCCGTCCACATATTCGACCAAGTATTCGGATCGTTGGGATTGTAAGGCGCATCACTCCAACTGTGAGTCACCTCGCCGATATTTTCTCCCAAATCCAAAACGTGGCGGTTGGCGACGGTGGTTAGCGCCTTCGAGGCGGGGATGGAGGGCAGGTTATTTTCGGCGCGGTATTCATTGATCAAATTATAGAGTTCGATTTCTTCAGATTCAAAACCGTCTAAGGGGGAGCGATCGTAAATATCGATACCGCCGGGAAGAGTGGAAGGATATACAATTTCCGCAATGCCGATAAAGTCATCAATGCTGATGTCTAACGGTTCTAAATTATTGAGGGTCGCTAAAGTGTCACCGCCATTATTCAAAATCAGAATTGACGAGCCCGAGTCTTGAATTTCTACCCTCGTCACTCCGCTGGGGGCGCGAAGTTTGTCGATGCCGGGTTCAAAGTCGGTAATGACATCGCGATCGCTCTCGGACGAGGCGAGGAGGAATTCGTCGGCACCCGCTCCCCCCGTCAGCGTATCTAAATCGCGATCGCCCGATACGGTATCATTTCCAGCACCTCCGACCACCACATCATTGCCTTGCCCCCCGTACAGGCTATCATTCCCAAAGCCTCCGTTCAAGTCGTCATTACCCTTATTTCCAAATAGGAGATCGTCGCCAAAATCTCCGTCGAGGAAATCATTATTCTGTCCGCCAAATAAGGTTTCGTTGTTCGCACCGCCGATCGCCGTATCGTTGCCCTGGTTGCCGTAAAAGATGCGGGGGTTGCCATTGTTTATGACGTAATCGTCCCCTTCGAGGAGGGCAACTGCGTCGGTCAGTGGGGAGGAGTCAAAATAGGACAGTTGATCAGCCGGCAGTCGAGACATGGTGATGGAGTCATTGCCGCTTGTCGCCAAGCCAAAATCCATCCCGTCTTGGGTAAAGATATCAGAAAGCATGATGAGATTTCCTGGTTTCAAGAATTGATGGCGGTTTTTGATCCGATGAGATGCGGATGATCCCCCTAAATCCCCCTTAAAAAGGGGGACTTTGAATTGGCTAGGCGGTAGATCACAGGGTTGAAGGTTATGGAGATGGTATTGGTAGCTGTGGTAGTGTCGGTATTATTTCCGGCTCGAAAGGTCCTGGCGGTGGCGGCGGTGGTGGTGGTGGGAAAATATCAAGATCATCTAATATATTTTTAAACGACCACAGATAATCTGCTTCTGTGCCGGGTTTATACCAGAGAATATCTGTA
>JBNGCR010000211.1:5167-9296 GCA_050045915.1 Limnospira sp.
AAACGACCACAGATAATCTGCTTCTGTGCCGGGTTTATACCAGAGAATATCTGTAGCAAAGTTGCCGTCGAAGTCTCCGGCTACGGGTTCGTAAACGCCATTTACGGTAAAAGGTTGGCTCTCGTAGGTTCCATCAGAATTGAACGACCAGATATAGTCCGCATCTGTACCCGGCTTATACCAGAGAATATCATCGATAAAATCTCCATTGAAGTCTCCTTCTATGGGTGTATATTCTCCGTTGACGGTGAAGGGTTCGCTTTCGTAGGTTCCATCCTCATTGAATGACCAGATATAGTCCGCACCCGGCCCCGGCTTGTACCAGAGGATGTCCGTCCTTCCCGAACCGTTGAAGTCTCCGGTAACGGCGTCATATTCGCCGTTGACGGTGAAGGGTTCGCTCTCGTAGGTTCCATCCTCATTGAATGACCAAATATAGTCCGCACCCAAGCCGGGTGTGTACCAGAGGATGTCTGTCCTTCCCGAACCGTTGAAGTCCCCGGTAACGGCATCGTATTCCCCATTGACGGCAAAGGGTTCGCTCTCGTAGGTTCCATCCTCATTGAATGACCAAATATAGTCCGCACCCAAGCCGGGTGTGTACCAGAGGATGTCTGTCCTTCCCGAACCGTTGAAGTCCCCGGTAACGGGGGTATATTCACCATTAACGGTAAATGCGCGACTGTCATAAGTCCCGTCGCGATTAAAAGACCAGATATAGTCCGAACCCGGCCCCGGTTTGTACCAGAGGATGTCCGTAATTCCGGAACCGTTGAAGTCTCCGGGTACGGGAATATAGTCACCATTCACGGTGAAAGGTTGGCTGGTGTATTCTGGAATCGATGAAGACATGATTCGATGTCCTGCGATATTTAAAGTGATTCATCTTGTCATCGGACTCGTGCGTTAAAACTCCGACCGATGGAACCCAAGTCAAGAGGCACAAGTTAACCGGAGAATTCATTTTGTACTGCCATAGTCATCCGCCATCGGCAAACTGCATTGCCCCCAAACCCCCAATTTTGGGGGCTTTGATTGATTGAGTTTTCACGAATCATCGCTATGACAGGGAATGAGGAACAGGTGAGAAAGTCACCCACCTCTCAATCTCACATATAGATAATATATTATAGTGCTTCTCGCGTCAACTCACTTGATGTAAAATTTTGGTAAAATTAACAAGCTGTTACAGAGAGTCTTAAAGCCTTGAACGATACCCTACCGACTGAATTTATCAACAAGATCGCGATCGCCCACCGTGTCTCCCCGGCCGAACTGGAAGCCCTACAACTGGCTTTGCAAGGTCACTCCACCGCCGACATTGCCATAGAACTCCGCTTGAGTGGGGTTGCCGTCCGCAAGCGGTTGGGGGAAGTGTACAAAAAATTTCAGATCAGGGGAGAGGGTCCGGGGAAACTGATGGAGTTGAAACATCGACTCCTCAATCGCTATCATTCTTCAGGCTCGACCCCGAAAAATGGAGAGTTTTGGAAATCACGCTCCCAAATTGAGGGACAAGTGCCAGATGTCCCGGCATTTTATGGACGGGACGAGGAACTGATCCAGTTGCGGAGTTGGCTCGTCAGCGATCGCACCCGACTTGTCACCCTGTTCGGACCCGGGAAAATCGGCAAAAGTGCCCTGGCGGTTACATTGGTGAAAAACCTAGAACCTGATTTCGAGCGGGTAATTTGGCGGAGTCTGCGTTATGCACCCCCCCTGACGGAACTATTGGGGGAGCTCATCGAGGGCTTGTCCGGTTCCCCTCCCATCTCCCCAAACCCCGGAAAGCACATTTCTCAGTTAATTGACTGTTTTGATGCTTTCCGGTGTCTGCTGGTTTTGGATGACATCGAACATCTGTTTGATGGCGGACAACTGGCCGGAAATTATCGAGAGGGCTATGAGGATTATGGGGAACTGCTGCGGCGGGTGGGGGAACTGCACCATCGCAGTTGTGTGGTGGCGATCGCACAAGAACTGCCCCTAGAGGTATCGTTGATGGCCGGAAATACCCAGCCCGTGCGGATTATGCGGTTGGGGGGATTGTCGGAAGCGGCGGGGCGGGAGCTGATCGCCGGCATTTTGGGCGACAAAAGTTCACAAAGTGATACAACTAGCCAATTGGTCGAAGATTGTGGGGGAAATCCCCTGCTATTGCGGCTGGCGAGTCAAAAAGCCCAGGAAATGTTCGGGGCAGATCTCGACTCGTTTATGAACTATAATCGCCTGGTTTTCGGCACGTTTCACAAACTTGCTTGGATGGGAGAATGGCTAAATCTGTTGTTTCAACCTGTATTTCAACGGCTATCGCCGGAAGAAAAAACACTTTTGAATCGGGTTATTATCATGACCGAAACGATTTCTGTCAATCCAGAAACGCAATCTTTGGAGCGGCGATCGCTTCTGAATAAAAATGATAAATCTGGCGAATTGAAATTCACGATCAACCCGGCATTTCGGCAATTTGTGATTCAAGATTTGATGCAAAAAATCTCCCGTATTTTATCACAAAATAATCAGGAAGACTGGGATGAATCAGAAATATTCAATTCCCTGGGATTCTCCGATTTCAATATTTTAGATAATCGCGATTTATTTGTAAAAAAAATCGGACGATTTTTCAACCAAATCGGCTATCAAAAAATCATGAAAGGGGAGTCTATTAATGCCAAACCTTATTTCCATTGGGCGATCCAATTTCATCCTGATTTGGGGGCAGCTCATTTTAACCTGGGGTCAACTTACGACCGATTAGAACAAACAGATGCCGCGAAAAAACATTACAATTCAGCCATCGCCTGCAATCAGTCAAAATCCAAATATTCAGCCTTGAGTAATTTGGCGAGGTTGGAGATTATTTCCGGCAACAGTGAAGGAGCGATCGCATCCATTTTACCGATTTTGAACGAAGTAGAAATCGAGCACATTCGGGCGGCATTATTTAAAAATTTGGGCTGGGCTTATCTGGTACAAAAACGCTATTCCGAGGCGGAAGAAAAACTAAAACGGGCGATCGCATTGGAACCCAGTTCTGTCGCCGCCTATTATCTCCTGGCACAGGTTAAGGAGGCGACGGGGGACGAAAAAACCGCTTCGGACTATTGGCGGGAGGGACTCCAGATCGGTCGCGAGAAAACTAAGTTTAAAAATGAATCCTGGAAATATCCCGAATTCAGACAATGGGAAACCGAGGCAAAGCGACGGGTGGAAGGGATCGAGGAAACCGAACCGGAGGAGGATCTAATTACCGGGGAATGACAGATTCGGCATTGTCTATGCTAGGAATTGATGTTTCGGTTCGGGACGGTTGTTGGAGTCGAGTCAGGGTGAGGACGAGCAATGCCAAAACCGCCAAAATCACGACAATAATATCGTTCCATTTTTCGACCGGGTGAAATTGTTTCCCACAGGCTGAACAAAACTGGTCGTGAGGGCGATCGGGATGGGCGGTAATGTGGCATCGGGGGCGGCCGTAGCGATCGGTTTGACAGGTCATAATCTTCTCCTTGGAAAGCGATCGGAATTGAGGATGGGGGGATGCCTCAAGGCGGACGATCCCCCCGTGCGATCGCGGGTTAAGCGGGAGGCACAATGTCGCAATCGTCATCGCTTTCATCCACGTTATTGGCGGTCTGAATCGCCGCGAGTTCGGGAGTCACCAAGGCGATGGAGAGTGGCAGGGTTTTGGTGGAAACCAGCTCGGATTCGGGTTGGGTGGAATTCAAGGTAGACAGAGACAGGAATAAAATAGCCGTGGTTGTTACATTCATTTGCAGTTCCTCCCGAGGAGTGCGAGTGCCTTCACAATACTTATCTGGGAAAAACTCAACTTTTATGCAAATGGGTGGAAAAAGTTTCTAAATGACCCGAGTTCGGGCTGGGGAAACGACCCCAAATCGGCTAAAGTTGAGGAGTGATATCCCGATTTGTAACAAAATATTTCGGTTTGCATAAAAGCCGGTGTTTCAGGCTGAGGTGCAGACAGACCAGGTGTCATTGAAATTGGAATTAAACTGATGAATCGAAAATTACGAGTATTTGTCAACCGTACCGGACGGGCGAAAACATCCGGTTTTACGAGAAAAGGACGAGAGCTTGAAAGCCGTGTCTTTTTAAAGCACGGATG
>JBNGCR010000212.1:0-9231 GCA_050045915.1 Limnospira sp.
TGACGTTGATTGAGGAAATGCCGGAAGCTTGGCTGGAAGAAGTCAAAGATTTTGCCGAGTTTATTCAGCAGAGGAAGCCAAGAATGACTCGGACTTCGGAGTAGTTTTCTTATTCGCTCGTAACTGGATTTATTCGTACAATTCGGTATGCCATAAAACTCGGGCATGGACTGCCTCACCTTTCTCATCAAACACATAATTTATGATTTATACTTGATGATGAGTTCATCCTCACAATCGAAAATTGTCAAAGCCTTTTTTATGCGCTCAAATTTTCCTTTATTATCTATGTTTGCTTCAATAAAATATGTTTCATTAATCGCAGTGGCTTGCCTGCAACGATTCGGATCTTTGGTCAGACTTATTTTTTCTGCCAAATCAGAAGTGAAGAATGCTTGAGGTTGAGAATCAAAAAAATGTTTCATCACTTCTAGATATAATTTGCTCATCTCTGATATTTCAAGCTTTCGATCAAAAAAGATCGCATACTTCAACTTTTTGCCCGTCGGATCTTCTGCGTCAAAAATATTGACTTCGTTAAAATCCATTTTTTCTTCAATTTCAATATCTGGGAAAAGCCAGACTTTTAAGAAGCGATCTACAATCATTTCAAATCTAGTTTCAATCTCTTTTATTCCCCATCGATCAATTTCGCTCAAATAGCGATTCAACCAAAGCCGACTATATTTATAGCCTTGCTCTTTTCCGTCAACATTCATATCTCTTTTTTCGATAAAAGTTTTATTTCCTAATTTTCCATTGTTGCCAGAAAGTGTCAGATTTGCGATCGTGTTCAAATAATTATTATTGATAGTATTAAATTCCATTTCACCCAATTCATTTTTCCATTGTTGAACTGGATTTTGAGGAAATATATGCTCTACAGTAATATCTTCATTGTCTTCAATTTTGACGGGTTCATTGTTTTGGTAATTCTCAAGTCTATCCAAAAAATACATTCTGTTTTTTGCCTTTATTTCATACATATTTTTTCGTTCGAGTGCATCGATCAATTCTCGGTCACGCGGAAACCTTTGGCTTCCCTTTTTCTGAATCAAAGACAATTGTAATGAGTAAAGATAGTTCTGAGTATTCACATCTTCATAAAGGCGCATAAAAATTTTATTGAGTGAATTACTTGACAGACCCATGATAAACCTTCTCCAGGTAAAAGATTGAATCAATTCTAAGACACTAATAAAGTCTTGTTTGGTGATTGCGCGACTTGAATAATCATCATAAACTTTGATTAAAAATGGATAGGCAACATTAATCTCAAGTCGGTTGATGTATTCAAGCTGAAGTCTAATATCCCGATCTTTTTCGTTGGCTGGATTTAAGAGTTTGTTGTAATGATAAGCAAATTTTTTGAGAACAGTCAGGTTTTGCTCTAAAACCGCCACTGTTGATGTCGGATATTTGAACTTAAATTCTTGATAAACCTTGTTTTTGTTGGGTATTTTTTTATTTTCGAGGGTCAGGTAATCCCTGATATAGTCAGAGACTTTACTAGCATTTTTAGATTCATCTTTAGCCAGCCTTTCAATGTGTTCCCAATATACTGTGTAAATTTTGTTTTGTAATTCTCGATTGAGATCCATCAAAATATAATTTCGGATCAGATCGGCTTGAGATAATTCAAGTCCCGTCGAATTAAGGCTTTCAAAAATCCTTTGGGGATCATCTTTTCCTCTTTCAAGTGAAATTTCGACAAACATCAATTTTTTTAATCCCTTAAGGACAAACTGATAATTCTCTTCTGAGATCCTGGACTGGAAATAATTGAAATTTTCAATTATTCGAGAAAAATCGGTATATTCTTTGAGATTGTCATTTTGCAAAATATATTTTAATGCTCGATCATTGTTTTCGGTTGGTCTTAACTTAAGTTTTTCGTCGCCTTCCGCAAATTTATTGATAAGGTAAGTTTCATAAATTTGATTCGTTAAAGATGTTTTGCCTAGTTCTTGAGCCAATCTGTGTAGAACCAGATAAATTAAAGTGACAGTTGTGAGGCGTTGCTGTCCGTCAATAATCGTCAATTCATTAATATCTGAAACGGAGTAAACATCATCGCGAATGTACACAATACTGCCAATGAAGTGAGCGTTAAGCTCTTCTTTATTGCTGAGTTCCAAAATATCATCTAAAAGCTGTTTGCATTGTGAATCACCCCAATCATAATTTCTTTGATAAATTGGGATGACAAATCGCGTGTCACTCTGAGACAAAAATTTGTTGAGGTTGATTTCGTTGGCTTTCATGATGGTAGTGTTGAGGGTAGCTACAATAGATCGCACACCAGAACCTTCGAGCCTCGGCGCATTCCGGAACTGCGTCCAAGCCCGATCGCGAGCCTATGATTTTCTACTGTAACGCCTCCTTCAAGTCCTGTCCAGCAGTTGTTAACAATTCTTATTCATTTTTTGCCTGTTACACTTCCACCAGCCGATCGCACCCAAAACCCTCACTCTTCCCACTCTCCTTGCAGGGTAAATCCCGCCCAAAAAAACGGGGAATTCCACTCCGAAGACTGCCACAAATCGATCTGAGCCGATCGCAACGCCGCCGCCGGAGACTGCCCCCCATCCAGCATTTTTTGATAAAATTTCACCATCAATTCCGCCGTGGCGCGATCGTCAACGCTCCACAAACTCACCACCACCCGGGGCGCCCCCGCGTACATGAAACCCCGCGTCAAACCGATCAACCCTTCGCCGCGAACCTGCCGCCCCAAACCCGTCTCGCAGGCGCTCAAAACCACCAGTTCGGCGGGTAAATTCAAGTTGAAAATATCGTACAATCGCAGAAACCCGTTCAGCAGTTGACCCCGTTCGTCCACCAGAGATAACACCAGCCCCGACAGTTCCGGCGTGGCGCTGTTGAGGAGTCCGTGGGTGGCGAAATGCAGCATTTTATAGTTGCTCAATTCCGGGGTGGTGGCGACTTCCCGGCGGGCGGAAAACCCGAATTTTGGAGCCGTTTCCGACTCCGGAATTAACGATAAAATTTGCTCCGCCTCCGTTTGGGTGTGGATGAGGCGATCGAACAAAACCCCCGATTCTCGGGCCGATCGCTCCAAGTCCGGTGGCAGATATTTTCCCTCGCAGGTGGGGGACGGTTTCACGCGATCGTCATTGCAGCCAAATACCGGATCGGCGAAAATTGCCAAGGTTTTTGGGGGTGGAGTCCGCCCTTTTATTTGCTGTCGCAATACTCCCAAAGTGGAAGCAGATGGTAAAGTTATTACTTCGTGGCGGACGATCAGCGGCACCTTTTTATTATCCAAAATACGGGTTCCTTCGGTGGGGAGGGCGACGAAAGGGACGTACTGTAATGCCCCATCGGCGACGATAACCAACCGCTGTTTATCGGGAAGTTTTGCAGGAATAATCGCGGCCCGGAGGTCGGTTCCGGCCTTCTGAAAAATGGATGGCCTGAACCGCAAACTGGGGGCGAGTATAGCCTCTCGAAAGTGGCGGACTGCCGCTTCGATTTCTTCCCTTCCGGGCAGTTCATGGCTGCGAATTTCCTCCGATGTGACGACCCACAAATAGGAACGATCGCGCCCGATCGCGTATTCCAATAACGCCGTATTTTCATCGAGAACGTCCCGTTGAATCGCCGCCAAATCGAGGGCTTGGGGTTGGGTGAGGGCGGCGTAGCGGGGACTGGTGGCGCGGATGGTGTCGCGCAGATTTTCGAGGCGATCAAGGAGGTCTTCAATTTCGTCAGTAATCGCCTGTTTTTGTTCGTCGGTGTGGGAACCGCTCAACAGCTTCACCCGTCGGGCTTCTGCGGCGGCGATTTGCTGTTGCAATTGCCGTTTTTCTGCCAATAATTTCGGGCTGATTCCGGCGGTAATTTCGCCGTTGCCCTCGCTGAGAATATCCAAGAGCGATCGCGCCTTCGCCCGTTCGCTGGCCCGCAACGCCAACCCGTCAAAACCGGACTCCGGAGACTGGCGGTGCAGTTCCATCAACAAGTCGATATAAAACTCGTAATACTCCTGTTTGGAGGCCAAAAATGTGGTTCGCAACTCCTGGCGCTTGACATTGGTTCGCAGATCTTCGATAATGTTTAAAGCGGTTTCGATGTGGCTTCTGGCTTCGGTCAAATTTCCCTGTTGTCGGTACGCGATCGCCAAACAATAGCGGGTCGTCGCCTCCCGATCGCGATCGCCAAATTCCCGCCGCAATGGCAACGCCCGATCGCAAAATTCCAGGGCTTTTTCCGGTTCATTTAACCGGGTATAAACGAAGCCGATATTGCTGAGGGTGCTGGCCTCCCCGCCGCGATCGCCACTTTCTTGCCACAACAGTAACGCCTCGTTATAAGTATCGAGGGCTTCCCGAAATTTCTCGGAGTCGGTTTGGGCGAAACCGATATTATTTAGGGTGGCGGCCTGTTCGCGAATTTTCCCCAATTCCTGCCACAAATTCAACGCTTGGCGGTAGTCCTCGAGGGCGGTTTCCCACTCTCCCCGTTCGGCGCGAACCTGTCCCCGGTTGTTGAGAAGTGCGGCCCGATCGCCGGTTCCGAGATCCGCAATTTCCGAAAAGAGGCGATCGTATTCTTCCAAGGCGCGATCGAAGTCTCCGAGGCGGACGTAGAGGAGTCCCAATTCGTTGCGGACGGCGGCTTCTCCGGCGGAATAACCCACTTTTTGCCACAATTCCAACGATCGCATCAACTGTTCCATCGCCTCTTGATAATTCCCCCGGCGGGAGTGAATTTTTGCGGTAGAAAGCAGGGTGCTCGCTTCGGTGAAGGGGCGATTTTCGTCGTCTCGGGCGGCGGGGAGGCGTTCCAAAATCTGGCGATAAACCGCGATCGCCTCCGAATATCGACCCAAATCCGCATAAACCAACCCCAGCCAATTGAGGGCGGTGACTTCCTGGGCGACATTTCCCGCCTCCCGCCACAGGTTGCGGGCGGTTTCCAGATCGGCGATCGCTTGATTCAGGGCTTCGGCGGTGCCGATGTTGCGGGACTGAACGCCCCGGTTGAAGGTAGTTTGGGCCGCATCGGATTCCGTTTGGGCGACAGGAAAACCCAGCATCGGCGGGTCTGCCAATCCGGAAACAATTAAACTGAATAGTAATAGAATACCGGGATATCGCATTTGAGAACATTCTCAGACAGTTTAAGATAAAATCAATTTAAACCCATTTGCATAAATAACGGTCTGGCTTCCTACCTTATCGATTTAGATTCGTTTTTCTTTCACCTATGTGGCAATTGCTTTCTATTGTAAGGAACCGCCGCCTATGGCGTCGGATTGTCGTCGGTTCGTTCGGATTTTTTCTGATTATGTTATGGGGACTATTTCCCAGCCCCGGAAAGGCCCAAATCAACTTGGCGATCGTCCAAGAAATTATCGACGGCCCGGAGGTTTTTATCGAGGAAAAACAAGCCGAAGTTGCAGATGAGGCGAACTTCGGTCAAGTCGTCCACACCGCCAAGTCTCGGGCGGGTTTGGTCTTCAACAACGGGGCGGCGGGTCGCATCGGCACCAACGCCAGGGTGACGGTGGGCCAATGCGTGGAAGTGAAACGGGGTCAAGTCCTCGTCAGCGGCCCCGTGGACGGCTGCATCGCCGGGTTTTCCGTGGGGGTTCAGGGAACCTTATATATCATGGAAACCGAAGATGGAGAAACGGGAAACATCAAGGTTTTGGAGGGCACGGTGGAGGTCGAATCCGACGACGGGACGACGGAACCCGTGCAGTTAACTGAAGGGGAAAAAGTGTCGGTTTTGGGAGAGTTATTGGGTCCCATCGAAGAGATTACCGCCGAGGAATTTGTGGCGATCGTGCGGGGGGAATTGTTCTCAGGATTTCAGGTTCCGGTGACTCCGGAAGGGGCCTTATTCTCCATTTGTTCTCGCCTATTCCCCGGCTTTAATTGTTCGGCGAGTCTCCCCACGCCTCCGATTCCGTCGCCGCCGATTCCCGGCCCGTCCGTACCGGGTTTACCGTTTTAAATCATGTCCGCTCAAACCGTTATAATTGCTGGGTTTCCTTGCTACCTTCTGAAGCGGCTCAAAACTTTTGCCGATTGCCTTTTCTCAAACGATTGCGTAAGCATTCAAGCGGACTTGATATGAAGGACTGTGGGTTGGGTTGTGTGCCTCATGCTGTAAGGGAGATAGCAGTGTGAAATGATGAGTAAAAATTTGATCGAACCAAAGCCCCCAGAATTGGGGGTTGGGGGGCGAGAAGATTTTCAAATGACTCCCGATTGCCATCATATAGCGCCCCATCGAGGGGTGTAGGGTTTGGGAATGGCAAAAAGTCAATTTTTCTCCCTGAAAATCCAACCAAAAACCCGGTTTCCTAGAAACCGGGTTGGGATGGAACGATCAACTTTGATCGAGTTTGAGTACCGCCATAAACGCCTCTTGGGGAACGTCAACGGAACCCAAAGCCTTCATCCGCTTTTTCCCTTTCGCCTGCTTTTGCAGCAGTTTCTTCTTCCGGCTGATGTCGCCGCCGTAGCACTTCGCCAACACGTCCTTACGCAAAGCCGGGATATGTTCGCTGGCGATGACTTTGGAACCGATCGAGGCTTGGATGGGAACTTTAAATTGGTGGCGGGGAATCAATTCTTTGAGTTTTTCCGCCATCGCCCGCCCGACATTGTAGGCTTTATCCCGGTGGACGATCATCGCCAGGGAATCCACCGGCTCTTTATTGATCATGATATCCAGTTTGACTAGGGGATTGGCCCGATAGCCGACAAAGTGATATTCCATACTGGCATATCCCCGCGATCGCGATTTCATCTGGTCGAAAAAGTCCGTCACCACTTCCGCCAACGGAATCTCGTAAACCAGCGTCGTCCGCCCCAAAGTCAGATATTTCATATCCTTGAAATCGCCCCGCCGACTCTGGGACAGTTCCATCAGCGTCCCCACAAACGTTTCCGGGGTGATCATCTCCACCCGGACGTAGGGTTCCTCGATTTTCTCCCGGTGGTTGGGGTCGGGTAAATTGGTGGGGTTGTCGATCATCAGGACTTCCCCGGTGCTGGTGGTGACGCGGTACACCACGGAGGGGGAAGTGACGATCAGATCGAGGTCGTACTCCCGTTCCAACCGTTCCTGGACGATCTCCATGTGCAGCAGCCCCAAAAAGCCGCAGCGGAACCCGAACCCCATCGCGCTGGAGGTTTCCGGCTCGTAGGAGAGGGCGGCGTCGTTGAGTTTGAGGCGATCGAGGGCCTCCCGCAGGTCAGGGAACTGGTCGGCATCGGTGGGGAACAGGCCGCAGAACACCATCGGTTTAGCTTCCGTGTAGCCCGGGAGGGGGGCATCGGCGGGGGTTTTGGCGAGGGTGATGGTATCGCCGACCCGGGCATCTTCCACGGCTTTGATGGCGGCGGAGAAATAGCCCACTTCCCCGGCGTGGAGTTCGTCCACGGGTTTTTGGGTGGGGGCAAGGACGCCCAATTCGTCAATTTCGTATTCTTTTTTGGAGGCCATCAACCGGACGCGATCGCCCTTTTTAACCGTCCCGTCCATGACCCGGAAGTAAACGATCACGCCCCGGTAGCTGTCATAATAACTGTCAAAAATCAGCGCCCGCAGTTTCTCGGATACCGTGTCCTGGGGGGGCGGCACCAGGTGGACGATGGATTCTAAAATTTCTTTGATCCCGATCCCCTCCTTAGCCGACGCTTCGATCGCCCCGGAACAGTCCAAACCGATAATTTCTTCAATTTCCCCCTTCACCCGTTCCGGCTCGGCGCCGGGGAGGTCGATTTTATTGAGGACGGGGATAATTTCCAGGTCGTTTTCGAGGGCCAGATAGACGTTGGCCAGGGTTTGGGCTTCCACCCCCTGGGAGGCATCCACCACCAACAGGGCCCCTTCGCAGGCGGCCAGCGATCGCGACACTTCGTAAGAAAAATCAACGTGTCCGGGGGTGTCGATCAGGTTGAGGACGTAATTCTGGCCGTCCTTAGCGGTATAATTCATCCGCGCCGCCTGGAGTTTGATCGTGATCCCCCGTTCCCGTTCGAGATCCATCGAATCGAGGAATTGCTCTTTCATCTGGCGGTCGGCGACCGTCCCCGTGTCCTGGAGCAGGCGATCGGCGAGGGTGGATTTGCCGTGGTCGATGTGAGCGATGATCGAAAAGTTGCGAATCCGGGAAACAGGAACGTCAGTCATAGGGGGTAACGTCGATAAGCCGATATAGCAGAAGCGGAGTTTGCTTAACGTATTTTAACAACATTCTCGCCCGCAGGTGCGATCGCGCCGACAATTCCCCCTCCCCCACCCCGAGGGTTTTGGTGGCTTTCCAGCTTCGGCCCAGGGGCGAGCCCATACCTCCGCCGAGTCCCCAGTACCCTCCGGGTTCTCTAAATTGGCGATCGCCCGAGTTCGGATGCTAGGACTGTTTTTCCAATTCCGATTTCATCCGTTCCAACGTCATGTTCATCTGTTGAAACATTTGTTCGGGGGTGATGCCAAATTGACCCAGTTGGGTTTTTAACTGTTCCATCGTCATTTGAGCCATGAAATCCTCGGACAATTCAAACCGCTTCATAAAGACGCGATACCGATCCATCAAGGATTCCATCTGCTCGATGAAGATTTTTTTACCTTCGCGATCGAACTTTCCGTAGTCGCCGCCGAGCCGGATCAAAGACTGATAATCCTCGAACAATTGCTTGGCTTCCTGTTGTACAATGTCTGATTCAAAGAAACTCATAATTTCCCCATTTTTTTTTGATACGGCAACGATGGAAAACGATTCGGAAAATATCCGAATCTATAAATATGAAATGATTCCCAGACCCTTCAAAACTGCAATGACATCTCAAACATCATTTTTGAGGGTGACATTTGCTGCCCCTCGCCGGGAGAGCGGACACAAATCACGTAAAACTTTTGGGAGGGTTGGAAGCTCCGTGATTGATCGCGGAGAGGAAAACCGACTCAAGCGGCTTTAGCCGCCAGCACCCCCTTGCGGGGTGGAGGGGTATGGTTGCCCCTCCATGGAGCTATGGTTGGCTCCGACTCCCTTGCGGGGTAATGTTTGCTAAGCGCTAACGCGCACGCTCCGCGAACGCTAATGTTCAGAGTCGGTACTTTCCAAATCGCACTGTCTTAACCCCTTAGGACTGTTTAACGATTCGGTTCTAGAGCCGGGAACTAGCACGCATTCTCGGGTAGGAACTTTAACTCTTGCTCGCTCACGTAGCCAGTTAAGGCTTAAGCTGG
>JBNGCR010000213.1:0-9215 GCA_050045915.1 Limnospira sp.
CCTCTGCCTCCTCTGCCTCCTCTGCCTCCTCTGCCTCCTCTGCCCCCTCTGCCCCTGGAGCCCCCTCCGCCCCAGTCCTGCATCTTTTCCGTATGGAGATAAAATAAAGGCACACAGAGCCTCTCAAAGATTTTCATTGTCGTCAACTCGCCATTTGCATACGCCATCATGCTCACTGACCGACTGCCCAACCGACCGCTCTCCCACCTGGCGCTGATTCCGGCGATCGCGATCGCCTTCGCCACCGTCATTTTCGCCGAAGCAGTCTTCGCCCCCTCCCCGAGTCGCGCCCAGACTGCCGCCGCCACCCCCCAAGCCCCCGGCCGCGCCATGACCGTCCGCTCCGACATCCAGGAAGCCGACGCCAACACGGGGATTGTCACGGCTAGAGGCAACGTGCAAATTGACTACCCCGCCCGCAACATCCAGGCTACCGCGGCCCAGGCCCAATACTTCAGCCGGGAGCGCCGCATCGTCCTCAGCGGCGACGTCTTCGTTTTGCAGGAGGGAAACAGCATCAGGGGAGAAACCGTCACCTATCTCATCGATGAGGGTCGGTTCATCGCCACCCCCGAAGGTGGCGGCCAGGTGGAGTCCATTTATCTGGTCCCCGACGAAACCGCCGGACCCAAAACGGCAGACACCGAGCCCTTCAACCCCAAACCCGCCTTCAAAAATCCCTTGAGTTCTCCCCCGAGTCAGGTTCAATAATCGGAGGATTTGAAGGGATTCGGCAGGAATGGCAACTTTGCAGACGTGCTACCCTTGAGAGTTATAGCGATGAGCGAGGCGTCAGCACCCCCGGCTGAAGCACGGGGGCTTCGTGCCCTCCCCTTCAGGTAGCTGACCAGCTTAAGCCTTAACTGGCTACGTGATTTCAGTTTCCTATTATCTATTACCTGCACGCCGCGCTATAGTCAACCCGTGGAAACCTGCTGAATGGCGATGAGAATTGTGCTCGAAAATGTTCACAAATCCTATGGGAAGCGCACCGTTGTCAGTCGGGTGAATCTGTCGATCGCCCAGGGAGAAATCGTCGGCCTCCTCGGTCCCAACGGCGCCGGGAAGACCACCACCTTCTACATCGCCACGGGATTGGAAAAACCCACCCAGGGGAGCGTCTACCTCGACGATCGCGATATCACCGACTTGCCGATGCACAGGCGGGCCCGACTCGGCATCGGCTATCTCGCCCAGGAAGCCAGCATTTTCCGCCATCTCAGCGTCCGGGATAACATCCTGCTGATCCTCCAACAGACCAACGTCCCCCGCCCCCTGTGGGAACACCGGCTCGACAGCCTGTTGCGGGATTTCCGCCTGGAAAAAGTCGCCTGCAACTTGGGCATCCAGGTGTCCGGGGGGGAGCGGCGGCGGACGGAACTGGCCCGCGCCCTGGCATCGGGACCCGAACCCCCCCACTTTTTGCTGCTGGACGAACCCTTCGCCGGGGTCGATCCCATCGCGGTGTCGGAGATGCAGGCGATCGTGGCTTCTTTGCGCGATCGCAACATGGGCATCCTGATCACCGATCACAACGTCCGCGAAACCCTGGCGATCACCGATCGCGCCTACATCATGCGGGACGGACAAATTTTTGCCTCTGGCGTAGCCGAAGAACTCTACAATAATCCCCTAGTGCGACAGTATTATCTCGGTGACAATTTCCAGTTATGAAATTATCGGTTTCAAAATCTCTAAATTCTGCCTCATTTCGACTCCCCAATTTATCAGTCCTGGATCGGTACATCATCCAAGAACTGATCCCCCCCTTTCTCTTTGGCGTAGGATTGTTCACCTCCGTTGCCGTCACCGTCGGCACCGTCTTTGAACTGGTGCGAAAAGTCGCCGAATCCGGCCTTCCGGTGGGCATTGCCTTTCAAGTCTTCCTGCTGAAAATGCCCGATTTCATCGTCCTCGCCTTCCCGATGTCGATGATTTTAACCACCCTGATGGTGTACGGGCGCCTGTCCAGCGACAGCGAATTGATCGCCCTCCGCAGTTGCGGGATCAGCATTTACCGCCTCGTCATTCCCGCCGTCATTTTCAGCTTCTTCGTCACCGGGCTCACCTTCGCCTTCAACGAACTGATCGTCCCCGCCGCCAACTATCGCGCCTCATACACCTTAGAAAGAGCCCTCAACCAAGACGAAATCCCTATCCGAGAACATAATATTTTTTACCCCGAATATCGGCGGGTGCGCCTCCCGAATTCCGATAAAAAAGTCAACGTTTTGGTGCGGCTATTCTACGCGGAAGAATTCGAGAACGGCGAAATGCAGGGCGTCACAATCCTCGATCGCTCCCGAGAAGGCATCACCCAAATTATCTCCTCAGAAAGCGCCGTTTGGAACCCCACCCAAACCACCTGGGATTTCTACGAAGGCACCGTTTATCTCGTCGATCCGGACGGGTCTTATCGCAACATCGCCCGCTTCGACCACAAGGAATTGCACCTCTCTCGCGCCCCCTTAGATTTGGCATCCGAAGATCGCGAATACGGCGAAATGAACATCGCCCAAACCCAAGAATACCTGCAACTGATGAAGATGAGCGGCGACCAAAAGAAGGTGATCAAAACCCAAGTCCGCATCCAACAAAAATACGCCCTCCCCTTCGTCTGCGTGGTGTTCGGACTCCTCGGTGCCTCCCTCGGTTCCCGCCCCGGCCGCACCAACCGCGCCACCAGTTTCGGCGTCAGCGTCATGATCATTTTCGCCTATTATTTACTCTCCTTTATCACCGGCGCGATGGGTCAGAAAGCCATCCTCAGTCCGTTCATGGCGGCTTGGCTTCCCACCCTGTTGGGGTTGGGCGTCGCCGGTTTTTTCCTGTACCGGACTTCGGAGTGAAATTGTGGGGGCGTCATACGCTCCCAGAGCATTTCAGGAGTGATTCATTCAACTCACTCATGTAGCAGTTGGCTTTCACAAACTTTTCCGCCACTGCCGCCACCTCCGCGTTTTCCACATCGGGGGGATTCCAGGGCAATTTTATCTGTCCCGGCGAGGTTTTCTTTTTCCCTCGAATCACTTTCGGTAAAAACTTGCTGCCCCAGTGATATACTCTTTTCCCCCCTTTTTCCAAGGGGGGTTAGGGGGGATTCTCCGACTCTTTAAATTGACGGACGATCCCCCTAAATCCCCCTTCAAAAGGGGGACTTTGAGATCCGGCCCTCACCCCCAGCCCCTCTCCCAATTCTGGGCGAGGGGAGAATAAAAGTCCCCCAAAGTTGGGGGATTTAGGGGGCTTGAGATACTCGTAAAGCCCTCACCCCCAGCCCCTCTCCCAATTCTGGGCGAGGGGAGTCAAGTTGAGTCTTTTCGGTTTCTGAAACGAACTGCTATTCTTGTCAATGGCGGGACAGGTGCGATCGCATTTCAACTCCAAACTCGACGCAAATCCAACACGAAACCGGGCAAAACGTCTTCACCGGATACCTCGGCGGGACTTGACAACACCTCCACCTCCAACCCCGGCCGATAAATTTCCGCCGTTCGATTTTGCGGATCGATTAACCAACCCAATTTCGCCCCATTCTCCACATACTCCCGCATTTTTTCTTGCAGCGATTTTAGCGTATCCGAATCCGATCGCAACTCCACCACGAAATCCGGACAGATATTCGCGAAGGTTCCCTTTTGTTCCGGTGTGAGTGCATCCCAACGTTCCGGACTAATCCAAGACGCATCGGGGGCGCGAGTCGCACCATTGGGTAAAATAAACCCCGTCGAGGATTCAAAAACCTCCCCCGGTTCCCCCGCATTTCGCCACCAGAGATACAACTCTCCCGAAATCCTGCTATTGCGTTTTCCCGTTTCCCAACCCGTCGGCGGATTCACAACTAACTCTCCTTTCGCGGTTCTTTCTAATCTCAATTCGGGATTGATTGAAGCCAGGTCGGTAAACTGTTCTTGGGTGACATGGAGTCGAATTGTTTTCGGCAAATTGAGCGACAAAGTTTCGGTTTCCGGTTTGGTATTTGTCCGTACCATCGTAACCTCTTCTATCCTAGAGAATTTTCCAAGGGACGATCCGACCCATTAATGAACCCATTTTATCCGATAGTTTTTCCATTGGGTTGAGGTGCGAACCCAACTTACACAATTGAGGAGTAACTGGTGAGGGGTAGAAACCCGGTTTCTTTGAAGCGATCGCGGGAGAACCCGTCAACTCGGGTAGAAACCCGGTTTCTGATCAGTGGCGGGGGTCACAAAATAGAAAATTCGCCATTTCCCCGTAAAATAAATATGAGAATCCCGACCCCCCAATGTCCATGACACCCACATCCGATCGCACCCTCCCAACCATCACCATTCGCCCCTACCGCGATCGCGATTGGGAAGGAGTCTGTCGGGTCCACGATCGCGCCCAACCCGCCGAATTCCAGGGGTCCTGCGACCCACGGGGGATGCGACCCCTCGCCAAAAATCCCCACATCGCCAAGCTATTTCCCCTCTGCCGCAAGTTCGTCGCCTGCGAGGGCAAAAAAGTCGTCGGCATCATGGCGCTCTATGAATGCTACATCATCCTCCTCTACATCGATCCCGACTACCAGGGTCGCGGCATCGGCGGGCGCCTGCTACAGTTGGCGATCAACCTCATCGGTTCCCCCACCTGGACGATTGTGATGGCGGGGAACCGAAACGCGATCGGCTTCTACGAAAAATTCGGGTTTCGCAAAGTCGAAGCCTTCGAGAATACCGTCTCCGGCTATCCCTGTACCTTCGTGCGGATGAAGCGGTAAAATCAATAGCCATGAAATACCCAGCACCCACCAACCACATCCCGCCCCACACCTGGAACCGTCCCATCGGACTGGGATGGGAAAACCCCTATACCGTCCGCTACGCCAGCAATTTGGACGATGGCCCCTGGCACGGGATGCCCTTGGGCGGGTTCGGGGCGGGTTGCATCGGACGATCGCATCGCGGGGACTTCAACCTCTGGCATCTCGACGGCGGCGAACACGTTTTTCGCACCCTCCCGGGCTGTCAGTTCAGCGTATTCGAGGAGACGGAAGCCGGACGTCAGGCCTACGCCCTCTGTACGGAACCGCCCTCGGACGGCAGTTTATCCGCCTGGAATTGGTATCCCGCCTCGACGGAAACCGCCTCCACCGGAACCTATCACGCCCTCTATCCCCGCAGTTGGTTCGTCTATGAAAATATCTTTCAAACCCAACTCACCTGCGAACAATTCTCCCCGGTTTGGGCTCAAAATTATCAAGAAACCAGCTATCCGATCGCCGTTTTTGAATGGGTCGCCCACAACCCCACCGATAAACTAATTACCATCAGCATCATGCTGACCTGGGAAAATACCGTCGGCTGGTTCACCAACGCTTTGGACGCCCCCCCGGTCACGGTTCGGGACGATGGCAGTCCCGTTTACGACTATCAACCCAAGTGGGGGGACTCCCTCGGAAATTATAATCGTCTGGTGGAGGATTTCCACCGCGTCGGTTGCGTGATGAGTCGTCTGAGTGTCGATGACGAGGTGGGGGAGGGGGACGGCCAGATCGCGATCGCCACCATCACCAACCCCGCCGTCGAGGTGTATTACCAAACCCGCTGGAACCCCAAAGGCACGGGGGCCGACGTTTGGGAGTATTTCGCCAAGGACGGGACGCTGCTGGATGAGGAAGACGAACAACCCGCCAGGGAGGGGGAACGGAGTGGCGTGGCGTTGGCGGTTCGGGTGGTGCTGCGGCCGGGAAAAACCCGCAAAATCCCGTTTTTTATCGCCTGGGATCTACCCATCACCGAGTTTGAACGGGGGGTCAGCTATTACCGCCGCTATACCGACTTTTTCGGGCGGACGGGCCGAAATGCCTGGTCGATGATCCGGACGGCGATGAAGCATTCGGATACTTGGTTGGAGAATATCGAGGCTTGGCAAAAACCGATCCGCGATCGCGACGATTTGCCCCCGTGGTTCAAAATGGCGTTATTCAACGAATTGTACGTCCTCACCGCCGGGGGGACCCTGTGGACGGCGGCGGACGAGGAACAGCCGATCGGTCGATTTGCGGTGTTGGAATGTCTGGATTATCGTTGGTATGAGAGTCTGGACGTGCGGCTGTACGGGTCTTTCGCCCTGTTGATGCTGTGGCCGGAGTTGGAAAAATCGGTGCTGCGGACCTTCGCGAGGGCGATCGCAACTAGAGATCATACCCCCCGAATTATCGGCTACAATCAGGCCGAAGCCATCCGCAAAGCCGCCGGGGCTACTCCCCACGACCTCGGGGCGCCCAACGAACATCCCTGGGAAAAGACGAATTACACCAGCTATCAGGACTGCAATTTGTGGAAGGATTTACCCTGCGATTTCGTGTTGCAGGTGTATCGGGATTATCAGTTGGCGGGGGATGACAATCTGGAATTTTTGCGGGACTGTTGGCCGGCAATGGTGGAAACCCTCGCCTATTTGAAAACGTTCGATCGCGACGGGGACGGCATCCCGGAAAATGGCGGGGCGCCGGATCAGACCTTCGATGATTGGCGGTTGCGGGGGGTGAGTGCCTACTGCGGCGGGTTGTGGTTGGCGGCGTTGGAAGCCGCGATCGCGATCGGGAAAATTTTAGAATCGGAATCGGAGGATATCACCCCAAACCCCAAAGATGCGATCGCCACCTATCAAAATTGGTTGGAATTAGCCAAACCTATCTATGAGGAAAAGCTGTGGAATGGCAGTTATTATCGCCTCGACAGCGAAAGCGGTTCGGATGTGGTGATGGCGGACCAACTCTGCGGCCAATTTTACGCGACGTTGTTGAATCTGCCGGATATCGTGTCCCGCGATCGGGCGCTGATGGCCCTCAGAACCGTTTACGAGTCCTGTTTCAAAAATTTTCAGAACGGCCGATTCGGAGCCGCCAACGGCGTGAAACCGACCGGAGAAGCGGCAAATCCGGACGACACCCACCCCCTGGAGGTGTGGACGGGGATCAATTTCGGCCTGGGGGCGTTCATGATCCAAATGGGGATGAAAAACGAGGCGTTCCAAGTCGCCGAAGCGGTCATCCGCCAAGTCTACGACAACGGCCTCCAGTTTCGCACCCCGGAGGCCATCACGGCGGCGGGTACATTCCGGGCCAGCCACTACCTGCGGGCGATGGCAATCTGGGCTATGTATGGCGCCGCGTGCAGGTCATAGAAATAATGAGGAAAGGAAAGCGAGGGCAGAAGAAAAAATTTTTAAATTTACCCCATTCCCCATTCCCTATTCCCCATTCCCTATTCCCCAATTCTCAGTGATCGGTAATATTCGCCCACTGCGGGAAGGACGGGGGGAAGAAGTTGATCTCGTAGCCGGAATCTTCCCACTCCTGCACCCACAGGGGGACTTTGCCGCCGTCGGGGGTGGGGGCGAAGAGTCGGGCTTTGATCTCGACGATGTAGAAGATCTGTTTGAGGGTATCTCCCCTGTCCAAGGCATCACAAAGGATTTCGTCCAATTCGGGATCGACCCGTTTGACCCGGGTTTTGTCCCCTTCGGTCCAGACCAGTTTCAGGGATTTCAGGCTGCGGGGACTCAGGGCAGTTTTGAAGTAGACCCGCTTCAGGGTGGCAACCGGCGCCAGACTGCGTTCGATTCGGCGAATTTGTTGCAGTCGGAGGAAGTGCCATTCCGCCAGACGAAGTCTCTCTTCGGGGGAGACTATTCCTTTGGTGGTGGCGTGTTTGAGTCCGTATCTGGCTTGGGAACAGCCGAGGTTAGCCAGCAAATGGATTAACTCTCGTTCCTTGGGTGTCGCCTGCCGCCGAACCAGGGTATGGGTCGATTCCCGTCGTTTGTTCGTGTCCATTTAATCGGTTGGTTAAATTACATCGGTTGTCAAATCCGGGTCGAACGTGCTCATCCCGAAGCACTTGACCCTGGGTGTGAGAAAGCATCAGCCTTCCGGGGTTTCGGGAAAGGCCAGTGCGATCGAATATCAATCCATTTGGCCGGATGCTGGCCGGCGATCCCAATTCACTCAAGTTTATCAGCCGTCGGCTGTCAGACCTATTAATAAAGAGCGATCGCGATCGCTTCGGCAGGGCAAAAGGATATTCGGCTTTCACTTGTGGACGCGGACAGAACAAATCGCGGGAGAAAGCAGTTTCGGGGTGTCAGGTTTTCCCCAAAGGTCGGTGAATTCTCGCGGTGTATTCGAGAAAAACGCCCGACGGGTCAAAAAAGTGGGTGATTGCAACAGACCCCTTGAATTCTCAAAAACCGACCTGCAATAATCAACATAGACTCGCACACCTTGATAGATCGGAAACGTTCAATATGACTTGTCCGTAGTGTCCAAAGTCGTCCACTCGCCCCTAGTTTTTAGGGGAGTTAGTGAAAGCCATCAGGGAGTTAATCGATCGTCAGGGTCTTCTAGCATCGGGGTGCATCTCCTTTCCTCGAAAGATCTATGATTCTATTCTACTTTACCCCAAGTTGAGGGGAGTTTCGCTCCACGCGGAGCAGCTATCTCAATGACCCAATATTCTCACAGGAAACCGCAAGGTTTTCTGTGAGATTTTTTACGAAACGTGAAGCCCGCGATCGCGGTTCATTTGACCGGATTTTGTAACGGCTTACCGTTAAAATATCTTAACTTTGCCTTTTTTTCATCCTGCTTTTGGGCGAGACTCTCGGGCGAAACCGCACCGTTCTTCCAGGCAGGAACGCAGCATTTTGGGGTCGAACAGAACCGGCAGAAAATGGATGCTGTTGACCTCTCGAAAGTAGAACAAAATCGGCACGGGCGACCAAAAAATCTCCCAATTCAGCCATTCCCGATAGGGGAATCGCCGGATCAGCTTTCCGGAACGGCAGACATCCAAATCCGTCGGGGTAAATTGCAGGCGAATGGTGGCTGTCTGAAGGGTCAGAAACAGCCCGAACAGGGAAACGGGCAGGGCGACCCACTTTTGGACCAGAAACAGCGGAATCGAGCCGAGAACCAACACCAGGGGAATGGCGTAACTCGGCCGCAGTTCGACCATCTGGGGCAGTTGGGCGGCGGTGGGAGTGGTTGTCATGGTTGTAAATTTTAAAATCGACTTCAATGTTAAAAAATATTACCAAATTCATCCGGGAGAAGGGGAGAAGGGAGTCGGGAGTCGGGAGTCGGTATTAGGGAGTCGGGAATGGAGGCGGAGGAGGCAGAGGAGGCAGAGGAGGCAGAGGAGGCAGAGGAGGCAGAGGAGGCAGAGGAGGCAGAGGAGGCAGAG